>JAJPJC010000471.1 GCA_021324445.1 Isosphaeraceae bacterium
CTTGATCCAGGAGGGGAACACCGGCTTGATGCGGGCCGTGGACAAGTATGAGTATCGCCGCGGCTACAAGTTCAGCACCTACGCGACCTGGTGGATCCGCCAGGCCATCACCCGCGCCATCGCCGATCAGGCCCGGACCATCCGCATCCCGGTGCACATGATCGAGACGATGTCCAAGCTCCGCAACGTTTCCAAGAAGCTGCTCCAGGAGAAAGGCCGGGAGCCGACCATCGAGGAGACCGCCCGGGCGGCCAACATCTCGGTCGAGGAGACCCGGCGGGTCATGAAGATCTCCCGCCACCCGATCTCCCTCGACCGGCCCGTCGGCGAGAGCGAGGACAGCTACTTCGGCGATTTCATCGAGGATGAGGCCGCCGAGAGCCCGATCAACGCGGCCACCCAGGAGATGCTCAAGGAGAAGATCGACCAGGTGCTCAAGACGTTGACCTACCGCGAGCGCGAGATCATCAAGCTCCGCTACGGGCTGGGGGACGGCTATACCTACACTCTCGAGGAGGTGGGCCGGATCTTCAAAGTGACCCGCGAGCGGGTCCGCCAGATCGAGGCCAAGGCCGTGCGGAAGCTGCAACACCCCGTGCGGAGCCGGCAGCTCGAGGGCTTCCTCGAGAGTACCGGCTGACCCGACAGCCAACCCCCGGACGCCCCGAGCGGCCGGGGGTTTTTTTGGTCGGTCGACCCGCCCACGGCCTCCGAGCCTGCCGCCGAGGCGGCCCCACGACCCCCCGGGAGGGGGAGCAGGATCCGGCCGGTCGCGGCTCGGGACCCCGGCCGGTCGGGCAGCCGGCGCGCTCCGCCCGGCGGCCGATCATCACCATCACCCCCAGGGGAGGGAGGAGCGTGACGGATGGCTGCGACTGCCGAGAACCTACGCGACCTGCACCACCTCCACCAGCGCGCCCGGGCGCTGCGCGACCGCCTGAGCTCCGCACCCAAGAGGCTCGCCGCGCGCCAGGCCGCCCTGGCGGCGCGCCAGGCCGAGCTCGAAGCCGCCCGCAAGGCCGTTCAAGACGCGAAGGTCCAGCTCAAAAAACATGAACACTCCCTCCAGGGCCTCGAGACCAAGATCGACGACTTGAAGGTCAAGCTCAACCAGGTCCGGAAGAACGAAGAATACAAGGCCCTCCAGAACCAGATCGCGCACGATCAGACCGCCCGGGCCAAGCTCGAAGAGGAGATCCTGCTGGCACTGGAGGCAATCGAGACCCAGACCGCCGAGGTGGCCAGGCGGGAAGCCGAGGTGAAGCGCGTCGCCGGTGAGACCGCCGCGCTGCGGCAGCAGATCGAGGAGCAGGCGGTGGCACACAAGTCCCAGCTCCAGGAGCTGGAGACCGCCATCACGGCCGCCGAGACAATCATCCCCGAGACGTTCCGCGACCGCTATCGCCGGATCGTCGCCCGCTACGGCGCGGATGCCCTGGCCGCCTGCGAGGATGGCTCCTGCCTGGGTTGCTTCACGGCGGTCACGGCCCAGATGCGAAACGACCTGATCAACGACGAGTCCCTGACCTTCTGCCTGAGTTGTGGCCGGCTCCTCTATCTGGCCGAGGCGGAACTGGCGGATCCCCAGCGGAACTGAAGGGAACCGCGCCCTGGGGACGGTGGGCCGGGTGGCCGCGGCTGCCACGGGCCAGCCGCGGCCACCTGGCCCACACAACCCGCCGCCAAGTTGACTCGGCAGCGGGCGAATTTATAATGCCTGCATCTCTGGACGGCCGCGAGACGACGACCGCCGCGTGCGTTAACTTTCGGCTGTTTTTCGACTTCCGTGGTACCAAGAGGCATCCACCATGGCCGGCAGTGTGAGGGAGTTCACCGACAGCAACTGGAGCTCGGAGGTCCTGGATTCGCCGATCCCGGTCATGGTCGACTTCTGGGCACCGTGGTGCGGACCGTGCCGGATGCTCGCCCCCACCATCGAAAAGCTGGCGGGCGACTATGAGGGCAAGGTCCGAGTCGGGAAGATGAATACCGACGAGAACACCGAGACCCCGGGGAGCCTGCGGATCTCGGCCATTCCCACCGTGCTGGTCTTCCACCAGGGGAAAGAGGTCGACCGCCTGGTCGGCGTCAACCCGGAGACCAAGTTCAAGGCGTCGCTGGACAAGCTGGTCACGTCGTGAGCGGGTCCGGGTCCGGGCCGGGCGGATCGTCCGACCGCCGGGACCTCCGCGCAACGGATCAGCCTGGCGAGAGGCCCTCCGCGTGTCGCATTCCGCCGTCCGGGTCAAGATCTGCGGTCTGACGAGCGTCGCGGACGCGGTGGCCTGCGCCGAACTCGGTGCCGACTGGATCGGCTTGAATTTCCATCCCCGCTCGCCGCGCCGGGTCGCGCCGGAGGTGGCTGCGGCGATCCTCGCCGGGTTGCCCCCCTCGGCTGCCGCCGTCGGTGTGTTCGTCGACCGCCCGGCCTGGGAAGTGGCCGACCTGGCCGACCGGCTGGGGCTGGGGATCGTGCAGTTGCACGGGCAGGAACCGCCCGAGGACCTGCCGGTCCTGAGTCGATTCCGGATCGTCCGGGCCTTTCGAATCGGTCCGGGCACGGACTGGGACACGGTGACGGCCTACCTGGCTCGGGCCGAGGCGCTGGGCCGTCGACCGGATGCGGTCCTGATCGACGCTTACGTGCCCGGCCAGGCCGGCGGCACGGGCGCATCCATCTCCGAGGACCTGCTTGATCGCCGCCCCCCCCTGCCCCGCCTGATCCTGGCCGGCGGCCTGACGCCCCAGAACGTCGCCGAGCGGATCGCGCGCGCCCGGCCCTGGATGGTCGACGTCGCCAGCGGCGTCGAGTCGGCACCGGGCCGCAAGGATCGCGCGGCCGTCGCCGCCTTCATCCGCGCCGCTCATACGGCCCTTGACCTCGATCCGGCCGCCAAACCCCCGTAGGGCCGGGTTGAGTCAACCCGCTCGACCCGGACCCTCGACCCAACTCGCCAGACGGAGCACCCCATGTCGAAGCGCAAAGGCATTCCACCGAGTCGGCGCTCCCCGTCCCGGCGCCGGTCCGCCGCAGCCGACCGGGTCGTCCGGCTGATCAGCTATCAGATCACCTCGGAGCCGCTGGAGGACATCCCCCCCAACGTCCTGCCGCCCGAAGTTGAGGAGCAGGCCGAACGGCTGTACCACCTGACCACCTCAGAGCCGGCCAAGGCCATCCCCGAGCTCGAGAGCTGGCTCGAGCGATACCCGGACGTAGCCAAGCTTTCCAACTTCCTGTGCGCGGCCTATCAGGCGACCGGCGACAATGCGAACGCCCAGCGGATCGCCCGGGAAAACTACCGTCGGCACCCGGACTACCTCTTCGCCAAGCTCAATTACGCCGAGTTGTGCATCCGACAGGGGAAGCTCGATGAAATCCCGATTATTTTTAATAATAAATATGATCTGTCTATGTTGTATCCCGGGCGGACGGTCTTCCACATCACGGAGTTCGTCGGTTTCATGGGGGTGGTGGCCTCGTATTTCCTCGCCAAGGGGGACTGGGACCAGGCGCGCCGCTATCACAAGATGCTCCGAGAGGTCGCCCCGGACCATCCCACGACCAGGGACCTGACGCGGCGATTGGAGGGCACGCTGATCACGAAAGCCCTCGGCAGGGCCTTGAAGGCCCTGCAGAAGGACATCACCCGGGGGAAGTAAGCGTGCAGTCATGCGATGGGACGGTGGTTGGGATTCGGCCGCGGTGACGGGTCTGCGGGACCATCCCTCCGGCGACCGTTGACAAGCCTGGGGGGGGCCTATAGTCTATCAGTTCCGCAACGCAACTCCTTGGGCGCCTTCTCGGTGCGACCATGCCCCGGACGACACACGGCGATGATGGGCAATTGTTGGCCGACTGCCAGGAGGCCATCGGCTACCGCTTCGGCGACGTGACTCTGCTGCGCGAGGCGCTGACGCATGCGTCGGGGGCCAACCATCGGCTGGTGTCGAATGAACGGCTCGAGTTCCTGGGCGACGCGATCCTGGGGGCGATCGTCTGCGAGCGGTTGTTCCGTAAGTTCCCCGACTATCTCGAGGGCGACCTGACCCGGA
This sequence comes from Isosphaeraceae bacterium, assembly GCA_021324445.1. Classification (GTDB taxonomy): domain Bacteria; phylum Planctomycetota; class Planctomycetia; order Isosphaerales; family Isosphaeraceae; genus JAJPJC01. The sequence goes on from JAJPJC010000471.1 coordinate 4,054, forward strand.
TCAAGTCGATCGTGGTCTCACGGCGGACCTGTGCCCAGATCTCGGAGCGGCTGGGGATCGACCGCTTCTTGATCATGGGCAAGGGGATGGGGGCCCACGATCAGACCCCTTCGTCGATGATGGGGGATGTCTTCGAGAGCCTGATCGGGGCCGTCTATCTCGACGGCGGCATGGAGGCGGCCCGGCAGTTCATCGTCCGGCATCTCGAGCCGGAGATCGACGCGGCGGCGGTCGGGCATGGGGGCGTGAACTACAAGAGCAACCTGTAACAGGTCGCGCAGCGCGAGTTCGGCGCGACCCCCGCCTACCTGCTCCTGGACGAGAAGGGGCCGGACCACTCCAAGTGTTTCAAGATCGCGGCCCGGATCGGCGCGCGGAACTATGCCCCGGCCTGGGGTCGCAACAAGAAGGAAGCCGAGCAGCGTGCGGCTCTCAACGCGCTGTGCCAGCTCGCTGGCGACCCCCTCCCCTTCGAGTCGGACTGACCGGCCCAGACGAGCGAGGCTGCCGTGAACGGTTTCGTTGCCGCTTTGGGTCTGAGCCCGGAGGTCTGGCTCTTCTTGTCGCTGTTGGGGTGCGTCACCTTATTCTTCAAGTTCAGCCGGTTCTGGAGCGTACGCAACCTCGACCTGGTGCTGCTGTTCGTGCTGGTGCCGGGGATGTCGGTGCTGGTCGGCAACCCCGGGAATCACCCCTGGAGTGCCTACATCTGGCTGTTCCTCGGCTCCGGCTTGTGGCTGGTCCGCTGCGTGCTCGACCTGGGGTTGACGCGCCGGCCGGTGCTGGAGCCGAACCTCAACGCCTCCGGCCTGTTATGCCTGTCGGTCGGCTTGCTGGGCCTGCTGCTGGCCGAGACCGTGAGCCTGCCCGTCGAGGATGGGGCCGCGCGGAACCCGGCCGAGCCGTCGGGGCGGGAAGACCGGCCGCCGATGGCCCCCGGCCCCGAGAATCCGGCGGTCCAGAAGGCCGTCGAGCAGGTCCTCAAGATCGCCCCCCTGCCCTCGTCGCTGAAGCACGAACTGCCGCAGGTGATCGTCCAGCGCGTGCTGGCGGTGCTGGCGCATCTGGCCCTGGTGCTCGGCTTGCTGGCCATCGGCTGGCGTCATTTCGAGCGGCCGATCACGGGCATGGCGATGGCGGCGTGTTATCTGCTGCTGCCCTACACCCGCATGGCCCTGGTCGACAGCGGCCAGCTCATTGCCGCGGCGCTGATCGTGGGGGCGGTCTTCTGGCACGGCCGGCCGGTCCTGGCGGGCGTGCTGATCGGACTGGCGGCCGGCTGGATCCCCGCCTGCCTGGGGCTGATCGCGCTGTGGTTCGGGTTCTACCTGGGCCGAGGCGCCGTGCGGTTCATTGTCGCGGCCGTGGCTGTGGCGATCGGTTGCGCGCTGTTGGGCCACGGGGTCCCGGGTCTGGGGGAGTGGGCGCGCGCCCTGGGTGCCCGCAGCATCGCCGAGGTCGGCTTGCTCCCCCAGTTCGAGCCGCCGTCGTCCGGGAGCTTCTGGATCAGCATCGACTCGAGCTATCGGCTCCCCGTGTTGATCGCCTACGTGGCCCTGGTCATCGTCACGATGCTCTGGCCGGCCGAGAAGAACCTCGCGGAGCTGATCGCCCTCTCCGGCGCCTTGCTGGTGGCCAGCCAGTTCTGGTACCTCGACAAGGGCGGGGCGCTGGTGATGCTGTATCTCCCGCTGGCGATCACGATGATGTTCCGGCCGACCCTCCCCCTGCACCGCCCCCTCGGCTCGGGACTGCGGCGCCGCGCGCCGAGCTCGTCGCTTTATCCGGCGCGGTGAGAGGCGGAGGTGTTTCAGCATTCAGCAACTGGCTGACGGGCGTTGAGCTTGCCGGATGGAATCTTTCCGAGCGCCGGCATAGGATCGTTGATGGAGTGGGATGTTCAGCTCGATCCCGGGTTTGCCGAATGACTCGGAGGCTTGGAAGCCGAGCTGCGGCGCGAGATCCTCGCTCGTGCTGCGTTGTTGAGGGAACGCGGACCGCAACTCGGGCGGCCCTACGTTGATACGATCGAGGACTCAGAATTCAGCAACATGAAGGAGCTTTGCATCCAATTCCGGGGCGATCCGTGGCGCATTCTCTTCGCATTCGACCCGAACCGGGCAGCCGTCCTGCTGGTGGGCGGCAATAAACGGGGCGATAAACGCTGGTACAAGAAGCAGATCCCGATCGCAGATGCGCGGTTCAAGCGGCATCTGGAGGGGCTGGGATTGTGAGGGAACTCCATGGCCATCAAACTTGATGATTATCTGGCCAAGCTACCTAAGAAAGAGCAGCGGGCCATCAAGAAGCGCGCGGACGAGTTGATCGCCGAAGAGGCGGCGCTTCGCCAGTTGAGAGAGGCGCGTGAGCGCTCGCAACAGGAAGTCGCGCGGAAGCTGCGAATCAAGCAGGCGGCGGTCTCCAAGCTGGAGCGCCGAACCGACATCTACCTCAGCACCCTGCGGAGCACCATCGAGGCCATGGGTGGAGAGCTGGAGATCATCGCCCGTTTCCCTAACATGGCGGTCCGGATCAACCAGTTCGAGTCACTGGCCGATGGAACCGCGTGAAGAACTCGTCCCTGGCGACGAATCCTACTACTGGAGTTTTGCAAATCGCCCGCCACGACTGTTAAAATAGGGGAAATCGACCCGTTCCGCCCTCAAATTGCCCTGGCGCATTTGGGTCATCGGAGCATCTGATC
>JAJPJC010000090.1 GCA_021324445.1 Isosphaeraceae bacterium
GCTGGCGCACAACCTCCTGGCCGTCCGGGCGCTCGAACGGCGAAAAGCGGCCGAGGGGCAGGTCGCAACCCCTTGCGACAACGCCGCTTAAAAGCGGGACGATCTCTTGATAAGGGGGGGTTGGGGGGGGTGGGGGCTTGGGTGCCCGGGGTCGTCACCGGCCCGGCCGCGCCGGGAGTGGAGTCTGCCGCGCTCGCCAGCTCAACGAGCTGCCGTTGCAAATCGGGATCGCGCGACCGCAAGACCTGGAGCAGCCGCTCCCGCGTGTGGAGCGAGAGCAGGAACGCGGTGCGGCGGACCTCGGGATCAGGGTCTTCGAGCCGGCGGCGCAGAGCCGATTGCACGGCCGGCTCGGCGAGCAATCGCCGCCGCTCGAGCCGGATCAGGGCCGCCCGCCGGACATCCGCGTGTTTCGAGCCGAGTGCGCTGAGGTTCGACTCGGGCGATTGCGGTTCGTAGGCCGCCTCCAGCCCCACGACCGCCGCCAGGCGGATCTCGGGAGTCTTGGCATCCAGCGCGGCGGTCAGCCGCGCCAGCGCCTGGTCGTCGCGCGCCGCCAGCGATTCCAGCGCCTGCACGGCCAGCCGGCCGACGTCGGGCTTCTCGGCCTTCAGGGCCAGGTCGATCGGCCGGAGGTCGGACTCGCCCAGGTGCTTGCGCAGGCCGCCGAAGGCGGCCACGCGGACGGCTTCGTCGCGGTGCCCAAGCAGCTTCTCCAGCAAGGTCGCCGCTCGCGGGTGCCCGGAGGCGTCGAGGATCCTGGTCGCCAACAACCGCAGAGCGTGGTCGGCGTCCGATTCGGCCTGCGCGGCGATCAGGTCCAGAGCGCGGACGTCACCATAGCCGGCCAGGGCCTTCAGCGCCTCCTCACGGCGCGTGGGATCATCTTGCGACAGCTCGTGCTTGGCGCGGGCATGGGCGTCGTAGACCCGGTGCGACGCGTCGCCGATCTTGCCCGCCCTGTCGAGCGGGAAGAACCGGATCGTGTTGTCGTCGCAGGTGGCCACGAGGCGGGGACGTCCCTGGACCTGGACGATCGCCAGCGCCAGCACGCGGCCAACCCCATCCTTGATCGTCGCCGGCTTGACCGCCCCGATCCTCGGCCACGACTTGATCGTGCTGTCCCGGCTGCCCGAATAGAGGCGGTCGCCCGGCCCCCAGATCAGCGCCGTGACGAGGTCGGTGTGGTTGTTCCCCCGCCCCTTGTCCTCGGGATCGAGCTTGCCGCGGGCATGGGTCGAGAGGAGCTTCTGGTCGGCCCCCGCCGAGAGGAAGCGCAGCTCGTCCGGCTCGAAGAGGATCGCGGTGACGGCCCCCTCGTGCAGCCGCTCCGAGGCGCTGAGCAGGAACTCGGGTTTCTCCTCGCAATCGAAGACGGCCACGGTCCCCTTCGCCGTCCCGGCGGCCAGCCATCGGCCGGTCGGATCGGCCGCCAGGGATGTCCCCGGCTCGGAAAGGTCCAGCGACTGGATCCGCTGGCCGTCCTTCCGGGACAGGATGACGACCTGCGATCCGACCAGGGCGGCCAATCTCCCGTCGGCCAGTGGGGCCAGAGCCGTCGCGGGCGCATCGAGGGCGGCGCCGAGTGGCTTCGGCTCGCCGGGACCAACCGCCCGATACAGCCGGCCGTCACCGCCGGCCACCCAGAGGTCCCCACCGCCGGCGACCAGGGCGGTGCCGCCTCTGGGCAGCGGGTCGGCGTCGATCGTCAGCTTGTCGGCGTCGAGCCGGTAGAGCGCGGCCGGCTGCCCCTCGGGGTGCACGGTGACGAACGCCAGCGCGCCGCCGAGACCGACGGCCGCCTTGATCTCGCCGCGATAGGTCAGGTGCTTCTCGACCGTCACGAGGCACCTCCATATTACGTCTTCACATAGGTCAGGCTTTAGCCTGACATCCGAGTCTTCACATAGGTCAGGCTTTAGCCTGACATCCGAGTCTTCACGTAGGTCAGGCTTTAGCCTGACATCCGATTCCGTCAGGCTAAAGCCTGACCTACGCTACGGGAGGCGGAGCAGGGCATGAGTATGGCGAATCCGGGTCACGGCAACCAGGCACGCGGCCCGCTCGCTCGCGCCGCGGGAGACCATGAACTCGTCCAGCATCGGCAGCACGCCCCGGGCGAAGTCCGCGTCCTCGAGGGCCAGGTCGCGCATCGTCTCGACCAGGTCGAGCTTCGCCCGGCGGGCGGCCAGGGGCTTGATCCGCTCGGCTGGGCCGCCGGCGTCCGCCGGGCGCTTCTCCGGACGCGGCGGCGGGATCTCGAACAGGGTGCGCCGCAGGAAGGTCCACAGGTCGCGCGGGCGGGCGGGCAAGGCGTCGGGCCGCGGGGGCGCCCCAGGGCCGCGGCCGTCGGGCGGGGCCGCGGCTTTCTTCGCGGCCGCGCCGACGGTCGTCGCCGGCGGGACAGACGGCTTCCAGCCCTCGGTGATGCCCCGGTCGCGGTAGAGCGACCAGAGCGTCCGGATCACCGACGCCCGGACCCGGCGATCGGGACTCTCGGTCAGGCGGAACAGCTCCTCGGGCTGCCGGAACCGGGCCGAACGGTCGATCAGCCGCAGACCCAGATCGCGGGTCGACGGGTCGGCCGACTCGCAGAAGCGGAAGACGGCCGCGGGGGTCAGCGACTCGGGGTCGATCCGGTATCGGCGATGCTCCGGCTCGTCGTCGGCCAGCAGGGCCAAAGCCACGAACTCGCGGACGTCGGCATGCGGGTTCTCGGCCAGGAGGACCAGCTCGTCGGCCGAGGGCGACCAGCGGGCAAACTCCCAGCGGGCCAGCTCCAGCGCCAGGTCGCGAAGCGGCTTGCGGGTCTCGCTGAACAGCGGCTTGACCCGCTCGAAGCTGAGAAACTCGGCCGGGATCTCGGCGCCGGGGTCGACCGGCCGATCCGTCTCGGCCAGGGCAAGGTCGGGATGATGGCGGCGGATGTACCGGATGGCGAACCGGCCCAGCGGGGCGTCGGCCAGGCCCGGGGCGTTGGCCATCTCCCAGAGCCGCTCCGCGCCGGCGAGCGAGTCGCCCTGCGCGGCCTGGGGCGCCCGGCCCGAGAGCATCTTCAAGAACGCCGTCTCCGAGATGATCCGGATGTTCGCGCCGGCCGCGTTGAGCTCTTCTCCCTTGAGCTGCTTCGCCCCCTTCTTGCCGTGGCCATACAGGGGCGAGCCCTCGTCGCCGATGACGAGGTAGTGCAGCTTGGCGGTCACGCCCGAGGCCACCGCGCCGTGCGCGCGCCGGACCTTGTCCTCGGCCTCCTTGCGCTGCATGGTCGCCAGCTTGCCGGTAAACAAGAACGACGCACCGCCGAAGTCGACCACGGTCTCAGCGGCCGCAGCGGGCGCTGCCTCGGCCGGCTGACTCGAGGCGAAATCGGCCGGCGTGAAACCCTTGATCATCGTCTCCACGGCGAAGTTGTGGTAGCGCGGCTCGCCCCGGGCCGCCAGCTTCAAGAGCCACTCGAAGCCCAGGTCGGACGGTGCGAAGCGGCGGACGTCGCCCAGCCATCCCAGGACCTTCTCCGACAGCGCCTCGTCGAACGACAGCTCGCGGAGCCAGGGAAGGCCGGCGCGGCGCAGGGCCGCAATCCACGGGTCGGCCTCCCAGTCGGGGTGGAACGCCAGGGCCTTGAGAAAGTCGAGCCCGAGCACGTGCGGCTTGAGCCGGCCCTCGTCGATCCAGGCCACGATCTTCGCCTGGGTGAACGGGCCCAGCAAAAGGCGCCGGAGGGCATCACGGTCCAGCGCATTGACATCGAACCGGGCGAGCTGGTTCAGGGCAAAGACAGCGAGCTCGCTCGGGAGCGAATCCTCCTTCTCGTCGGTCCTGTCAACCAGCCCGACGAAGTAGCCCGGGCCCAGCGACTCGGCCGGATGGGTCTGGAGCAGCAGCTTCTGGATGAATTCGAAGGCAGCGGAATTCTGGGTGAAGAGCCGCTCGCGGAACCACTCGGGCGTCAGCTCGCGGGCGCCAAAGTGCTTCTGAAGGGCCGTCCTGGCCAGTTCCAACCCGTGCTCCGACTCCAGCAGTTTTCCCCACGCCTCCAGCCCGACCTCCGTGCGCGGATCGCGCGCCTGGAGCAAATCCGCGGCAAGCCGGCGGACGGCGGCATGGTCATTGTTGGCCAGCCGGATCAGCTCATCCACGGGCAAGTCGCGGGCATGGGTGCGGGCGTAGTCGGCGGCGTAGTCGCGAGCCAGGTCCGAGGGGGAGTCGAACAGCCGGAGCACCGCCTCGTGCAAGCCCAGCGTGCGGAACCCGGCCTGCTCGAACTTCGGCACGTTCTTCAGCACCCAGACGACGAAGTCGTCGACCGGTTCACTGCCCACACCCACCAGCCGGACCACCCATTCCGGCTCGACCTCGCGGAGCGAGCCGCGGAAGTCGGCCTTGAGGCAATCGGCCGCGAACCGCCGGACCAGGTCACACCGGGCTCGCTCCAAGAGGCCGAAGAGTGGGCGCGGGCTCCGCTGCCACAACGCCGCGAATGCCCGATCGTTCAGGCCCGACGGCGGCTTCTTGAAGCGGAAGCTCGACCGGTCGTACTCGGCGGCTTCGTGGTACAGGATGTGGTTCGCGACCCAGGTGCCGTGCCAGTTCGCCCGGTCTTGATAGCGGGCCAAGATTGCGGCGGCTGCGTCCGCGTAGCAAGCAGGACGGGCCTGAGCAGTCTGCCGCAGGTACCGCCAGGCACGACGGCGAAGGTAACCGATCGTGCGACCGCCGACCTCCGTGGTGTGTTCCGAATCGATCCGGGCCGCCAGCGCGCCGAAGACCTCGAGGTCGTCGCGCGCCTCGGCTTCCTTGAAGATCCGCTTCAGCGCCCGCCAGGGCCCATACCGTAATGGGACGCGAGCGATGATCTCCAGCAGGCACGAGCGGGCGAACGGGCCGTTGTCCACCCAGAGGGCCATGAGGATCTCATGGAGCCGCAGCCGGTCGGATAACGGCACCTCGGCCGCCGGCGATTCCAGGGCCTTGAGCTGCTCAATCCGGACGTGCTTCTGTTCGTCGGGCGGCTTGCGCGCGAAGGCGTTGCCGCGGATCTCGGCCAGGAACTTGGCGAACGTCGGCGCGCCCTCGCGGGGAGGCGCGCCGGGCGGCTTGTCGGGCTGTCCGGCGAGCTCCGTGACCATCTCGATCAGAACGGGGTCTCGCGACTCCCAGGCGCGTCGCACGTCGTCCAGGCGGACTCGCGGCGACCCAGCAGGATGAGTCATCCTCGCCCTCCCGTGAGCCACGGTGTTTCGAGAGAAGGACGGACTGCCCGATGGTTGTCGAGCAGCCCGCCCTCGGGATCTGGGAGTCGTCTACCTCAAGACCTGCGAGTGCTCAACGCCTTTCGGCATCACAGATGGAGGTGGTCTACTACAAGACCTGGGACATCGAAGGCTCTCTGGCCCGCCCCCCGTCGGCTGCTCGTGCTCGCCGCGGAACCCCGATCGGCGGGGTTGTCCCAGGCCCGCGGCGAGCACGAGCAGCCGACGGGGGATCAGCGGGTCTGAAACAGCCTTCGTTGTGCTGCATGGTGGGCCGTACGCCCGGGCGGCGCAACACCGCCCTGGTGCAAAGCACCGAGCTAGACCTGTCCTCCCAGATGCTCGTCTGTCTCCAGGACGAGCGCTATCTTGTAGAGCATCAGGACACCGTCCGCAAGTGGGTGGCGATTTCTTTTTGATCGCGCGTCCGTGCGGGCGGAGACACGGGCAAGCCGGCCGTTGCCGCGGACGGTTCGGCTCCCTTATATTACCTCGGCAAGGTCGTAGGTCAGGCTGTCCAGCCTGACGGGCAAGAGTGTCAGGCTGTCCAGCTACCCCTTTGAACATGCGGTCGTAATTACTGTAACCTCTTTGACTGGGGTGGTTTTGGTTTCCCGATCACGGAGGTCCATCCGATGTCTCCC
>JAJPJC010000057.1 GCA_021324445.1 Isosphaeraceae bacterium
GCTGGCGCACAACCTCCTGGCCGTCCGGGCGCTCGAACGGCGAAAAGCGGCCGAGGGGCAGGTCGCAACCCCTTGCGACAACGCCGCTTAAAAGCGGGACGATCTCCCAAGAGGGGGGAAAGAAGAGGGGCTCCTGGGATTCCAAAGGCAAGAGGCCACGATCCGGGCCAGAGACTGACTGCTCGTACACCCTCTGAGGCCACACCGGGCCATCCCGGGTGGCTGGGGTCGAGCCGGCGCCGCCGGCGAGCCCCCAGGAGTGCCGCGGGCCCGACTTTCCTCGGACCTGAGACCCGATGGGCCTGTTCCTCAGGTCAGGGCTCGCCTCAGTTCCCCGGCCATGCGGCGGAAAAGCTCGTCCCAATCGCCCAGTCTCTTCTGACGGAACAGCCGCATGGTGGGATACCAGGGGCTGTCCTCGCGGTGGGCCATCCACCGCCATTCGGACTGGGTGGACAGGGCGACCCAGGTGGGCAGGCCCAGTCCGCCGGCCAGGTGGGCCACCGCCGAGTCGGGCGCGACGACCAGGTTGAGCTGGGTCATGATGGCGGCTGTGTCGAGGAAGTCGCGCGGCCGCCGGCCGGGCAGCTCGAGGATCGGGAACCGTCCGCCCAGGGCCGCGATCTGTTCCCGGCCGTGGCCGACCTGGAGGCTGACCAGCCGCACGCCGGGCAGCTCGGCCAGGGGAGCGAGCTGGGTCAGCGGGAACGACCGCCAGCGGTCCCCCGGGTGGCTCGGGCTCCCCTGCCAGACGACCCCGATCAGAAAGGGCCTGGCCAGGGGCGGGGCCGACAGTCCCGACTGCCGCTCGGAGTCCGACAAGAATGCCTGTCCGGCCGTGACCAAGGCGCTGGCCAGCACCGAGCGCCAGTGGTGCACCAGCAGGGTATCCACGCCGAGGTAGGGTACGCGGGCCGGGAGTGTCTCCAGCGTTGTGCCCAGGATCGTCGGCAGGCTCATCAGCGGGGCATGGACGTGGCAATCCGGCTGGCCGGGGGTTGTCCCGTCGAAGGCCAGGTCGACAAAGGGGCAGTGGGCAACAAGCCGGAGCAACGTCGGTGGGCAAAGCACCAGGACCCGGCCGCCGCGCTGCTTGACCGGCTCGGCGAAGCGAATGAACTGTAAGGTGTCGCCCAGCGCTTGCTCATAGTGCAGCAAGATGAACCGCCCGTGAAGCTCCTCGCCCTTCCAGCGAGGGCGATGGACCACGAAGCCTTGGTGGCATCGGCGTTTGACCCGCCATTCGAGCTCCGGCCAGCCGCGCTGGTAGTCGCCATGATAAAGCCAGGCGAAGGCTCGATTGACGTGGACCTCGGCGTAGTCGGGCCGCAGTCGCAGCGCCTGCTCGTAGTACTCGATCGCCTCCTGCCAGCGGTCCATGCGGGCCAGCGTCATCCCGAGGTTTTGCAGCACGTCCGCCGAATCGGGCCGGAGCTGCGCTGCGGAGCGGAGCCACTCCATGGCCTCATCGAGCCTCCGCGCATCGGAAGCCAGGACCCCCAGGTTCATCCGCGCGTTGAACGAGTCGGGCTGGACCTTCAGCGCGGCTCGATAGCACTCGGCCGCCTCATCAACCCGGCCCTGTTCCCACAGGGTGACGCCCAGGTTGTTCAGGATCTCTTCGTCCTCCGGCTTGAGCTGGTTCGCGCGGACGAACAGCTCGTAGGCGTCCAGGATGCGCCCTTGCTGCCAGATCTCCAGGCCCACCCGGTTCAAGGTCTCGGCGTCGTCGGGCCGAAGGCGGAGCTCCTCCTGCCAGGCGTCCTCCCGCTCGGAAGGCGTGGCGTGCGTCCGCGGAATTCCCGGGTGGTAGCAGTGAGCCGTCGTGAAATACGCCTCCTGCGCTGGGGGCCGATGGCCGGCCGCCGTCGCGCCCCGGGCCGATCTCTCCTGGATCCCGACCATGACCGATCCTCCTCTCAACCGGCTCAGGCGGCGCTGCCGGCCGGGAGCCGCCCGGCCGCCAACTCTCGTTTCAGGGTCTCCGCCATGCGGCCGAAGACGTCCTCCCAGCAGCCGAAAGTGGTCTGACGGAACAGCCGCATGGTGGGATACCACGGGCTGTCCTCGCGGCCGACATGCCATCGCCAGTCGGCTGCGGAACAAAGGGCGACCCAGACCCGCGCGCCCAGGCCCCCCGCCAGGTGCGCCACGGCCGTACACGGTGAGATCACCAGATCGAGCTGGGTCACGATCGCAGCCGTGTCGAGGAAGTCGCGCGGCCGCCGGCTGGGCAGCTCGAGGACCGGGAACCGTCCACCCAGGGCCGCGATCTGGTCCACGCCCTGGTCGACCTGGAGGCTGACCAGCCGCACGCCGGGCAGCTCGGCCAGGGGAGCAAGCTGGGCCAATGGATACGACCGCCAGGAATCCGCGCGATTCGCCGGGCTCCCCTGCCAGGCGATCCCGATCAGAAACGGCCTGGCGACCGGTGAGGGCCCGAGGGCCTCGGCCAGCACCGTCCGCCAGTGCTCGACCAGCACGGGATCGACCGCGAGATACGGGACCGACGCCGGAAGCGTGGCCAGGGTGGTGCCGAAGATGGCCGGCAGACTCATCAACGGCGCGTGGATGTCGCAATCCGGCACATACGACGAGCCCTCGAACGCCAGGTCGACACCCGGGCAGCGCGCGATCAGCCGGAGCACTTGCGTCTGGCAGAGCACCAGGACCCGGCCGCCGCGCCGCTTGACCATCGGAGCGAAGCGGATGAATTGCAAGGTATCGCCGTAGCCCTGCTCGGCATGCAGCAGGATGGTCCGGCCCCGGAAGTCGTCGCCGTTCCAGAAGGTCCGATTGATCCGCGCGCCCGGATGCGGGCGGCACTTCAGGCGCCATTCGTGCTCTGGCCAGCCGCGCTCGAAGTCGCCGCAACACAGCAGGGCGTAGGCGAGATTCCGGTGCACCTCGGGGAAGTCGGGCCGTTGCTCCAGGGCCCGCTCGTAATAATGGATCGCCTCGGCCCACTTCCCCTGGCGGAGGAGGTTCATCCCCACGTTCTGGAGCGCGTCGGCTGAGTGGGGCCGAAGCTCCAGCGCCCCGAGGAGCCACTCCACCGCGTCCTCGAATCGCCCCTGGTCGGACAGCACGATCCCCAGGTTCATCCGCGCGTCGAAGCAGTCGGGCCGGACGCGCAGCGCCCTGCGGAAGCACTCGGCCGCCTCGTCCTTCCGGTTCAAGTCCGAGAGGGCCAGGCCCAGGTTGGTCAGGATCCGGTAGTCGTCCGTTTGGATCGCGCACGCCCGCCGGTAGACCGCCTCAGCCTCCGCCGGCCGGCCCTGACGCCAGATCGCCAGCCCCAGGTCATTCAGCCCGTCGAGGTCGTCCGGCCGGAGTTCCAGCGCCTGTCGCGAAGCGGCCTCCGACTCGGCGAACCGGCCCTGTAACCACAGGGCGATCGCCTGGTTGCGATACCCCAGGGCGGGATCTTCATGAGCGACAGGATCCGGCGCCGGGTCCGCGCCATCGGCCAATCCGTCTTGCATCCCCGCCATGGCGGATCCTCCTGTGCCCGAGATGAGCGGCCCAGATTAAAGCGTCACCGGCCGAGTCCTCCAAGGCCAAATCGCGACGCTCGGCCAACCACTCCTCAGCGATGGCGTAGCCCCTTTCTCCTGCCGGGCGTGCCGAGTAGGATGAATCCGCGTGAAAACCGACCGCTATCGCCATCTTCAACCAGGGAGCTGATCCAGCCATGTCACGGTCACGGTGGTTCTCGCCTCGGATCGGTTTCGTGATGGTCGCCGCATTGGGAATGACCGCGATCGATCGCCCCGTCCTGGCCCAACCGGAACCCGGTCGCGTGTTCGTCAAGCTCAAGGAGCCGGTGGCTTCGCGCGTTTATCAGCGTGACGTCAATGGGAGGGCGGACATCCCGATCGTTGTCGAGGAACCACGGCAGAAGGGTGACGAAGCCAAACTGATCAACGCGTCCCTCAATGCCCAGAACCAGGCCACGACCGGGGTCAAGCTGGTCGACGGCAAGCTGGTCGGCGTGCCGGTCGGCGGCCCGTACACGATTTCGTGCCAGCTGGAGGTCGGTCGAGCGTTCGTGACCACGACCGTGGGCCCGGTGTTCGTGGGCGATCTCTGGGTCCTGGCCGGCCAGTCGAACATGCAGGGAGTCGGAGACCTGATCGATGTGACGCCGCCGCATCCCCAGGTCATGCTGCTGGGCATGGACGGCAAGTGGGCCCAGGCCGAGGAGCCGCTCCACTGGCTGGTTGACTCGCCGGACCCGGTCCACTCGGGCGATCCCAAGACGCGCGCCGACCGGTCGGCCAGGGAGCACAAGACCCGAACCAAGGGAGCGGGCCTGGGCCTGCCGTTCGCGGTGGCGATGGTCGAGGCGACCGGAGTACCGGTCGGCCTGGTCGCCTGTGCCCACGGCGGCACCAGCATGGCCCAGTGGAGCCCGGCCAAGAAGGAGGAGGGGGGGAAGAGCCTCTACGGCTCGATGCTGCGGCAGTTTCAGCTCGCCGGGGGCAAGGTCAAGGGGGTGCTCTGGTACCAGGGCGAGGCCGAGTCCAACGCCGAGGCCTCGAAGGTCTACTCCAGGGTCTTCACCGACTTCATCGCCGCGGTGCGCTCCGACTTCCGCCAGCCCGAGCTGCCGTTCTATTTCGTCCAGATCGGCCGGTTCGTCCACGCGGGCGATCCCACCGGGTGGAACACGGTGCAGGATGCCCAGCGGCGGCTGCCGGAGCGCGTCTCCAACACGGCCGTCGTCTCGGTGATCGACCTCGAGCTGGACGACGCCATCCATGTCGGCACCCAGGGACTGAAACGGGCCGGTCAGCGCCTGGCCCGGATCGCCCAGCGCGAGCTGTTCCGGCAGCTCGGCGCCACTACCCCGACCTTCGATCGCCTGACCAGAGGCCCCCACAACACGCTGATCGTCAAGTTCAAGGGGGTCAACATGGGTGCCGCTCCTGCCCCGATGATGCGCGGCATGATGGGAGGCATGGGCGGCGCGGGCGGGGGAATGATGGCGATGGGTCGAGCCCCCTCGTTCAGTCCCGGCGAGACTGGCATCGGGCTGCGGCCGGAGCGGCACATCGCCGGGTTTTCGATCCGCAAGCCGGATGGCAGCCTGCTCCCTCTGATCTACGAGGCGTGCCTGGGCAGTGCCCGCGACACCGTCGTCCTCAAGCTCGCCGGCCCGATTCCCGAGAAGGCCGCCCTGTGGTACGGCTACGGTTTGGACCCCTATTGCAACTTGACCGACGGCTCGGACATGGCCGTACCGGTCTTCGGCCCGATCGCGCTGGATGAGTTCGCCGGCACGACCCAGGCCGGCCCCTCCTCATCGGCGCCGATCAAGCTGCTGATCATCACCGGTGACCACGGCCATGCCTGGAAGGACACGACCGCGATCCTCGGCGACTTCCTCGGCAAGGGAGGCCGGATCAAGGTCGACGTGACCATCACGCCCGCGAAAGACCTGACCGAGGAGAACCTGGCCAAGTACGACGTGCTGCTGCTGAACTACAAGGATACGCCGCGCGGCGCGCCGGAGACCCGGTGGTCCGAATCCAACAAGGAGGCCTTCCTCAACGCCGTGCGCCAGGGGAAGGGCCTGGTGGTCTTCCACCATGCCTCCAGCGCCTTCACCAAGCCGAACTGGGACGAGTTCGAGAAGGCCATTGCCGGCGGCTGGCGGTCGCAGGGCTACCACGGACCGAAGCACGTCTTCACCGTGAAGAAGACCAGCGTCAAGCATCCGATCTCGGAAGGGCTCCCGGCCCAGTTCGAGCACGCCATCGACGAGCTCTACTCGAACTCGGTGATGATACCCGGGAGCGAGGTGCTGGCGACCGCCTACTCCGACCCGAGCAAGCCGAGGGGTACGAACAAGGATGAGCCGGTCATCTGGGTCAACCATTACGGCAAGGGCCGGGTGTATGAGAATGTGCTCGGCCACGACGCCACGGCGATGGGCGACCCCCAGTTCCAGGAATGGATGCGCCGGGGTGTGATCTGGGCCGCGACCGGTCAGGCGGAGTAAGAGACGCATCGCGGTGGTTCCTCACGGACAGCACGACTACAGCACGGTGCGGCTCTCGCGGCACGCCCTGGAGCGGTTCGTGGAGCGGTTCGCGGCGCAGCCGGCAACGGCCGCCGACGAGCTCCGCCGAGCGCTCGCCAGGACGCGACGTCTGGGCCGCAACCCCGAGAACGGGGCCATTGCCGTCCTCGCCTTGTACCGCGAGCGCGCACTGGTGGCCATCGTCCAGCAATCCGCCTGCCTGACCGTCCTGACCTGGAACCAGTTCGTCCCGCGCCTGGCCGAGTTCGGCCGGACGAAATTGCCGCGCAAGTGGGGGCGGCTGCTCCGCCGACTCGCCGACGAGCCGCCCAGCTCGTAAGTCCCCTCATCCCGATCGAAACCGAAAAAACCCCGTACCCGATCTTTTTTCGAGCATGGTTAAGCTGGACAGGTCATAATAGCTCGGTAATTTGCGCCGCCAGTCAAATGGGCTATTGAGGCACGGCCCCGACTGGCTGTGGGGAACCTGTGCAGGCAATGCTCCTGGCAACCCGGGAATGGAGGTGCTCCATGCGCGTGATCGGGGGATGGCGGCGGATCGCGGTCGCAGTGCTGTCGACGGCAGTCCTCTTCGGAGCCACGTTGACCCTGGCGGGGTCGGCCGATCCCAGTCCGGCGGCACCGCGGCCGGAGCCAGTCCAGGCGAAGCCGCCTGTGATCTCGCAAGTGGTCGATGTCTCGGTGCTGGATGCCGGGGCCCCTCCAGAAGTGAAGAAGCGGATCGAAGCGGTGCGGGCGCGGCTGGGAAACAATCCCCGATTCCAGGTCGGCTATTCCAAGGCCGCGGGGCGCACGCTCAAGCAACTGGCGGGGACGGTCAAGCCTGCCGATCTGGTGGCGCGCGTTCAAAAGCAGCGGATTGCCAGCGCCCAGCACCAGAGCAAGAACCCCACGGTCGATGCCCGGCGCCATGAGCTCCAGGCCAACCCCAACGCCCCGACGCCGAGCCTGACCGCCTTCGATTGGAGCCAGTTTGGGGTCGTCGGCTCGGTCAAGGACCAGGGCCTGTGCGGGGATTGCTGGTGCTTTGCGACAGTCGGTGTCTTCGAGTCGATGTACGCCATCCGCAACGGCACGGTCAACATGCTCCAGCTCTCCGAGGAGCAGCTCCTGCGCTGCAATACGGAGAACCCACCGGCGACCTGCTGCGGAGGATGGTGGGGCTTCGACTACATCACGGCGACCGGATTGGTCGGCGACGACCGGATTCCCTATCAGTCGGGGAACATCTCCTGCGATAGCGGGGTTCAAGTCCCCGGCCTCGGGCCCTGCCCCGACATCAGCGGCTTCCGCAAGTACCAGGCGGCCACCTGGAGCTATGTCGACGGCGTCGACGGCGCCACCAACATCCCCGATCCCTCCCTGATCAAGAAGGCCCTGTGCGACCATGGCCCGGTCATTTGCGGCGTCAACGTGACCGAGGCGTTCCAGCTCTACAAATCCGGGGTCTTCGTCGAGAACGACCCCGGCGATATCAACCACGCCGTGATGATCGTCGGCTGGACTCCGGAGGGATGGATCGTCCGGAATTCCTGGGGAGCGGATTGGGGCCAGAACGGCTACATCCTGATTGACTGGAACACCAACAAGATCGGCTTCGGTGCCGCGTGGGTGGAACCGGTCGTCTTCGGGCAATGAAGCTTTGAAAAGACGCTTACGGAGGTCAGGCTTGAGCCTGACAGGAAACCCGATGGCGTCAGGCTATTCCCCCGGCCGGAAGGACCCTCCTACGAGCCCGAAGCGCCAGCGCGTGAATTCCGGTGCGGGCCAGCCACTCACTCGCTGGCGCTTCGGGCTGGTATTCTGACCTTCTTCCGGGCCGGGGTAATAAAGCCTGACCTACTTCCTCGGAGTCATCCCCATGACGCGCTGGAGAGGGGTGTGCCTGGCAGTGGGGAGCGTCCTGGTGGGCCTGGCGATGGGGTTCCTCCCCCTCGAAGCCAAAGCCGGTGAGATCTACAAGCTGACCGTCAAGGATAACCAGCGCCGCGAGCCCCTGAAGGTCAAGCCTGGCGACCGGGTGCTCGTCCTGCTGGACTTTCAGCCGGGGACCGGCTTTAGCTGGAGACTGGCTCCCGGAAGCACCAAGCTCCTCCAGCCGGATCCGGACAAACCCAAGTCCGGGGAGAAGGTCGACGCGCAAGGGAATCCGCTCAAGCCAGGGCAGCCACCCGGTCGGCCCGGTCAGGTCGAGCACCGGCTGTTCTTCCTGCTGGTGCCCAAGGTGCCTGGCGCCGGCAATCCCAAGGGCGAGCTGAAGTTCATCCTCACGCGGCCCAGGAGCGACCAGGCAGCCAAGACCTTCACCGTGCCCATCGCGGTGGAACAGCCGGGCTAACCGATCGTGCCATGAGGGACCGGCGAGCCGCGGGCGATGCCCCGTGTTATACTTCGGCGCGGTGAGCTTCGACCCGAGGCGGCCACAGCCGGTTGCGTTGCGTCATCCTCCGACCTCCCGGGGAATTCTCACGAAGGGCTCTAACATGTACAATCGCGCTCCGCGCCGGCGAATCCCGGCGAGCAAGGCACTGGCACTGGCAGCCCTCCTGGCCGGGCCGGAGTCGGCCATGGCCGGCCAACATGGCAAGACCGTCGCCGCCGTCGCGGCCGTCCCGGTCCAGACCCAGCCGGTTCAGACCCAATATGTCACGACGACGCCGGTCGTTGCCGCCACGCCGGTCTACGTCACGCGCGCCCCATTGTTCCAGAGGCGGACCCGGCTCATGACGGTCAACGCCGTGGCCATCCCGGTCACGACGTCTTCCCTCGTGACGACCGCCGCACCGATGGTCGGGACGTCCTACATCGTCCAGACGCCCGCCACGGTCCTGAGAACGGCACCGGCGGCGACCTCGGCCGCGGGGCCGCAGGTCCTGGTGAGCCAGTCGGGCCAGACCTACACCCTGACCATCGTCAACACGGCCGTGCCGAGCGGGAACACCTTCGCCGCTCCGGCGCAGGGACTGGTCGGTGAGTCCGTTCCCGCGAGCCAGGCCCCCTACCTCACCAGCATCCTCGACGGCTCCGGCCGAGGCACGATCGCCGGCCTGCTCAAAGCCGCCCTGCGGCAATTCATCCAGTCGCTCGGTCCCAACGGCGCCAACAAGAACCTCCTCATGCAGATCGCGACGTGGTTCCTGCAGAACGCCATCGGCGGCAGCTTCGCCATCGACTGGACCAAGGCGCTGCCCGAGATCGAGACGATCATCACCTCCCTGCTGAACGAGCAGAGCGGGGGCGGCGGCGGTACCAGCGGCGGTACGCTCCCGCCGGGAAGCTACCAGTTCCAGGGGACGCTCAACGGAACGATCACCATCGGTCCCGGTGGCAACGTCAACCCGCCGCCGACACCGACTCCCACGCCCACACCGACACCGACTCCCACGCCGACGCCGACACCGACACCGACTCCCACGCCGACACCGACATCACTGGTGCCCGCCGGCAATCCAGCCGCTTCCAATCCGCCCGACAGAGACGCCAACCCCTCGAAGTCGCCGTTCGGCACGGGTTCGCAGTAACCCTCGGTTCCGACAGGCTTGGAGGAGGTTTCCCGGAGGCTCGGTCTGAGTCTTGGTTGGGAGGGGGATCGCCGGTCGGAGCCGGCTCCTACAAGACCGACCGGTAGGAGGTGGCTCCGTCCCCCGACCGCGGGCCAACTCTTCCAACCCTGGACATTCGTCGAATCGCAGACAGAGCCTAATGGCGACACCCCGCCTGAGGCGAGGCGACGACGGCGGGAGCTGCCTGGACCGCCGGCACGGTCGCGACTTGCTGTGGGGCGGCCACGCTCGGGACCTGGACCGTCATCGTCGTGGGGACCTGGACGGTCATTGGGGTGTTCGTGGTAGTCGTGTTCATCACGAGCCGCGGGTTGCCTTTCTGCGCGAGATGGCGGCCGAGAGCCGCCAGCATCCGATTGAGCAGGTGGGGCTGCTGGAGCAAGAGAGCGGTCTGCACCCCGGGCGCGCCCTGGGCCTGGACCAGCGGCTGAGCGGCCTGGACCGTGGAGACCAACTGGACGGTCTGCGGCGGGGCGGTTGGCGCCTGCGCGACCTGAGGGGCGGCAACTTGTGCCTGCTGTTGGGGTGAGGACGCCACTGTCGGCTGTTGCGGCGAGACCTGCGGCCCGGCGACGAAGAGATTCGTCTGGGTCGTGGCTGGCGCCGGAGCGGCCAGGGAGATCTGGGGAGCCTGCGACGGACCTTGAACGAACGTGACCACCGGGGCCGGGGCGGGCCCGACCACCACGTTCATCGGCGCCGGCTGGATGACCACCGGGGCACTCGAGGGTTGAAGGACCACCGGCGCCGCTTGCGGTCCCGTGATCGGTGTCGAGACGGTGGGCGTGGTCGGGAGGGTCGTTGGGACTTGCGGCTGCTGGACGACGACCTGGGGCTGCTGGACGACCTGGGGCTGGGAAACGACCTGCTGCGGTGAGGCCTGGACGACCGCGGTCTTGTGCCCCAGGGTCCGCACCACCTCGGGGTCCAGGTGCGCCGCCGCTTTCACCGTCTCCGCCAGCCAGCCGACGACCGTCGCGGCCTCGAGCGGCGGCGACTTCCTGGCCACGAGCACCAGCCCCGACGCCCCGCGGCGGTAGAGGAGGACCGTCGGCACGGCCGTAATTCCCAGCTTCCGCGCCAGCTCGGGATTGGCCTCGATCGACAGCTCGGTGAACTGGGCCGGGTACACCCGCGACCGGACCGCAGCGTGGGCGGCCAGCGCGCGGCGGAACTCCTGCGAGGCGGCGTTCGATCGTGAGGTCACCACCAGCGCGATGGGCCGGCCCGTCTGCTCGGCGGTCCGGACGGCCTGGGGCCAGGGAGGCCAGGAGTCGGTCGCCTGTGCAGGACACGGGCGAGCGGCGGCCGTGACGGCCCCGACCGCGAGGGTCAGGCGGGCCGTCGTGAAGAAGATCCGCGTCCGCGCGGTCATCAGTCGAGTCCTTTCCTGATCAATATCAGAACGCGCAGATCTCACGTAGGTCGGGCGTTCCAGTCTGACTCTGCCGGCGGAATCCTCATGGACCGTGTGGAGAACCCTGCGCGATCCGCTCTCCACTGGTGGCTTGATCGGCCTGTCGGGTTGGTTCACTTTGCCTGGTTCGGCGGGAGGGTCTCGAGTCGGGCGGGTTGGGGAACCCGGTCAGGATCCTCCGAGGGAGCCGCCGAGCGGAAACCGCGCGCCATGGCGTGGAACTGCTCGGCCAGTCGCCTGCGCTGGGCGGCCGAGAGCGGAACCGCTTGCCCCTCCGGCCGCGAGAGGTCCAGCCCGGCCGGGAGCATGTCGTCGATGAGACGCCTCGTCAGCGGCAGGAAGAGGCGTTCATTCCAGGCCGCGCGGCGCGTGGGGTCGGCGGGTAAGACTGGTTGGAGGCGGGATGAGGTCCCCTGGAGGATATCGGCATAAGTGCCGTAAAGATCGATGCGGCCGGCGATCTCCGCGAATGCCTCGGCGAGGGCCGTGGCGGCACCCGGCCCATCCGGGAGTGAAGCCAGGGCCGTCCGGGCGGCCTCCTGGGCCGTGAGGGGAGGCGATGCCGCAGCCGGGGCCGGCCCGGTCTGGGGGACCTCAGCAACCACCAGCACGGTCGTGAAATCCGGTTCCGAGATCACCCCCCCTTCGGCGACGACCAGGGCGAAGCGATAGACTCCGGGCGCCTCCGGCAGGAAGGTCAGGAGGTCTCCCTCTTCGACACGCATCCGGATGAGAGGGCCGGCGACCTGGATCCATCGGAAGCCAATCCGGCCGGCCGGCGTGCTGGCGCGCCCATTGAGTGTGACCCGGCGCCCCACCAGCCCGATCAGATCATCCCCGGCGTCCGCCTTTGGCGACGCCACGGGGAGCGGCGGCGTCCTCGAGGCCGGCGGCTCGGCCGCGACGACCGGTCGCAGGAGGCAGAGCCAGACAACGGGGACGGCGATTCGTCGCTTCAGCCGCGGCGCCGCACCTCCAACGCGACTGGATAACACCGGTGATTCCTCCTCATCTCATCCTGCGAACCCTTAGGCGGCTCAATCCATTCGTTGAGTTTATTCGGACCGCGGCGGCTGACCACCCAAATCAATTTTGGATTTTCGATTGGGCAAATCTCCGACTCAAGAGGCCGGGGTGGGGATCGACTTGGGGGCGAAGCCCAGAATGACGCGGCAGGGGGCGTGCTCGAGAACGTACCGGGTATTGGAGGCGAACGCGGTGGTGTCGCCGCGGCGATAGACGCCGCGCAGGCTCATGAAGATCGCGTCGAACTTCCCCTCGACCGCGGCCCGGACGATCTCCGGTCCCGCCGCGCCGTGGGCGACCCGCGAGTCGACGGTCCGCCCCAGCGCGCGCGCCCGCTCGACCCCGCGCTGCACCACCTGTTGGGCCTCGTCCGTGCCATCGATCCCGTTGGCGGAGGAACCGTTCTCCACCACGTCGATGACGGTCACCTTGATCGCCGGGTCGAGGAAGCTCATGACCGTGTCGAGGAAGTCGGCGCTCAAGGGGCTGCCGTCGTAGGCCAGGAGCAGCCGCTCGACCCCGTGCCAGCTCTTGCGGAGCTCGGCGAGGATCCGCGCCGTCTCGGCGGCCGCGGCGCCGGGCTTGGGGATCTGGCTGCCGCCGGCGATGTCCAGCCGGGCATCGCGATCCTTGCCCAGCACCCGGATCGATAGCGGGTCCGGCTTGGCCCCGCAGACGTTCAGCCAGTAGAGGGCCACCTGGTCGAGCTGGTCCTCGGGGCGATACTTGTTCGACGGCCCCATGATCAGCTCCTGGGCGCCGATCGTCTTGGCCGTCCTCGTCATGGCGAAGAACGGCTCGTTGGTCGGCACGATCACCGGCTTGACCGGCTTGCCGGCGTGCTCGGCCAGATTGACCACCGCGGTCAGGAGCTGCCGGTCCTGGTCCGTGATCGTCGGATGGAAGTCGCCTGACCCCTGGGGCAGCACCGACGCGGTCATCACCACCAGGTCCGTCGTATCGGGATCGGTCTCGGCCAGGCACCGCTCGAGCATGCCCAGGTTGTACGGCGAGCGGATCGCGACCAGCTTGCGGTAGGGCTTGGTCAGGTTCAGCGACTGCACGCTGAGCTGATCGGACTCCTGCTGGTTGAATTGCTCCAGGTGCTCGTGATGCTCCAGCGCGATCCCGCGGCGCCGCCGGTGCGCGTGCTCGCTGAGCCAGAAGACCAGGTAGAACCCCACCGTGAACGCCACACCCGAGATCGTGGCCACTTCCTTGGTCAGCAGGTTGCAGATCGCGGCAATGGCCAGCAGCAGGAAGATCAAGGTCATGCCCACAGGCCAGTCGTAGCGTCCAATGCGGATGTTCAGCGGCACCTCGAACTCACGCGGTCCCGGGCGCTTGAAGCGGAGGACCAGCATCGACATCGACATGAAGACGAAGCTCCAGACGACGCCGAAGGCGTAGGCTTCACCCAGGGTCAGCACATTGCCGCCGCTGGCCACGATCGTGACAATCTGGAGGATGACCACCAGGTTGATCAAGCGCGACGTGGTCCCGTACCGGGGATGCGGCCGGAGGAACCAATCGGGCAGGACGCCGTCCTCCGAGACGCGGTTCAACACGCCGTTGGAGCCGACGATGGCCGTATTGACGGCGCCCGAGAGGATCAAGGAGCCCACGACCACCACCAGCGCGTTGAGGATCAGCCGCGCCCACTGCGGGCCGATGACGTTCATCGCCAGCCCGCCGATCAGGTTGCCGCTGTATCGCGACATCCGGACATCGTCCGGGATGAGCATGACCGCGAAGAAACTGATCAACGAAGTGAACAGCAAGCTGTAGAGGAACACCACCAGGGCCGCGCGCTGGAAGTTCTTGAGCTTGGGACTCTCCACCTCGCGGTAGACCTGGGCCAGCGTCTCCTCGCCGCTCATCGCCAGGATCGAGTGGCCGAACGAGATCAGGATGCCGATGACGCCGATCAGGCTCAACCAATGGCCGGTGATCCGCTCCGGCCGGAGGGATTCGCCCAGGGACGTCTCACCCAGGAAGCCCAGGGGATCGACCTGTTTGCCGAAGGGGTCGGGGATCGGATGACCCGCCGCATCCACCTTCTTGGACAGGTCCGGGGTCGGCGGCGGAAAGTGCCGGGCCTCCGGCCGGACCGCCAGGGTCGCCAGACACCAGACGATCATGATCAGGCCCATGACGGTCGTCGCCGCCATGATCTTCAGCGCCCGGTCGCTCGATTCGTGAATCCCCTTGGTGTTGACCCGCCAGAAGTAGACCGTCACCCCGATGGCCATCGCCGCCGAGAGGCCATTCTGGTGCGCCATCAGGACACTGTCCGGGGGCATCGCCAAGAGGTCGTTGACCAGACCGATGATGTACTGCCCGGCCGTGACGGCGCTGATCGGCCCGGTGAGGATGTAATCGAAGAGCAAGGCCGAGACCGCCAGCCGGGCCATCCCCCCGCCCAGCGCTTCCTTGACGATCCGGTAGACCCCGCCGCGGACGAACATCGAGCAGCTCTCGATGTAGACGCTCCGCACCCCATAACTGAACATCATCACAGCCAGGATGAACCACGGGGCCGCCTTGCCGATCTGCGACTCGACGATGCCCCCGATGTAGTAGGCCGTGCTGGCCAGGTCGCACAGGACGATCGCCGCCGTCCGCCAGTACGAGATGAACGTGAACATCACGCTGGTGACGACCAGCACCTGGCCCGTCGTCGGGCCGCGGCGCGGGGCTCGCGGCGTCGTCAGGGTCCCCGATGAGGCCAAGCGCGATTCCGAGGAGTCTAGGGGCGGCTCGCCAGGGACCATCAGCGTTGCATTCCTGGGGACTCGTTCGAGCAGAATTGACCAAGTCGCTAATTACAACGGACTTGCAGCGCCAGCGTCAAGAGGAAGCCGAACCCTCGAAAGGGTCGGTTGCTCTCTGCGTGCTCGCAAACGCCAAGCCAAGGGGCCCCACGGATGTCGGGGACAATTCCGTCAAATGAGGACCGCCGACGGACGAAGATCGAGCAGGGCGCGCCTATTCTTGATAAGATGCGACGTCCTACGACGACGGCAAGCGGTCGCTCGTCGTGTCGGGAGCCGATTCCCGGCCCTGCCGGGATCGGAGCGAACGGAACGACGTCGTGGAAGGACTCCGGGTGATGGGTTCGTGAATCTCACCCGCCTCGCGCTGCCCTCCCGACCTTGTGACCGGAGAAGGACCCTTTGATGGCTTCGCAACAGGTGAGTGAATTGAGGTCGGCGCCCGCGCTTCGGACGGACCACCCCCATCCGGCAGGACATCGGGCGAGCCTGGCGACGCTGGCTGTGGCTGCGCTGGGCGTGGTGTTCGGCGACATCGGCACCAGTCCCTTGTACACCTTGAAAGAATGTCTGCATGCCGCGGGCGAGGCCGAGGCCAGTCGGGCCGATCTCTTCGGGATCCTCTCGCTGATGTTCTGGGCGCTGCTCATGGTGGTCACCGTCAAGTACCTGACGTTCATCATGCGCGCCGACCACCACGGCGAGGGGGGAATCTTCGCCCTGCTGGCGATCGTGCCGGAGCGGTTCCGGACGCATGCGGCTCAGACCGGCAAGGTCACCGGCATGGCGCTGCTGGCGGTCATCGGCGCCTCCTTGTTGTACGGCGATGGCGTGATCACCCCGGCCATCTCCGTCCTCAGCGCGGTCGAGGGGCTGGTCGTGGCCAGTCCGCGGCTGTCGCCGCTGGTGCTGCCGCTCACCTGCGCCATCCTGATGGCGCTGTTCTCGATCCAGCGGCTGGGGACCGGGGATGTCGGCAAGCTCTTCGGGCCGGTCATGGCGGTCTGGTTCGGAACGATGGCCGTGCTGGGGATGTATCACCTGGTCCAGCAGCCAGCGATCCTCGGTGCGCTCTCGCCGCACCACGGGGCGGCGTTCTTCCTCCGCCACGGGGTCCATGGCTTGCTCATCCTCGGCTCGGTGGTCCTGGCGGTGACGGGCGGAGAGGCGTTGTACGCGGACATGGGCCACTTCGGGGTTCGGCCCATCCGCTTGACGTGGTCTTTCTTCGTCCTGCCCGCGCTGGTGCTGGGCTACCTGGGGCAAGGTGCGCTGGTCCTCCGCCATCCCGAGGCGGCCGAGAACCCGTTCTTCGCCCTGGTGCCGGCGGGACTGTCCACCTACCTGCTGGTCCTGATCTCGAGCGCGGCCACCGTGATCGCGTCGCAGGCCCTGATCTCGGGCGCCTTCTCGCTGACCCGCCAGGCGATGCTGCTGGGCTACCTCCCACGGGTCACCATCAAGCACACCGCGTATCATACCGAGGGGCAGATCTACATCCCCGAGGTGAACAATATGCTGGCGATCGGCTGCATCGCGCTGGTGCTGACCTTCCGCGAGTCGGTGCGCCTGGCTGCGGCCTACGGCATCGCCGTCACCGGGACCATGGCGATCACCTCGATCCTCTACTACATCGTCGTGCGCTACTCGTGGGGCTGGAGCAAATGGAAAGCGGGGGCCCTCCTGGCGCTCTTCCTCAGCTTCGATATTCCGTTCCTGGTGGCCAATCTCTTCAAGTTCTTCGAAGGCGGCTATGTGCCGATGTTGATCGGGGCGGCCTTGATCGCGGGCATGTTGATCTGGAGCCGCGGCCGGACCGCCCTGATGGAGCGGTACACGACGCAGTTCTCGAGCCTGGAGAAAGCCCGACCCTCGATCGAGCGCTGCCTCTGCTCTCGGGTACCCGGCAGTGCCATCTTCCTCGCTCCCAGCGCCGACCATGTCCCGCCGGTTCTGGTGCACCACGTCGAGCGGAGCCGCTCGCTGCACCAGACGGTCGTCTTGCTGACCGTCCAGGAGTTGCCGATCCCCGAGGCGCCGGCCGAGGCCCGGTATCGTCTCACCGAGCTGGGCGATGGCTTCTACAAGCTGATCATCTGCTTCGGCTACATGGAGGACCCGCTCGTCCGGCCGGTGCTGCGGGCCGTGGCCGAGGCCGATCGCATCCCCTTCGACCCGGACGACGCCACCTACTACATCGGGCACGAGACGATCGTGGCCAGCGATGAAGGGAGCATCAGCCGGATCCCCGAGGCGATCTTCTCCTACCTCAACCGCAACGCCGTCCATGAAGAGCGTCGCTACGGCATGCCGGCGGAACAGATCGTCGAGATCGGGACCCAGATCGATCTGTGAGCGAAGGAGCGGCAGCGGGGGAGCTGGGCGGGCCCGGTGCCGCCTCAGAACCGGATGATGACATCCCAGTTGAAGGTGAACTGCTCGCGCCGGGTGCCGTTGTCATAGGCCTTCTGCCCCGATGTCCAATCGAACCGCACCTCGGGACGAGTGACGCACCAGGGCGTAATGTGGTAGATCCAGCCGAACGTCGTCTCGAAGACGGCGCCCGGGAACCCGGTGCGGTAGCCGCGGGGATCGTCCAGGACGTCGTTGCGCCAGCAGATGTAGGACTTGTCCGAAATGGCATACGCGGTGTAGTTGACGGCGCCGATGGAGTAGGACAGCCCGGGGAGCCTGGCCCCGGGACCTGTCTCCTCGAAGAACGGCTGGGGCGTCCCGCCGGTGATCGTACCGCCCACCCGGGCATTGCGCTCCCAGATGAAATAGGCTTCCGTCAAGGTGTGGAACTTGTCCGTGAACTTATGGGTCCAGGTTCCGGCCACGACCTGGAGATCGTCGTGGCCGTTCTGGTAATAGCCGTGGCCGATGGAATCCAGGCCGCCGAAGAAGGCGTCCTTGCCGCTCTCGGTCACGTATTTCATCAGGATCTCGCCGTTGGGCTGCGAGGAGGTCGTCCAGGGCGCCATGTCGTTGCCTGCGTGGACGCCGAGCTGGAGCGTCAAACGGGAGGTCAACAGGGTGATGAACTGGATGCCGGTGAACGTATAGGGATCGTAAGTGTACATCAAGGAATGTGTGTACAGATAGTTCTCCGGCGAGAGCTGCGCCTCGATGTCGATCGGCGAGATATAACGCCCGATCCGGATAACCATCCCCTGGGCGACCTTCGGGCAATACAGGTCGAGGTACATCTGCAAAGGATCGTATCCATACAGATGATTGTGCTTGAGCAGTTGGTCGCTGAAATAGCCCTTGGCGGTCGTGTAGCGGTAGTCGATGCCATAGAGGTTGGTAAACCGGAATCCCCAGTCGAAGTGGTCGGTCTGCACCGTGTCCAGGGGTCGCTCGAAGATGAGGATGGCCTGGGAGAGTTCGAGCTGGTTGGGGACGATGTCGTAGGACATCGGCACGTTCGAGTTGCGGGATGTGCTGGCATTGTACGAAGGATCTACCCAGCCAAAGATTTTGATTCGACTCTTCTTCCAGTGATCCCCGTTTGGTCCGCGATAGAGGGCGTCCATCAAGGGATAGACGGAGGTGTCATTAACGCCGATATTGGGACCGGTGTGCTCGGCGAAGGGGAACGGCGGCGAGGGCGCGAACGGCGGCGGCAGATTGATGCGGCGGTTCTGGATCCCTTGCTCCGTGGATTCCGCTTCGGCCTCCTCCTCTTCCCGGGCGAAGTAGGCACGGAGCAACCGCTGGCCGAAGCTGCGCCGGACCACCGGAGAACCGGGCGCGGCGGTCCCGGCCTGGGGCTGCTCCTCTTCGCTGGGGATCGACTCCGGCGACAGGCCCGGCGTGGGCGTATTCTGCGCGCCGGCGCCCTGCATCATCACGAACGCCGCCGGTGCCGCGGCCAGGTCGCTGGTCGCACCGGCGGAGACGGCCGCCGGCGCGGTCGGCGCTGGACCTGGGTCATCAGCCCAGCCGATCCCGTCGAATTGGCGCCGCTGGCCGGCCGCCTGGCTCGAGTTCGGGAGAGGATCCGCGACCTGCCATGCGGGGGTGCTGTTCCCCGGTCCAGCCGCGACAGCACCCGGACCGGCCGATCGATCTCGAGGCGCACCCCCCTCGCCCGCGGTTTGCCGTTTCGCACGGAAGGGCCAGACCGCCTTCCGCAGCCGCTCCCAACGCGAGACCGGCTGGTTCACCGCCGCCGAGAGGCGATTCGCGGTTTGCTGTGACCGAGCTGATTCCCGAGGGTCCCCTGGATCGGAGGACTGACGAGTCGTCCAGCGCGGATCGGGCGGCGCTTCGGTCTCCTGCGACCGAACCGTCCCGGTCATCGCCCCCACGCAGATCACGAGGACCAACCCGGTCCTGCACTGCCGGGACGCTTGCACTCTCATTCCTGATCACTCCGAGGAACAGGAGGTCTGCGGGCACGATTCAGAACGAGACAGGAAGACGCCCATCACACTGTTGCGAGCAGGCACCTTCCTGGCATCGACTGAACGAGATCGCCCACTTAAACGAATCGGCCGGAAATGACGGTTGGGTGGCTCTTGACGATGATCGAAGCTTTGCTCGAGGCGCCGGAAATCGCAGCTTTCCTCGACTCTGGACAGTCGCCGTCCGAAAGGGAGATAGACGATCAGCCTCCCCTGCGGCAGATGGAATCCCGGATTCGCCCTTTCTCTCAGGCATACGTGATTGTATGGCACACGCCCTCTTGCGCGGCCTCACCGTCGGGTTGGTTCTGGCCGTCGGGAGTTGTGCCTCGGCCCAGGAGGTCGGCTCGCGCGTGCCCGAGAGCGCCGAGAGTGAAAGCGCCGGCCCAGCCGAGTCGAGCGCTGCCGCACCGGGTGAGCGTACCGGCGAGGAGGAGGAGAAACCCAGCGGCCCGAAGCGCCAGGACATGAGCCTGCTCGATCGGATCTTCAGCGTCGTGTCCCAGGAGGACGATCCTGACGGTCCGATCAACACGGACCGGCCGACCTTCACGCCGGCAAACACCGTCGTGCCCAAGGGGCGGCTCCAGTTCGAGTCGGGCTGGACCTTCAACGGCGAGAAAACGTCGCAGACCCGCGCCTCTGTCTACGACTTCCCCGAGCTGGCCCTGCGTTACGGCTTGATGGAGCGCGTCGAATTCCGCATGTTCTGGAACGGCCAAACCTTTGCACAGCAGCAGGCGCGCCGGGGCGGCCCCTGGCGGTCGGTCAACGGACCCGGCGACATGGAGGTCGGCTTCAAGTGGCAGTTGTTCCCGGGTGACGAAAAGCGGAAATGGATTCCGACGACGGCGCTGATCACCTCGGTCATCGCCCCGACCGGAGGGACTTCCCCCTACTCGTCGGAAACGGTCCAGCCTTACATCAATTTGATCTACGGCTGGAGCGTCACCAAGAAGCTCACGCTCTCCGGCAGCGACGGCTACCTGGGAATCCGCGAGCAGGGCATCCCTTACTCGCTCCCGCGATCCGATAACTTCCAGCGCTGGCACCAATCCCTCGTCGCGTTCTACACGGCGACCGACCGGCTGACCCTCTTCTACGAGTGGTACATCCTGATGTTCACGCATGCACCGGATAACCGACCCGACAACTTCATGGATGGTGGGCTCCTCTACCGCCTCTCGCCGAACATCCAGGTGGACATCCGCGCCGGCTTCGGCCTCAGCGGCCGTCCCGACGACTTCTTCACCGGAACGGGCTTTTCCGTTCGCTTCTGAAGTCTCCGACTCAGAGTCGGTTCCTGAAGCCCCCGCAGGGGGCGGGGACGCACGTCGCCAGGGGCGTCGGCCCCTGGTGCGGTGCCGAGCCACCCACCCCACCCCTTGGGCTGGGGTGTGTGTTGTCCCTCGTCCCTTTCGGTCGTAGGTAA
>JAJPJC010000230.1 GCA_021324445.1 Isosphaeraceae bacterium
CGGTTGTAGGGTGGGTGCAACCCACCAACGCAAAGCCCTGGTAATACTGATGATCGGTGGGTTTCACCCACCCTACGAAATCGACCTCCGACCCTTTCGGAACAGACGCTTACTTAGCCGTTGCTCTGGCTCGCCTGCCAGCTCGTCCAGTTCCAGGTGATGGCCCCGATCGCGGGCGGGCTCGACAGGGCCTGGACCGGCTGTGGTGCGATCAGCACCAGGGGTGTGGCGACAGGAGTCGGAGCCGGAGCATTGACCACCGGTTGGGCGGCGGCCAAGGCAGCCGTCCGCGACCCGCCTTGCCAGGGGTTGCTGGTGATGAAGTCTTGCTCGATGTTGACGTTGCCCACGGTGACATTCACGGTCTTGATGACCTGGTTGTTCTGGCTGGCGATGATCTGGTAGGAGCCGGGAGCCAGCGCCATCTGATAGCCGCCGAACGGCCCGGTCTGCGTGGAGCTGACCTGCCCGGTCGTCAGGTTGACGGCGTCGATCTGGACGTTGGCGACGCCCTCACCCTGCTCGTAGAACCCGTCGCCGCGGGTGTTGTTGAACGCGACGCCCACCAACTGGGCCTGCTCATTGGGCTGGGCACCGAAGTCCTGGGTCACGACCAGCGGACCGACCGAAGAACCGCCGGAGGTCTGGGCCAGACCGATCCCGACGTCGCGATACGCGTCCTGGGCCGAGACACCCGGCTGGAGCAGGTTATTGCGATGGCCGTCGCTGGGGACGCCCCAGTCGATCAGGAAGGCCTCCATCGCCTGGTCGACCGAGCTGGCATAGGCGTAGGCGTTCTCACCCGTGCTGGAGGCATTGGTGTAGCCGGCCTGCTGGATCCGCTGCGCGGCGGTCGATCCATCGGAGCCGGTGTGCGACTGGAACTGATTGGTGGCCATGTCCTGGCTATGTCCCTGGGCGGCCTGGGCCAGTTGATCGCTCCAGGCCAGAGGCGGTTGCGGCGTCGCCGAGGCGATGGCCTGCTCGGTGGCGCTGAGGTTGACGCCGTAATGTTGAATCGTCGCCTGGATGTCCGGTGTGACGTCGGCGGCGATCCGTTGGGCGGCCGCGCTGGGATTGGTCCGGGCCAGGTTGATCCAGTAGAGCATGTCCTGGGCGGCCGCCGTGGGGGGGCCCCCGCTCGACAACACCTGACGGGATTCCAGGCTCTCGAATTGGGGCGCTCGGCGGAACTTGGACTTGGACCAGGCCATCGTGACCTCCCTGTCTATCAGGATCCGACTGGCGAGCTCGTGCACCAGCCGCGGATGAGGGCAATCCCCTTCCGTCCGGAAGGAGTTCGTACATGAGGAACGGAGCGACTTTAAGAAATAATCTTGTTGCGAGGATCGTCGCTTTCGCATGGGCTCCCCAGGGAAAAGCAAGTCGCGTGCCAGCGGAAACCAGGGGACGGACGCGGGGAGAGACTGGGAGCGTAATCCCCACATCCGACTCGATTAACGGCGTCAAGAGGATTCCCGGCGCGGGGCCCGGCCGGCAGAGCCTTCCGCCCGCGCTCCCGAGCGACTCCTTGCAAGGTGTCAAGTCGTCCTTACAAAAGAAACGTTTTTACAAGCTCCGGGCGGGTCGGTCGGACAACGAAACTTTTTCTAAAGTCACCGGTTGCGTCGTCCGAGCGAGGCCGATCCGAGCCCTACTCTGACTCTCAGCGCAGGGACACGCACCGAAGAGCCTGGAGGCGCAGAAAACCCTGATTTTGTAGGGTTTTCCACTCCATCCACTCAGGAACAGTCGTTCCCATCATCGCGCAGGAATGTGCGGCAAAGCGCACGGAAAAGCATCCCGTCCGCTACCCATGCGCTACCGAGCAACGATTGCAAATCTGTTCCCGCTACCGCTGCCGACCCTAATAAGGCCGTGGTCGACGCCCTCTGGGATCGACTGCCCGAGTCCGTGCGCGCCGCCGTGGCCGCAATGGTCCAGGCCGCCGCGAAGTGACGCATGGGTGCACCATCCAGCACCATGACCGATGGTGCACCCATGCAGGACAACCGGGAGAGTGCACCCATGATCGAGTCATCCCCCAGGTTCCGCCGCGAGGTCGAGCCGCCCGGCCGGTCGCTGGCCAGCCACCAGAAGCGCGCCGGCCTGGGCGTCTGGGCCGCCAACCGCAGCTATGCGGCCCGCGCCCAGATCAAGGCGTGGAAGCGGAGTGCTCCCTTCGACGGCGGAGAGCTCGAGGCCTTCTCCTTGGCCGTGGCGGATCTGGTTCGCGCCTGGAGCCCGGTCCTGCCCTCGGGGACCCTCGTAACCGTCCCGCCCCAGGGTGCCAGTGCTCCCGGACCCTACGCTGCTCTCGCCCTGGGCCGAGTCGTGGCCGAGGCCCTCGGCTTACCTCTGGCCGAGGTCTTGACCCGCACGGACGTCAAGCGGTGGCATGGGCCGCACGCCAGCCTGCGCCAGACACCGTTTGCCTGCACTCTGCCTGAGCCGGCCCCTATACTGGTTCTAGTGGTTGACGACCTGGTCACGAGCGGCGCGACGATGCGAAGATCCTTGGAGGCGATCCGCGCCGCAGGCGTGGCCGCGTTCGGGTTCGGCTACTCGGGAGTCTGACAGCCATGAGCCAACCGCAGGGGGGTTCGGGGGGAGCGACCGCCCGGGGGATCCGGACGACGCGCTTGCTCGAGCGCGCCTTGCGCGAGCGCTGGCCGATCCCCAGGAAGATCCGCAAGCCCCTGATCGAGCGGTTGAATGAGATCGTCCAGGACACGGCCAGTTCACCGCGGGAGGTCACCAGCGCGGCCAAGGCGATCCTGTCGGCCAGCAAGCTCAACTTGGAGTCGCTCACAGCGACGATGAAGATCCAGGAGCATGAGGAGCTGATCGAACGCCTGGAAGAGCTCGAGCGGCGGGTGGAGCAGAAGCCATGAGCCTACGCGCCAGGATCGAGCGGCTGGAGAAGCGGTTGCCGCCGTGTCGGGATCGCGAGCTGACCTGGGAGGAGCTGGTGGAGGAAGTGACGATATGCCGCGCCTTCGGCCGGATCGAGTGGCGGAAGATCCGGGATGGGGACAGAGACAATCCGCCAGCGTCCGAGGATGTCCGGCGAAACTTTGACGAGATCGAGCGGCTGGCGGAGGATCCGAGCATCCCCAACGATCCCCGGTGGCACAACGTGCCGGCGACCCTCGAGGACGACCCCTACGGGTGGGAGCGGGATCTGCAACTGTGGAAGGCGATGGGGACCATCCCATGAGCCTGAGATTACGCTTGGCCCGGCTGGAGCGGAAGGTGGGGACGGACGACACGCCCCGAAGGGTGATCGTCTTCTACGGCGCGGACGAGACCCGCCACGAGATCCGGCGGGAGCCGTGGGGGGAAGTCCATCTCGCGGTGCCCTGCCCCGAGGGTGACGATCCGATGGCGCATCTCAGCCCAGAGCAGCGCGACCTGATCGGACTGTCGGATTCGGTGGCCGCATACCACAGCTCCGACAATGGCCGCGATCCGCCCCAGATCGTCATGGCCGAGGTCGGCGATGATGGGCGCGATCCGCACTTGCAGACGAACCGCCCACCCTGGAAGCGCCGTCCGTGGCGCTTCGTCGGCGATAACGGTCGGCGCTGGGAGTTCCAGGACGAAGGGGGCGTCTGGCGACCCGGTGAGGAGCTGGAGAACCGGGTGGAGAACCAGGGACCATGAGCCTGAAATCACGCCTGGCACGGCTGGAGCGGCGGTTGGGGACGGACGACAGCCCGAAGCGAGTGGTCATCTACTTCGGCGTGCACGAAACTCGCCATGAGATCCAGCGTGAGCCGTGGGGGGATGTCTATTTGCGTGTGCCCTGCCCCGAGGGCGCGAAACCGATGGATCATCTCAGCCCGGAACAGGCCGCGTTGATCGGGCTGCACGACACGGTGACGCGCATTCAGGCCGGCGCCCAACCCAGGCACCGGCCCGCGGTCACGCTGGTCGCGGCCGCCAACAATCCCCGCGACGTCGGGACACCGGCGAAGGTCGTCTTGTTCCACACCTTCGACGATGGGCGCGATCCGGACCTTCCGCCTCTCTGGGGTTGCCCCCACTGAGCCCCTGGACGCCCCGCCGTGAGGTGATCGCCCTCGGGGACGTCGAATCCATCGAGCCGACCGGGTCGAGCCCTTGACGTGACGTGGCGGCGTGGCTCAGGGGCCTATCGCTACTTTCGCTCGATCGCCGAGAAACTCCACGCCAGCGCGACGACATAGCCGATCAAGGTCCAGCCGAAGACGATGTTGATGATTGCGATCGGGGCCGTGTTGGGATGACCGCGATGGGCGGCCACGATGGTCGGCAGGAAATAGGCCCCGGCCAACAGGGTTACCAGGATCACGGCGAGCATCACCTCGGCAGGCGTTGCGTTGCCGGTCTTTACCCCCGTGGTGAGGAGCATCACCGATCCCAGAACCCCCACGATGATGATGCCGACCCAGGCCAACCCTCCGAGTGTGCCCCTGCCCGTTTTCGGAGCGTCAGGCGAGAGGAACTCCCCGCAGTACCGGCACTTCCTGGCATCGGCCTTGATGATCTCCGCGCAGAAGGGGCATTTCTTGGTATGGCTCGGGATAGCCGAGGGGGACGGCGCAGGGGCGGGCGGGGGCGCGGGCGCCGGCTTGATGGCCGGGATGGGCGGGGGCTGGAGACCCGGAGAAGGCGCCGGGATCGTCATCTCCAGGTTGCAGCCCGAGCACCGCACGATGCGGCCGGCGAGATCATTCCTCACGGTGTACCGCTTGCCGCAATTCGGGCAAGAAAACTCGATCGTCATCGACCCCCTCCCTTCGGCAGGATGCCGGCGATGCATCCAGCCGTCCATCATATCCCAAGCCGGCCGGAATGCAATGCGCTAGGGGTGATAGACGCGGCGTCCGCGGTGAGGCGATCTCCCTCGGGGACGTCTCGACCATCGGCCAGTCCCGAGGGAGGCGCCATCGAGCCGTTAAATGGCCCGGCATTGGCTATAATTTATGATGTGTACTCCGGGACGATCCAGGAACGGAGTGGGGATGACCAAGGGGCAAACCGAGAAAGGTGGTGCGGGGATGACGGTCGAGAAGAAGTTCTCCTACTGGGCAGATGAAGATCGCGACCGTCTCCGGTGCTGCGACCCTGACCAGAAGATCAACTGGTTCAAGGAACGAGTCCAGATGGTCCTGATCAGACCTCTGGAACATATCGTAACATCAGACATAATGCTCGGTCGGCCCAATTCTTCCGCCCTCTTGATCGTTGGCGTTGCGATTTGCTGCGCCATCGAGGCCATGGGCCGTTTCATCCTGAATGGCCGACCGGATCGCGAAAACAAGGATTGCTTCAAGGCATTCGCGCACAAGTATATGTCACCGGACTTGGAACTCAAACGGATCGGACGGAGACGGACTAGCTACTCAACCCTGCTTTGGAGGGATTTCCGAAACGGGATCGCCCACGGCTTCACTGTCAAACACGGCGGGTTTTTTGGGAGTAAGGTGGGTCCATACTTCAATGTCGATCGCGTCGATGGTCGCGATGTCCTGAAGGTCAACCCGTACCGGTTCTATGCCGACTTCA
Organism: Isosphaeraceae bacterium; assembly: GCA_021324445.1. GTDB lineage: Bacteria > Planctomycetota > Planctomycetia > Isosphaerales > Isosphaeraceae > JAJPJC01. The sequence goes on from JAJPJC010000230.1 coordinate 5,554, forward strand.
GGCAGGGTTTCGATAAGTATCTTCGCGCCCTCCGCAATGCCGGAACGAACGACCCCCTGCGCGTCAACTTCCTTCATACCTTCGACGAAATCTTCATCGAGGGGCGTTAGAGTCCTACTCCACCCAACCGCCCGGATCACGGCCGCTATAATATCGTGACGGGTGGCCTGACGGGTTGCAAACCGCCAGGCCCAACGCGGACCTGGTGTCGTCTCTCCCCTGTGGGACGATGCCAGGCCCGGCCCGCCTTACAGGGGACACGTCATGTTCTGGTTCGAGGATCCGGCGCTGCAAGCCGCGATCGACCATCAACGCGCAAACCCGATCGATCCCCTCCCGAGGCCCGAGGATATCGGGTTCGGCTTTCTCGCCTGGCTCTTGAGCCAGTCACAAGGCCCTTGGCCGAATGGGGATGATCCCGCCGCGCATCATGCCCGCTGCCGGATCGCAGCGCTGATCGACCGAATCCCAGGGTTGAGCGACCTTGAAGCGTTCGCCAACGCCCGGCACCGCAAGCCGCTGGGGGATTCGATGGCGGACATCCGCGGGGAGCTGGCCGCCAGGCTGGGCTGTCGCTTCGAGGATGTCGATCGACTCATCGTGAGGGACGCCGCCGCCGTTCTCCTGCATGAGCCGGCCCCCGGGCCGACCGAGGCGCCCTCGGGGACCGAGGCCCCCGCCGGCCCGGCCGCGTTTCTCGAGGCTGATGAGATCGATACCAACAGCCGAGTCGAGGACGAGCTGCGCCGGAACCCGCGCGCCACGTCCAAAGAGATCGCCAAAGCGATCGGGAAGGCTGACCAGACGGTTCGGAGATCGACAGCCTGGAAAGAGCGCCCGGAACGGCTGAAAGAACAGAATCGGGCAAGGCCGGTCCGCATGCGACCCTTAACTGTCGAGATGCTTGCCGCGATCCCCTCCAAGTCCGACGACCCCGCCGAGATCGCTTCGGCGCGGGAGCTTGAGGAGCAACTAACCGGCGATGATGCCGGCCCGAAATCCCTCGAGATCCTTGAGCGCGAATACCTGGAATCAGTCGATCCCCTCGACAAGCCCGAGTATTTCCGTCTGTCCTCAACGGAGCGGGAGCAGTTCCTCAAAGCGTGGGAACTCACACGCATGCCTTGAGCGCGGCGCGAGCGCTCATGAGCGCTCAGTGAGCGCCCGGCATAGGTGAGGCTGCTATCGAGTGACGCACATAGCGTATGTCGCACCGAGTAGTGGCCGCCCATGTTGGGAGCCATGACCCGTGCCAACCCACCGAGGGGTTGCCCTTACGATCGGAGCCATCGCCCGCGACCTGGGCGAGCCCGTCCATCGCGTCCAATACGCGATCAAGACCCGCTCCATCCAGCCCGAGGCGATCGCCGGGAACCTCAGAATCTTCCCCCTCGAGGCCGTCGAGCACGTCGCTGAGATTCTCCGCGACATCGATCGCCAGGCCGCCCGCCGAAAGGAAGGGGTGGCCACGTGAGCAACCAAGAGCAACGGCCCTGGCGCGGCAACGCCAAGGCCGTCGAAGGGGACACTCTCTCTTCAGATTCTACCGCGCCGAGCTCGCCGGACCAAGATCCTGAGGTCACCGATCCACCCCCGGGGATCGTGACACTGACCGAAGTGCTGGAGAAGCTGGCCGCCGAGTTGCCCGGACTGCGCCAGGCCCTCGAAAGCCGCCAGGCCGACCGCGGGCCCGAGCCGCTGGTCTATCGCAAGCAGGCCGCCGCCAGGATGTGCGGCATGTCTACCCGCCTCTGGGAGCGGTTGTTGTCCGCGGGGAAGGCCCCGAGGCCGGACGCCTATGCCGGGCGATGCCCGCTCTGGAAGAAATCGACCCTCGAAGCGTGGATCTCACGGGGAGGGTCGAAGTGAAAATCCCTGCCTATGACGCCTGGGTTCTCGCCCGGCTCTTGGCCGACCTGCCCGTTGCGGCCGCCGAGCTGGCCGCCGTCTCCAAGCCCTGGCACGCTCTGGCCGTGCGAATGGCTGCAGCGCCCCCGGCGGACCGGCTTGCCATACTGGAAGGCTTCCGGCTGAGTCTTCCCGACCCGGACGCGCTGGTCAAGGCCCTGACCGACGCCAAGCCGACGGACCCGGCACCGCCTGTCGACCCGCCACGCCGATTCGCGACCTGCGCGGACATCGGCCGCCTGCAATCAGCCAGCGCCTGGGTTTGGAAGGGATGGCTACCCTCCGCCCGCGTTGTCGGTGTAGCAGCCGGGGAGGGTGTGGGGAAGACACGGTTCGCGCAGGACCTTGGCCGCCGAGTCTGGCACGGCGAAGCGTGGCCGGACGGTCAACCCATGACGCTTCCGCCTCAGTCCCCGACGATCTGGGTTGCCGCTGATGGCCAGCATGACGAACTGGCCGCCACGCTGGCCGACCTGGGTATGCCGCCCGAGGCGATCATATTCCCCGCCGACCCGGATGATCCCTACGGCGGAACTTCCCTCGATGAAGATGAGACATGGGATGCCCTCGATGAAGCCTGCCAAATCTACAGGCCCGCGTTCATCGTGGTCGATTCGCTGACCTATGCGACGCGTTGGGACATCGGCGAACAGCGCACGATCGCGATGCTGAAGGCCCCGCTGGTCAGGCTGGCCCAAACGTATCAAGTTCTCATCATGCTTCTGTTGCATCTCTCGAAGGAAGGCGTGGCCCTTGGCCGACGCATCCGAGGGATCACCCGAACCTTGATGCACCTGGAAGCCCCGGACCCTGCCCGACCCGAGAGGTTGCGGCTCTGGGTCGAGAAGTCCTACGCTGCCAAGCCGCCGCCCCTGGGAGTGACCATCGGCCCGGCCGGCAACACTTACGACTTCACTCCGCCGGCCCCATGCGATCCCGCCAAGGGGGGAAGGCCCCCCGCCGAGCGGGACAAGGCCGCATCGTTCATCCGGGACGCCTTGGCCAAGCAAAACGACCGGAAACTCGCTGCTGTTCTCTCCGAGTGGACCAAGACCGGCGGATCTGTAGGGACGTTCTGGAATGCCCGGGATGCGATGGTGGATGCAGGGGAACTGACCTGCGATGGCAAACCGAAGATCCTGCACCTGATCCCTGCTCAACAACCCCCGGCCCCCTAGGGTTTCTGAGTTCTTGAGCTTGGTTGCTCAAGAACTCAAGAACCCGGTTTCTGAGTGTTTCTGAGCCCCTTTCCTCAAGAACTCAAGAACTCACAAACCCCCTGGGTACGGGAGTTCTTGAGTTCTTTGGCCGGCCCGTTTGGGTGGATGTTCCCATGGGAATGAGAGCGCCAGTGAAGAGCCCCTGGGAGGCAACCGCGACCAGGGACCGGATTAATTGGGACGACATTAAGGACCGTATCGACATGGCCGCTATCGCGACCGCCCTCTTCGGACCGGCCCCGAAGCGCTCCGGCCGCCGGCTGCTCTGGCCCTGCCCGTTCCACGCCGATCATGACCCGTCCCTTCAAGTCGACCCGGCCGAGCGCCGCTGGAAATGCTGGCCGTGCAACCTGGGAGGCGATGCCCCCGCGCTGGTGATGCGTCTCAAGGGAGTCGGGTTTCCCGAGGCTGTTCGCGTCGTGGCTGAGCTGGCCGGCATCGTGGCGCCCTCGGGGAAGCCGGCCCGCCTGCCCCCTCCCTCGAGGGGACCACGGCCCCCGGCCGCCGGCCCTGCCAAGGCCGCTGGCGTTGCGCCAGAGCCATCCTCGGGGTTGCCCTTGGCCGATGCCCTGACGGCCGTGGCCGATGCCGAGCAACGCCTCTGGAGCCCAGAGGGAGCGGACGCGCTCGAGTATCTCCGTCGCGACCGGGGACTCAGAGACGAGACGGTCCGCGCCGCCCGACTGGGATGGACTCCCGGGGTAATGCTGCCGACTTCGAACGGAGCTCGATTCTGGCGAGCCTCGGGGATCACCATCCCTTGGTGGGATCGCGACCGCCTGGCGCTGGTCAAGATCCGCCAGCCCGAGGGGCGAGCACCGAAGTATGCCGAAGCGTTCCGCGACCGCCCGCGGATCTATCCCGGCCCCGGGGGAATCCGGACCGCCAAGCCGCTGATCGTGACCGAAGGGGAATTCGACGCCCTCTTGCTCGGTCAAGAGCTGGGGGAGCTGGCCGCCGTCGTGACCCTCGGGAGCGCGTCGGCCCGGCCCGGCTCGGACATCCTCGGGGTGATGCTGGCCGCCCCTATCTGGTATCTCGCCCATGATGCCGACGAAGCCGGGGATCGCTCCGCTGAGGGGTGGCCGGCCCGGGCGCGTCGAGTCAGGCCCCCGGCCCCCTTCAAGGACTGGACCGAGGCCCGGTTTCGGCCGTGGCTCGACACCGGCGTCGACCTGCGCCGCTGGTGGGTCGAGGAAGTCTTTCCGATCGATGGGCCGTTCGCCATCGAGGAGCGGGAGGCGATTGTTTCATGCTCCTGACCCGAGGAAAACCGATATGCGTCAAGTCTTATGCGACCGCTGCAAGACCTTTCCCATCGACGCCGAGCTATCGACGCTTCGCGCCGTGGCCGGCCCCCTGGCACGGCGGGTAGTGGAGATACACCTTTGCCCCCGGTGCGCCGAATCGTTCCGCCTCGACTGGCTCCGCCTGCACGAGTTGGCCGAAGCCCTGGCTCCTACCCCTGCGAGGTCGTAATGTCAACGCATCGAAGTTCGTGGAAAAGAAGAGAGCGTAACGCGGCCGCGCTGTTCGGTTCCCGCCGCAAGATCCTGTCGGGATCGAGCGGCCGCGACGATCAGACCTGTAGCGATTCCGATCATCCCCGGTTGTTCATCGAGAGCAAGCTGAGGGCGTCTTCGTCGGTCCGCTCCCTCTGGGAGAAGGTCCACGCGCTGGCGCGGCGCGAACGGAAGACGCCCGTCGTGATGCTGTACACCAAGCACAAGCCCGGTGCCCTGGTGATCGTCCACGAGAACGACCTGAAGGCCGTGGCCGCCGAGCTGGGTGAACGCCTCGAGGGGGGTGGCCCCGATGAGGCCGCCTGAGCCGCTATACGCCTCGTGGTGACGCTCTGGCACCCTCGGCTGATGGATCTCACGACCCGGCCCGGCGACGCCACGGTGAGGCTACAGGCCCCCGGGATCGAGGCAAGAAATCCAGGAATCTTAGCAATTCGTAGCTTGACTATCCATCATGCGCTTGACTATAATGTAAGTGTCGAGTCGAGGGGATTGGCCCCTTGACCGGCGCGCAAAGTGGCCCCCGCGAGTGCAGCAACACTCCGGGGGCCTGGGCAACGGGTACATAGGACCCATCGCCATGACGACCATCTTCGATTCCGCCGTTTCCGTCAAGTCCGACCGCCCTTTCGGCATCCTTCCCGCCCGCGAGCGCTTCATCCCGTCTCAGGCCGATCTCGACTGGGCTGCCCAGGCTTTCGGCGATGCCGAAGCCGACCGCGAGCTCGAGGAGCGAGCCCTTCAGGCCCGATGGGATGCCCAGTTTGATGGCACCTTCCCGGCCGGTCTCTGTGAGATGTGCGGCGAGCCGAGTGATTGGCTCGATCCGACCCACAAGCTGTGCGGCGAGTGCCTGACCGCCGCCGAGAACTCCACGATTGCCATCCAGAACCGTTTCGCGATGGGACAGTACCGCGTTTTCTGAGCTGAGGGATCGAGTCAGGGGGCAGGGACGCCCCACTACCTTCTGAGGCGAGTCATGATCACTGAACTGATTCAAGAGGCGATCCGGTCCGGGGGGATGAGCCGTTACGCCATCTCCAAGGTGACCGGCATCGATCAGGGACAGCTTTGCAGATTCATGCAGGGACAACCGGGAGGTCTCTCGTTCGCGAACGTGGACCGGGTCTTGGACTGCCTCGGACTGGAGGTCGTGATCCAGCCGAAGCGCACCTCGAGGAAGGGGGAGTGAGATGGCGAGCGTGTTCAAGAAGGCGCGGGATCGCGCCAACAAACTGGCGTCGTGGTACATCGCCTATCAGGATGAGCACGGCCGCCGCCGGACCCTCAAGGGTTGTCCGGATAAGGCTGCGACGGAGCAACTTGCCCGCAAGCTGGAGTCGGAAGCCGACCTGCGCCGCCGCGGGGTGATCGACGCCCGTGCCGAAGCCTACGCCGCCCATGAGGCCAAGCCTCTGGCGGAACACCTGGACGCGTGGGAGGAATCGCTCAAGGCCGAAGGGGTGACGGCCAAGCATGTCGATCTGACGATCAGTCGCATGCAGCGGATCGTGGCCCTGATCTGTGGAGCCAGGCTGTCCGAGGTTTCCCCCGTCACGAGGAACCGCCGCGCCGACGTCGCTCGTGCCCACAAGGCGAGATCCGAGCGAGTCGCCCCGGCCCGGCTGTCCGATCTGACCACGGAGCAGGTTCAGAAGGCTCTGGCTGCCCTCAAGGCCGAAGGGCACTCGCTCCAGACCTGCAACCACTACCGCGCTGTCGTCCGGTCGTTCTCCCGATGGTGCTGGAAAACCCGCCGGACGCGAGAAGACTTCCTCTGCGGCGTGAAGAGTTACAACGTCAAGGAAGATCGGCGTCACGATCGCCGGACCCTCTCCCTCGAGGAGCTGCGCCGGCTGATCGACGCCGCGCAGCGCGGCCCCGTGGTGCGGCGCGTGCCCGGCCCGGTCCGCGCGCTGGTCTATCGGCTGGCCGTGGCGACCGGTCTGCGTTATTCGGAGATCGGCTCAATCACGCCCGAGTCGTTCAACCGGGATGCCCCCTCTGTGACCGTATCCGCTGCCTACACCAAGAACGGCGACCCGGCGACGTTGCCGCTGCCGCGCGAACTGGCCGACGACGTAGCCGCCTACGTGGCGACGCTGGCGCCCGGCGTGCAGGTTTTCCCGCTGCCCAGGTACACCAGGGGCGCCAGCATGCTCCGCGTCGACCTGGACGCCGCCGGCATCCCGTACGAGACCGCCTCGGGGTTCTTCGACTTCCACGCTCTCCGTTGTGAGATGGCGACCCTGGCCGATCAGGCCGGAGTCACACCCCGAGTCGTGCAACGCCTCATGCGGCACTCGTCGCTGGAGTTGACCGGTCGCTATACCAAGCCCCGCGCCGTGGACATCGAGGCCGCTGCATCCCTGCTGCCCTCCCTCAAGCCCGAGGGGGACCGTCCCGAGGTCGGCGCGCTGGCCGCGACGGGGACCGATCCGAGGCCAGTCCGCTACCCATGCGCTGCCGGCGTAGGTGCATCGGGACGGGCTCCCGAACGCAACTCCGATGAGGACAACACCCTTACGTCGGCGGCTCCAACCGCGAGTCACCGGTTGCGTCGACCGACGCCGGCTCCCCGCGGTAGGTGAGGCCGGGCCCACGCGTGGTCGATGGCATGCGAGACGATGACTTGCTCCCCTTCGAAGACTGGGTTAGCCTGAACCAAGTAGGTGCCAGAGCCATCAGACCGCAGGGAACGACCGATTCATGATCACACCGGATGAGGCAATCGCCCGGTTGGGCGCGGCGGAATCAGCCGGCCGGCTTTCCCGGCCGGCGTCGGCGAATATCCGGCGGTGGCTGACGGAAGCTCCGTTCGTCAAGTACCGCCCCCGGCTGCTCGAGGACATCGAGCAGGGTCGCTGGCCGGAGCTCGACGAGGCGTTCTTCGAAGTGCTCGAGTTCGGCACCGGGGGACGCCGGGGGAAGATGTACCCGGTCGGCACTAATGTCCTCAACCAACGGACGATCGCCGAGAGCGCGCGGGGACTGGCCGACTACATCACCGCGAAGAAGGGTGTCGGTTCAGTCCGGACCTGCGTCATCGCCCGGGATACGCGCCATCACTCGGCGGAGTTCGCCGAGCTGTGTGCCCGCGTCCTGGCCGCCGCGGGCTTCCGGGTGTACCTGTTCCGAGACTACCGTTCCACCCCCCTGCTCTCCTTCGCCGTCCGCCATTTGCATTGCGACGCGGGCATCATGATCACGGCCTCGCACAATCCCCCGGCGGACAACGGGTTCAAGTGCTATGCGCCCACGGGCGGCCAGGTCATCCCCCCCGATGATCACGGCATCATCGAGTGCGTCAAGGCGGCCTCCGATCGCGAGATCCCGGAGAAGCCGCTGGAGGAGGGTCTGGCGGACGGCTCGATCGTCTGGCCAGCCACGAGGTCGACACCGCGTACCTGAATGCGGTCGTGAGCGAGTCGGTGGGTCATGCGCGCGACCTGTCGATCGTCTACACGCCGCTCCACGGCGTCGGCGAGACCTCGGTGGCCGAGGTGCTGCGGATCGCGGGCTTCACCGGCGTGGAGGTCCTCGAGTCCCAGCGCACGCCCGACGGCGACTTCCCCAATGTGCCCGATCATGTCGCCAACCCCGAGTACCCCCAGACGCTCGGGGCGGCCATCGAGGAAGCCCGGCGCCGGGGCGCCGACCTCGTGCTGGCGAGCGATCCCGACGCCGACCGCATCGGCGTGGGCATCCCGGTCACCAGCGATCCCCAGGGCGAGTGGACGACGCTCGACGGCAACCAGATCGGCGTCGCGCTCGCGGCGTTCGTGATGAAGGAATGCGAGTATCACGGCCGGCTCCGGTCGGATCAGTACCTCGTCACGACGCTGGTGTCGACCCAGATGGCGCGCGCCTTGGCCCATCGCGAGGGGATCCGCACCGAGGACGACCTGCTGGTGGGCTTCAAGTGGATCGCCAGCCGGATCGACGAGGCCGGCCCCGCCAGTTTTCTCTTCGCCTTCGAGGAATCGCACGGCTACCTGAAAGGGACACATGTCCGCGACAAGGACGCCGCCGTGGCCTCGCTGCTCTTCGCCGAGCTGGCGGCCACCGTCAAGGACCGGAAGCAGACCGTGCTGGAGTATCTGGACGACCTCTACATCGACGTCGGCCACTACGGCGATCGTCTCATCTCCAAGACCTACGAGGGTCGCGAGGGGCAGGCCAGGATCGAGAGGCTGATGGACGCATTCCGCTCACGGCCCCCCCGGCAGATCGGCGGGCTCACACTCGCCGAGGTCCACGACTACCAGGCGCACGAGATCCGGCCCTTGAGTCATCCAGGGCCGACCCGCCCCCTGCCCCGGCCTGACGGCGACCTGCTGATCTTCCACGCCGAACGGCCCGGCTGTCGGTTCGCCGCTCGGCCGTCCGGCACCGAGCCCAAGATCAAGTTCTACCTCTTCGCCCGGACCGACGTGGACGGACCCGAACACCTGCCCGCCGCCAAGGCCGAGACCCGGCGGCTCCTGGATCAGATGGCCCACGACTTGGAGCAGTACATCGAGGAGGCGCTGAGGGCGTCCTCGTCAGGATAGCTACACGACTCCTGCCTCACTGAGGAGGCGGATGCCAACCGACCGAAACCCATGCTTGCCGCGCCGCGACCAGACTTGGCCGATTGAGCTTGTGCGCCAAGACTGTTGCCCGGCCGGTTGGGGTCAACCCCAGTATCAGAACCCCCGCGGCGGTCCCTGCGAAATGGTCACCCCAGGTCTGGTAGCGCGGGTTGAAGAGGCGAACCATCTCCCCTGTGACGGGATCCGTGGCGAGGATCCGACAACTCTTGGCATCGTTGCACCGCGAGCAAGCCAGCCACGGATTCTCCTCGTCATTACGACCTCCCAGTGCTTCGGGGATGAGGTGGTCGATCTCCATCGGCGCGCCAACGACGACCTCCTGAGTCGGGCCGTATCCGCAACGATGCCTCGCCTGAGCACGAATTCGATCACGCGAGGATCAGGACCAGGTTATCACGGTGGACAACCTCGTCGTAAAGGGCCGAGCCGAGGGCCTCGCGCGCCTGCTGGGTGCGCAGGCCGCGGATGCGGCGGGCGTCGGCGGTGGCGTAGTTGGACAGTCCCCGGGCGAACTCCTGGCCGGCGCGGTCGCGGATGCCGACGACGTCCCCCTTCTCGAACTCGCCGACCACCTCGACGATGCCGATGGCCAGCAGGCTCTTGGAGGCGGATTCCAGGGCCGCGCGCGCCCCGTCGTCGACGACGTAGTGCCCGCGGGGCCGCGCCGTCAGGCCGATCCAGCGCTTGCGCGCCCGGTGAGTCTGGCCGTGGGCGAGGAAGAGTGTGCCCACCGGTTCCCCGGCGAGGATCCGCGTCAAGGGCTCGGGCTTCGTCCCCGAGGCGATGATCACCGAACCGCCGGCCTGGGTCACCAGCCGGGCCGCGTCCAGCTTGCTGGGCATGCCGCCGGTCCCCATCGAGCTGCGTCCGGCTCCGGCCAGGGCCAGGACCTGGTCGTCGATCCGGCGGACCAGGGGCACGACCTCCGCAGTCATCGCGCCATCCGGATCGGTCCGATACAGACCGTCGACCACGCTGAGAATCACCAGCAGGGGCGCCTGGAGCAGGTTGGTCACCATGGCCGCCAGCCGGTCGTTGTCCCCGAACCGGATCTCATCGACGCTGATCGTGTCGTTCTCGTTGATCACCGGGACGGCATCGCACTCGAACAGGGCGTGCAGCGTGTTCCGCATGTTGAGGTAGCGCGGCCGGCTGTCGAAATCCTCGTGGGTCAGCAGGAGCTGGGCGGCATGCCGGCGGTGGCGGCGCAATCCTTCGTCGTAGGCGCGGATCAGGTAAGCTTGCCCCACCGCCGCGGCCGCCTGGAGCTGCCGCAGGTTCTCGGGCCGGCGCTTCCAGCCGAGCTGGCCCATCCCCGCCCCGACCGCTCCGGAGCTGACCAGCGCCACCTTGTAGCCGCGGTCCATCACCGCGCTGATCTGCTCGGCCAGGTGGTCGATCCGGGCCGGGTCGAGAATCCCCTCCGGTCCCGTCAAGACGCTGGTGCCGACCTTGACCACCCAGGTCCGCGCCGACAGCATGATGTCATCGCGCACCAGGTCGCGCTGCCACGCGGTCGCACCCTGCCGATGCCGGCGTGGCGTCGATTCCTCGGGACCGCCTGGCTCCGGCGCCCGTAACTCGCTGGGACGTGTCAACTGAGGACCCGCTCGAGAAGCACCGGGCCCCTCCGCGTTCCGCCAGCCGGCCGGCCAGAAAGCCGCGCAGCTCCTCCAAGCCGAACCTCGGCACCGGGAGGGACCCTGTGTGAAGATTGTCGGTACGGTCATCCGACATTATAATGCTCACGCGGGGCCGTCCTAGGTGAAGTTGGCCTGGGGTCAGGCCGGTCTCCTCTCCAGAACCCGCGGCATGCAGCGCGGTTCCTCAGCTCCACGGGGTGGACCGAACACATGGGCGAGCTTCACCATGAATGCGGCGTGGCGGCCGTCTACCACGCCGCAGGGCGTCCGGTCTCTGCTCTGACCCCGGCTCCCGGCGGGATCAACAGTGTAGCACGCCTGATCCCACGCATGCTTCTGGACATTCAGAACCGGGGCCAGCTCGCCGCCGGGATGACGAGCTACCGGCCCGACCGCAAGGCGCTGCTTCAGACGCACAAAGAAGTGGGCACGGTGGCCGAGGCGTTCCGGCTGAATCATCGCGAGGAGTTCGAGGCGATCATCAGCGGGGTGGACGGCCCGGCCGCCATCGGCCATGTGCGCTACGCCACCTGCGGTGGCAACGATCGGTGCGATGCGCAACCGTTCGAGCGCGATCACGGGCGCAAGGCCAAGTGGTTCGCCTTTGCCTTCAATGGGCAGCTCGCCAACTATCAGGACCTGAAGGAGGAGCTGCTCTCCAAGGGGGACTATCACCTCAAGCGCGATACGGACACCGAGATCATCATGCACTCGCTGGCTTACGAGCTCCAGGCGGAGGACCAGGAGCCGGACTGGGTCGGCGTCTTCGGGCGGATCGCGGAACGGTTTGACGGCGCGTACAACATCGTACTGATCACGGCGCATGGCGAGCTGGTGGTGGTCCGCGACCCGCTGGGTTTCCGGCCGCTGAGCATTGCCGAGCACGGACCCTTGTTCGCCGCGGCCAGCGAGAGCGTCCCCCTGGCCAATCTGGGGTTCCGGAACATCCGATCGCTGGAGCCGGGCACGCTGGCGGTGGCCAATCACAAGGGAGTGCGGATCGAACGGTTCGCGCCCTCGCCCCGGCAAGCGCACTGCTTCTTCGAGTGGATCTACTTCGCGAACGTCGCCAGCACGCTGGACGACCGCTCGGTCTACCTCAGCCGGGCGTCGCTGGGCAAGGAGCTGGCGCGGCTGGAGGACGTGCCGCTGGACGCCGATACGATCGTCGTCCCCGTACCCGACACGGCCAAGGCCGCCGCCGACGCCATGGCGTTCGCCCTGGGGATCCCCTCGGTCGAGGGGCTGATGCGCAACCGTTACGTCGGCAGGACGTTCATCGAGGGGACGGCCGACCGTACCTCCAAGGCCCGGCTCAAGTACACACCCCTGCCGGAAGTCCTGGCCGGCAAGCGCGTGCTCCTGGTCGAGGACAGCATCGTGCGCTCGACGACGATGCGCGCGCTGGTCCACGAGATCCGCGATCGGGGCGGTGCCCGCGAGATCCACCTCCGCATCGCCTGCCCACCGATCATCGCCCCTTGCTATTATGGCATCGACATGTCGCGCAAGGACGAGCTCTTCGCCACCCAGTTCATCGATCTCCCCGGCAATGGCGTCTCGGCCGTAGCCCAGCAACGCATGGCCCGGGAGCTCGGGGCCGATAGCCTGCGGTACCTCCCCGTCGAGGCGATCGCCCGCTCCGTCAGCCTGGCGCCGGAGCGCCTCTGCCGCGCCTGCATCACCGGCAACTACCCCACCCCGACCGGCCAGTATCTCTACCAGATCGAAGCGTCCTCGCCCCGCAACGGCACCCAGCGGGCCTACGAGCCGGCCCACGCCGCGACCCTGGGATCCTGAACACGCAGGGCTCGCGCCGCACCCGGCCCAGCGCAGGATGGAGCGAAAGCGAGGTCGGCTCCCAGCCCCTGACCCCGGCCAGGCGCCCCCGCGCCCGTGGTTCACCTCGCCCCATGCATTTCCCATGGATTTCATGGATTGGTGATGGGACCGGTGGGTCAAACCAAGAAAATGACACCCCTTTGGCAACGTATCTGCTACAGTGTGTCGTCTTCGTTTTGAACACGGGTTCGGGGTTGTTGCCGATGCCAACGATGAGGGAGCACCACGAGGCCCTGTCCCGGTCGGCCGCGGTCGAGCCGTCCGGCGGCGTCGACTCGCTGCGACGGCGCTACCGGGATGTCCGGGGGATGACGGAGCACCTGGCCGCGCCGCTGAGCCCGGAGGACTGTCAGGTCCAGTCGATGCCCGACGCCAGCCCGGTGAAGTGGCACCTGGCCCACACCTCGTGGTTCTTCGAGACGTTCCTCCTGGGGCCGTCGCTGGAGGGATACGAAGTCTTTCACCCCTCATTTTGCTATTTGTTCAATTCGTACTACGATGCCGTCGGGCCGCGCCATCCCCGCCCGCGGCGCGGGCTGCTGACGCGGCCCGGCCTTGAGGAGGTCTACGCCTATCGGGCGGCCATCGACGGGGCGGTCGAGCGCTACCTGGACTCGGTCGGCGAGGCGCCGCCCGAATCGATCGCGGCCGTGATTGAGCTGGGGCTCAATCATGAGCAACAGCATCAAGAGTTAATTCTCACCGATGTCAAGCACGCGCTGGCACAGAATCCCTCGAGGCCGGCCTACCGAGTGGGCGCGGCGCCGGCGTTGGACCGCCCGACCCAGCCGCTGCACTGGCGGCCCTTTGCCGGTGGCCTCCACTGGGTCGGTCACGAGGGACCAGGGTTTTCTTTCGATAATGAAGGCCCGCGCCACCGGGTCTACCTCGAAGACTTCGAGCTGGCCTCGCGGGCGGTGACCAATGGCGAGTTCCTGAGCTTCATGGACGACGGCGGTTATTCCCGTCCTGAGCTTTGGCTCTCCGACGGGTGGAATTGCGCCCAGGCCCAAGGCTGGGAGGCCCCGCTCTACTGGGAGCATCTGGACGGCCGCTGGTGGACGATGACCCTGGGCGGATTCCGCCCCGTGGCGCTGTCGGAGCCGGTCTGCCACGTGAGCTACTACGAGGCGGATGCCTATGCGCGATGGGCCGGGGCTCGGCTGCCGGCCGAGGCCGAGTGGGAGACTGCCGTGCGCGGACAGGAGCTGCGCGGTCGGTTTCTCGAGAGCGGTTCTTTTCACCCGCGGCCCGCCGAGGACGGCCTGGGACTGGCTCAATGCTTCGGCGACGTCTGGGAATGGACCCGCAGCCCGTACGGTCCGTATCCCGGGATGCAACCGGCGGCGGGTGCACTCGGCGAGTACAACGCGAAGTTCATGTGCAATCAGCTCGTCCTGCGCGGCGGCTCGTGCGCGACGCCCGGCTCGCACATCCGGCCTACCTATCGGAACTTCTTCCCCCCCGAGGCCCGCTGGCAGTTCAGCGGCATCCGACTGGCGCGGAGCTGAGGACTGGATCCCCAACCTTGATGGGCCGAGATCACGAGACGAAGGTGCTCTTCTCCGAGGTCGTCGAGGTCGTCCTGTGTCCGCACTCCAGCCTCTCGTTCTTTCGCGACCAAGCTTGGAAGCCTGATCAAGAGCAGAAGAAACCAGCGACTGTGGCGGTTCCTTACGGCTGAGTCCCCAGCCGCTGGCGGAGGCGGATGAACTTCTCCTGGAGCACGCCGCCGCCCAGCTCGGGGTGGAGGATCGCGGTGGCGTCGAGGAGCTGGGCCGCTTCCTTGTACTGGCCGTTGTGGTAATAGTCCAGGGCCAGGGAGTACCGCGCGTCGAACCAGGGGAGCGACCCGGCCGGGTTGTTCTGGAGCCGCAGGCGCTGGACGTCGGTCTCCAGCGAGTAGAGCTCCAGCCGGCGGTAGGTGTCGCCCAGGTCGCGGAGCAGCCGGTCGTCGGTCGTCGCCGGTGGGCCCTTCCAGGCCGCGAGCAAGCGGCGGGCGTCGCGGTCGCCGCCGATGAACAGCAGGGCGCGCGTCTCCCGCATCCGCAACTCGAACCGCTGCTCGGGCGGGAAGCGATCCTCCATCGAGAGCACCGGCTCGATGAGCAGTCTCAAGACCAGTCCGAAGCGGCGCTGCCGCAGGTCGGTCGCGGCGGTGGCGGCACACTGGTCCAGGAGACGGATGGCATCGAGCAGGGCCGCGCGTTCCGTCGCGATCGCCCATCCCGGGTGGGTCTGGGCCTCGCGCTCGGCCTCGACGTAGCGGCCGATCTCCACCGAGGCGATCATGAGCAGGAGCCGGGCGCGATAATGGATCACATCGGATTCGGCGGACCGGGCGAGGCCCTGGCACAGGTCCCGGGCGATCCCGGCGTTGCCCACGATCGGGGTCAAGTTCAGCCGGGCCCGCGCCAGCTCCAGCTCGCTCGTGGCGGACGGGGAGCGGGCCTGCTGGAGGCTCTCCAGCAGGAATCGGTCGGCGCGCCGGAACCGCTCGGTCAGGGCCGGGCGGTCGGAGTTGATCTGCTGGCGATCGAGTTCCTCGCGATCCATCGCGGCGAGGGCCAGCCGGGCGTCGAGCCATCGGGACGACTCGGCGGGGATGGTCGACCACAAGGCCAAGGCGCGCGCACGGTCGGATGAGGCGAGGGCCAGGCCGCCGAGCAGCCACCGCGCCTCGTCGGTGGACGGGTCGCGCGGGAAGTCCCGGATCTGGTGCTCGAGCGCCTCGGCGTAGGACGCCGTCGACGCGCCGGGCAGGTGCAAGGCCAAGGCCCGGCCCCGGGCCAGGGCGCGGAGCATGCCGGCCCGGGCGCGGAGAGGCCCCGAGGCGGGGTCGCCGGCGACCTGCGAGAGGACGGCGTCCGCCTCGACGAACTTGCCGGCCTGGAAATCATAGGCGCCGGCGCGGAGCCGGTAGCCGGCCGCCGCGCCGGCCTGCCCCTGCGCCGCGGCCCGGTCCGCCGCGCGCACGACCTCGGCCGCGGCCTTCGCCGGGTCCCCCGCGGCCTCGTAGGCCGCGGCCATCGCATCCCAGGCCGACGGCTCGTGCCGCGCGTCCGGACTCAGCCCACTCCCTGCCAGCTCCAGCAGGGCCAGCCTGGACTCCGGCGACTTCCCCGCACGCAGCGCCTGCACCGATCGGAACAGTTCCGCCTCGATGCGGAACCGGTCGGCACCCGCGGGCGGCCGTGCGAGCTGGGCCCGTTGAATCCGGAACGTCCAGAGCTGCTTCTCCGGTGGTTCCAGGCGCGCGGCCTCCACCGCCCGGATCGCCTCGTCGAAGTGCTGCTGGGCGATCAAGAGGGGAATCCGGACCTGGAGGACCTCGCGTTCGGGAGGCGCGGGGGTCGCGTGGATGGCTGAGTCGAGCTCCTTGGCCGCCGCGGCCGGCTCGCCCAGCCGGCGGAGCAGATCGGCCTTGAGCAAGTGCCAGTAGCCGATCAGGCCGGGTTCCGATGCGGTCCGCTGCAAGAAGTCCAGGGCTTGCTTCTCGCCCTCACGCCGGACCGATGAGCCTGCCGGCTCGAGGTCGGCACGATCGGCCAGGGCTTGCGCCAGGCGAAACCGCAGGTTGTCGCCCAGGACCGTGCGGTCGTCCTCGTCGAAAATCGCGCGCAAGCGCTCGATCGCGTCGTCGAGCCAGGTGGCGGCTCGCTCCCGCGGCCCGGGATCCTTCGGATCGAGCAGGGCAGTCTGGAGCGAGTTCTGCGCCTGCGCCCATCGGAAGACGGCGGCCTGGAATCGAAGCTGGCGCGCCGAGGCGACGTCCGGGTTCTGTCGCGTGAAGCGATCGAGCAGGTCGATCGCTTCGGCCCATCGGCGCCGCCGCGACTCGGGGTCGCTCGAGGCCTGCGCCGCCCGATCCAGCGTCGCGGCCATATCGAGCACCAGCTCGCCGCGACGGTTCGCGTCGAGCGTGAGGTCAGCAATCTGGTCGCGAACGGTCGTCAAGTGCCGCGAGAGCTCGGCGTCGCTCACCGGCTCCTGGGCCGCCGCGGCCGAAGCCACGGCGATCCACCCCCAGGCGACCAGGAGCCGGCGCAGTCGCCGGCCCGGACACGCGGGACCGCGAAGATCGGATCGTGTCGCGCCGGACATCGCAACCGCCCCAGCTCAGCCCAGGCCCGCGCGCACCGCGTCTCGTCTCAGCCGGCCAAGGCCGGCTCCGCTTCGGGCACGGCTGGCTTCGGCTCGGGATGGAAGAAAATCGCCAGGATCAACGCGGCCAGGATGCCGAGTCCCAGCGGGACCAGGAAAACCTGATGGTACGCGGCGAGCTCTGCGGCCGCATCAGGAGCTCCGGCTTTGGGCAGGAACAGGTCGACCAGCCAGGCCGAGAGGAAATTGCTCGAGAGCGGCCCCAAGCCCAGGATGAGCAGGTTGAACAAGCTCTGGGCACTGGTACGCACGTCCTTGGGGAAATTCTCATCCACGTAGATGTAGACCGTGGCAAAGAAGAAGGCGTAGGCAAAGCCATGCACGACGTTGCTGAGAATGACCAGCCAGAGCAAGTCCTTGGTGCCGATCGCGTAAATCCCGAAGCGCACCACATGACCTAGAATACCGAGAATCATCGTGGTCCGCCACCCCAGCCGCTTGAGCACCGAGCCGAGCCAGGCCATGGTGGCGATCTCGGCGATCTGGCCGATGCTCATCGCGGGCGTGATCCAGTTCTCGGGAAGGCCGATCATCGGGTAGTACCGGCTGGTCCAGAAGAAGTAGCAATAATGCACCAGCGAATCCAGGAAGGTCACGACGAACAGCACCAGGATGCTCGGGACTTTGAGCAGCTTGAACGCCTCCCAGGGGGCGAACGCTTCGCCGCCGGCAGGGGCCGGAGGGGTATGCGGCAGGGTCAGGCTGAAGGCGGCGAGTACCAGCGACGCGACGCCCGAGACGAGGAACGTGCTGGTCAAGGCCTCTTGCATTGCGCCTCCAGTCTTCGGGGTGGCCAGGGCGGTCCCGAGCCACGAGACGAACCCTCCGGCTTGTGCCATCGACGGCACGTTCGCCCAGTCGATCGGGATGAAGACGAACGGCCAGGCGACCGCGATCCAGCCAATCGTCCCCCAGACCCGGATGGTGCCGAACTCCTTCTGAGGATCCTTGATGTTGGCGAAGACGATCGCGTTGGTCACCGACATCGTCGGCACGAAGAAGAAGCAATGCAACAGCATCAGGCCGAAGAATGGCCAATACGTCGTCTGGTAGGCCAGGCCAATCATGGCCAGGCCACCGATCAGGTGGCTGAAGGCCAGGAACCGCTCCTGGGCGAAATACCGATCGACCAGCTGGCCGCCGAAGAACATCCCCGTGATCGACGCAATGGCGAACGCATTGAAGACCCAACCCTGCTGGTCCGGGGTGAAATTCAGATACTTGTTGCCGATGTACAACCCTAACAACGGCAGCCAGGCTCCATAGATCACATACTCCAGGAACATCATCACAGCGAACTTGGTCTTGATCGCGGATGTCATCGCAGGGCTCGCAGGGGGTGCATCGCGGGGCTTCCCCGGCCGAGGCCGACGGCCGGCCCGACGTCGCAGGGGCGGATTGGGAACGACTTTACCGCCCGGCGCCGCGAGTTTCCATCGGGTTGTGCCGGCACCCGCCACCGGTCGCGCCTCACCCGCCACTGGCCACGGCGATCAGGTCGAGGACCCGCTCGCTCATGACGTGGCAGGTATTGGCCAGGGCGAAGGCATGCCGCAGGGCGGCCTTGCCGTCGTCGCAATCCTGGTCGAGAATGCGGCGGACGGCACCCAGGAACTCGTCGGCATCCTCGGCGAGATGGACCCGCTCGGCGTGCAGCCGGCACTCCGGCAGCGCGGTCGCCACGATCGGCCGACCCGAGCCCATGGTGTCCATCAGCTTGGTGGGATTGCAAGCCTGGTTGAAGGCGTGGTCGATCTGGTAGGGGATCAAGGAAATGTCGAACGACTGATAGTAGCGCGCCAGCATCTCCTGGGGCCGGCGGCCGATGACATGGACGTTCGGCCGGGCGAGGAACCGCGCGCAGGACTCCCACCAGGGCTGGGCGACCGTCGCACTGCGCGGACCTACCACCACGATCGAGGCCCTGGGAAATTCCCGGCTGAGGCGGTCCATCAATTCCCAGTCGACCCGATCTTCCATCATCCCGATGTAGCCCAGCAGGGGGCGGGGGAGGTGGGCCACGTCGGCGGGAGCCTCGGCCGGATGCACCAGGGGCCGCGCCGCCAGGAAGGGGGTCGGTGCGCCGTGCGGGACATAGTGAATCCGCCCCGCCGCCTCCGGGACCGCCGCCCGCAGCTCACCCGCCCGTAGCCGCGAGACACACACCGTCAGATCGGCGGCGCGGACCACGGCGCGCTCCAGCTCGCGGACCCGCTCGGCCTCGCGCGGCCAGTATAACGCATAATCATCAATATTATAATAGATGGAAACGTCGGGCTGGAGCTGCTGGTGCAGATAGAGGTATTGCGGGTACGACATCACCAGCCCGCGCCGGGCGCCCGGCAAGCGGCGCCACCAGGAGCGGATCGACCGCGCGATCGGGCGCATGCCCATCCGCGGGTAGCGCTTCATCCACCCGCTGGGCAGGACGAAGTGCTGGTCCCAGGCCGCCGGACCACTCTGCCGCAGCCGGCAACCCGGCGACCAGGGATACCAACCGCGCCGCCAGGCGTTGACATAATCCAGGCACTTGAGCATCAGGACCGCGACCGAATCGCGATCGATCTCGCGGAAGAGGTTCTCGGTCGAGGGCCAGCACACGTCGGCCACCGCCAGCGCCAGGCCGTCCCGTCTCCCGATCGTGCGGGTTCCTTCGGTCCAGCCCGCGGGCATCGTCGCGGTGCTCATCGGGGTTGCGTCCTTGCGTTGTTGACCAGCCACTCGGCGCGGCCGCCGGCGTTCCGCGAGCGGGCCTCGGGGTCGCCGGGTACACCGTGCATGACCCTATAACCGAGACCCGGCCGATCGTCAACACAAGCCGCGCCGAATTCGTGCGGCTGGGCCGGCTGCCCAGATTGCCCAACCGACCTTTTTAAACTAATCCGGTTAAAACGCACAATCGATCATGAGCACGATCTGACCCCGCCACGAACGACGCTCCCGTCGTAGGTCAGGCTCTCGCCTGACATTCCGATGCTGTCAGGCGAAAGCCTGACGTACTTAAGGCGTTGGGGCCACGGTGGCGAAGATCTTGAGCTGCACGGGAGTCTCCTGCTTGAGGTCGGTCTCGATGGTGACGATGGCGTGGTAGGGGCCAGGGGTCTCGGGGGCCTTGAGCGTCAGGTTGAGGGTGTGGTCCGTGAGCGACCCGGGCCTGGGTTCGACCGGTTCGAGCTCGGGCCGGCTGGCGGTGAGCTTGGTCAGGGCGAAGGGTGCGGCGGAACGGACGTGAACGACGTTGGCCTTGACGATGGTTTCACCGGGCCGGACGCGGCCCAGGTTGAGGATCGAGGGGCTGACCGAGACGCCACCCTGGACGTGGGCGACCACGGAGATCGGGATGGTCTGGGGCGGCGTGTCGTTGGTGACCAGGGTGATCTCGTCGCGGAAGTAACCATCGGTGATCGAGGGCTGGAGGGTCGCGGTGATCAGCCAGTGGATCTGGCCGTCGGCGGTGCGGCTTTGCTCCCTGGCCTGGGCCTTGACCTTGGGGGTCTGGGTCTTCATCTGGACGATCTCCCAGTCGGACCGGCCTCCGGCGTAGGTCAGGGTCAGGGCCGTCGAGGGGAGCTTGGCGGAGCGCCGGACCGACCCGAAGTCGAGCTGGCCGGGGTTCATCACGATATCGCCGCGGATGAAGCAGGTCAGGTTGAGGTCGACCTCGACGAACGCGGGCCGGTCGAGGATCAAGGTCAGACCCGAGGCCTTGAAGCCCTGGAAGTTGGTGGTGTTGAGGGTCGCCTCCACCGTGGTCTGCGTACCCGGGGGAATGACGGTGGCACCGATCCGCACGTCGGTACAGCCGCACTTGGTCCGCTTGTCGGCGATCCGGATGTCGAAATTGGTCCGATTGACCACCGGGAAACTGTGGCGGACCTGGGAGCCGCGGGCCACCACGCCGAAATCATGGCCCCGTTCGGGGAAGACGGTGGTCAACCAGTCGGAATCGGCCCGGGCGCGGCTCGTCGCCAGGCACGACCCCAGGACCGCCAACAGCAAGGACCGACGCATCGGGTGGCTCTCCCTGGATCTCGCGTTGCGGCGGCAGTGACGAGTGGCGAGTCGTGAGCACCGATCGGTCTGGGTCTGGGCTCGCCTCGCCACTCGCCCCTGCGGGGGAACAACGCTCAACTCATCACTCTGAGAATCGACCGCGGAAAACCCGGTAGTGATGACCGGTTCCCTGTTCCGGGCCGTCGTCCCACCAGTTGCAAGGATTGTACCGCGTGCTGGCCCCCGCGGTCGCGACCGATTCTGACGATCGACTGGCCGGTGACCCGGCCGGTCTGCTAGGATACTCACTCAGGACACCTTGATCCGTGGCGACCGCGACGGCCGGCCTTGGGCGTGGCCGTCTCGCACGCCCGTGGACCGACCGGGGCCGGCTCGAGTCGTGCGGCTCGGCCGCGACGTTCATCGGTGTGTGCGCCCGGGCACCCCAGGCGCGGCCGGCCGGAGCGGCCCGCGCGACCTCCAGTGAGCAGGTGACCGATGCTGAAGCCTTCGGTTCAAGTCCACAACGCCGACGGGATCCTGATCGCGGAATTCTGGGACTGTCTGCGGCTGGATCCCGCGCCGGTCCAGGAGTTGCGCAAGGATTACGAGGCCCATCTCCAGCGGCAGGGCCGGCCCGAACTGGTGGTCGACCTCAGCGGCGTGGGTTTTGCGGGGTCAGCCGCCTTGGGAAACTTCGTGGCCTTGCACCGGATGGTCCGCCAGCGCGGCGGTCGGATCGTCTTTTGCAACGTCGAGCCCACGGTCGCGGAGGTGTTCCGGGCGAGCAAGCTGGAGTCCCTCTTCGATTTTGTCGCCGACCGGGAGGCGGCCCTGCGGGCCATCAGCGCGCGGCCCGGGGCCGAGTCCAGCGAGCGGAGGTCCGCCGAGAAAGACGCCACCCGGCCGGACCGGCCGCCCAGTCCGCCGAGCCCCGGCGTGCTCCGCCTCCGGCGGCGCCATCAAGATCCGAGCTCCCCCTGAATCCCGTGGGGCAGCCGCCCCCGGCTGGCCCGCACTTTCCCCTTTTGTGTGAATCCGTTTAGGATCGACGTCGGGGACCGACACCAATTCGCCCACGGACAACCCACAACGCACCACTGACCAGGCACAACGGGGTGTGAACGATGGCCGTTACTCCCAGGATCCAGGTAACCGAGACGAATGGAGTCAAGGTGGTCCGCTTCCTGGACCATCAACTCTTCGACGAACGAACCGTCCGCGAGGTCGCCGACCAGATCGCCGCGGCCTTGCCCAACGATGGCAGCCCGATCCGGCTGGTCGTCGATTTCACCGACGTCAACCTTGTCTCCAGTACCTTGCTGAGCAAGCTGATCCTGCTACAGCGCCGGGTCGAAGCCTCGCGGGGCAAGCTCCGGCTGTGCGACCTCTCACCGATCATCCAGCAGGTCTTCCGAACCTCCAATCTGGATCGGCTCTTCAGTATCGACCGCGATCAGCGGGCCGCGCTGGAGACGTTCCATTAAGGAAGGTGAGGCAAGATAAGGAAGATCGATCGACTGGGCTGGCGGACCCTCCGGACCGCCTCCGGGTTGGCCAAACCAGGAGCCAAGCGAGCGTGTCCCCGCCGCGCGCCGGAGTTCAATCCCGATGGACAGGGCCGGCGCTGGCCGGCGTGGTGATCCTGCTGGGAGTGGCTCTGGTCGGCGCCTGGTGGCGCAGGACCGCCGGTATCAACCCGCTGCAACGGGGCCAGGCCGACTACCGCCGCGGCGATTATCCGGCTGCCGAACGCGAGGCCCGGGGCGTGCTGCGCCGCCGGCACGACGATGCCGAGGCGCTCCGCCTGCTGGCGCGGTCTCTCTTCCGCCAAGGACACGACCAGGCCGCCCTGAAGCTCGCGCAACGGCTTCCCCGCGACCGGCTGGAGGTGGAGGACTACTTCCTCCAGGGTGAGGCGTTCTTCCGCCTGGGCCAGCGGGAGCGCGCTATCCTGCTGTGGCGCATGGCCCTGGGCCGGGACCTCAATCACCTGGAGACCATCGTCGCGCTGGAACGGGCGTTCTCCCGGCTGGATCTGCTCCATGAGGCCGGGACGATGGCCCAGCGCCTGGAGGCGCAGCCGGGATGGGAGGCCCGGGCTGCGCTGCGGCTGGCCGCCATCCGTGCCGAGGAGTCGGATCCGGCCGGCACCGCCGAGGCCCTCCAGCGCGCCTTGAGCCGCCCCGACCAATGGCACGGCGCCGACGACCCCGACCGGGTCCGGAAGTGGCTGGTCCGCTGCCGGCTCCAGATGGGACAGCCGGCGCAGGCCCGCGACGAGCTGCGGCAGCTCAAGGACTCCCGGCAGGACGACCCCGAACTGGCCTGGCTCCTGAGCCGTTGCAACCTCCAGCAGGGGATCGCCAGCACGGCCGCGGTGGCCGCCCTGGCCCGGTCCTACCGCCAGGCTCATCCCCTGGAGCCCGAGCCGGCTCCCTTCGTCGGCGAGGCCCGCTGCGGCGCCTGCCATCCGGCCGTCTTCCGGTCCCAGCACCACAGCCGGCACGCCCGGACCTTCCTCCGCAAGGACCAGTTGGGCCAAACGGCACTGGCGCAACAGGCGATCGCCGATCCGGGAGATCCCCGGGTCATCCACGCGTACCACCGCCGCCCCGGCGGGTGGGAAATCCAGACCCGGGCCCAGGAAAAGATCTATCAAACGGTCCTCGACTATGCCTTCGGATCGGGCGACCGGGGCTTGACCCTGGTCGGCCACGACCGGGAGGACCGGGTTTATGAGTGCCGGCTCTCCCATTATCCCGAACCGATCGGCTGGGACGTGACGTCCGGTCAAGCTCCGCACCCCGATCAGCCGGCGCAGTTCCAGGGTAAGCGGATCAACCACGACGCGCTCCGCCGCTGCCTGTTCTGTCATACCACGCACGCGCAGGCGATCCTGACCGGATCGGGTCCCGAGTCGGTCGACTCCGCCATCGGGTGCGAGCGGTGTCACGGGCCGGCTGGAGACCACCTCCGGGTCGTGTCGGCCGCGACGGTCGGCGCCGGCCAGGGGCCGGAGACCGACCTGGCCATCGCCCGGCCCGCGCTGGTCTCCGGGCCGGCGATCGTCGCGCTGTGCAGCCAATGTCACAGCCCGCGCGACAAGACTCTCACCCTCAGGCCGGAGGCACCGGATTCGGTTCGGTTCCAGGGCCAGACCTTCACCTGGAGCCGTTGTTACTCCCAGAGCGACGGCCAGCTCGACTGCGTGACCTGCCACGACCCGCATCGCGACGCCGAGACCGCGCCGGCGGTCTATATCGCCCGGTGCCTGGCCTGTCATGGGACCACCGAAACCCCGCCCAGTCCCACCGCGGGAGCCGCTCGAGGGACCGTGCCCGCGGCCCGCGGCTCCTGTCCGGTCCAGCCCGCGGGCAATTGCATCCCCTGTCACATGCCGAAGGTCAAGACCCCGATGGCTCATGCCGCGTTCACCGACCACTTCATTCGCGTCCACCGCGAGGGCGGACCGGATCCACCGCCGGAATCCGGCCATCCGTAAGAGTGTCTCCCATGACCGTCGCTGCCGCTTGAGGGGCGCGCCCCGAGGCCGTTTCCTTTCCCCCCCCTTTGGAGATCGTCCCGCTTTTAAGCGGCGTTGTCGCAAGGGGTTGCGACCTGCCCCTCGGCCGCTTTTCGCCGTTCGAGCGCCCGGACGGCCAGGAGGTTGTGCGCCAGC
>JAJPJC010000099.1 GCA_021324445.1 Isosphaeraceae bacterium
AGAACCTCGGTGCGGTCGTGCCGCGACGGTTCCTCGAGGTCCTCGGTGGCACCAGCGGATTCTGCACGCCGCAGGACGGCAGCGGCCGGCTCGAGCTGGCCCGGCGGATGGTCGATCCCGGGACGAACCCGTTGCTCGCCCGCGTGCTGGTCAACCGGCTCTGGAAACACCACTTCGGCGAGGGGCTGGTCAAGTCGACCGACGACTTCGGCGCCATGGGGCGCTCGCCCAGCCATCCAGAGCTCCTCGACTGGCTGGCCGCCGCGTTCCTCGACCGCGGCTGGTCGATCAAGGAATTGCAGCGCTTGCTCGTCACGTCGAGCGCCTACCGGATGGCCAGCACCCCCATGGGCGAGGCCGAACGCCGGGATCCGGAGAACGTCCACCTGCACCGGATGAACATTCGCCGGCTCGAGGCCGAGGCGGTCCGCGACGCCCTCCTGGCCGTCTCCGGCCGGCTGGTGACAACCCTCCACGGCCCGAGCGTGCCGCCGTACCTGACCAGCTTCATGGACGGCCGCGGCCGGCCGGCGCGATCGGGTCCCCTCGACGGTGACGGCCGGCGCAGTCTCTATCTGAACGTCCGCCGCAACTTCCTCAACCCGATGTTCCTGGCCTTTGATGCGCCCGTCCCGTTCTCCACCATGGGCCGGCGCAACGTCTCGAACGTCCCCGCGCAAGCCTTGACGCTGATGAATGACCCCTTCGTCGTGCTCCAGGCCCGGCTCTGGGCCGAGCGGCTGCTGGCCGCCCCCGACCAGACGGACCGCCGGCGGCTCGACGAGCTGTTCCTCACGGCCTTCGGCAGGCCCCCCAGCGACGACGAAGCCCGCCGTTGCCTGGCCTTCCTGGAGAATGACTCGTCCGCCGCCGATCGCCGGCTCGCCTGGGCCAACCTCTGTCATGTTCTGATCAACACGAAAGAATTTATCTTTATCGATTGAGCGATCCGAATGACCATGCACTGCCGCCGATTCGTTGAACCTGGCTCGAGCCGTCGTGACATGCTGCTGCGTTGCGCCAACGGGTTCGGCGCGCTGGCGCTGACCGCGCTCTGGCGGGAGCCGGCCTTCGGTGCCGTGCTCGGGGAGGCGCCGGACCAGGCCGCGGCGGCGCCGGGCGTCGCCGGGCGACCGAATCCGATGGCGCCGCGGCCGTCGCATTTCCCGGCCAGGGCGCGCGCGGTGATCTTCCTGTTCATGGACGGCGGTCCGTCGCAGGTCGACACCTTTGACCCGAAGCCGCGGCTCGATCGGGAGCACGGCCGGCCGATCCAGGTCAAGACCCATCCCACCCAGTTCAACAACGTGGGGAATGTCTTGCGCTGCCCCTGGAAGTTCCGGCACTACGGACAGAGCGGCATCCCGATCAGCGACCTGTTCCCTCATGTCGGCACCATGGCCGACGACCTCGCGGTCATCCGCTCGATGGTCTCCAATTTCTCCGAGCATACCAACGCGAATTACTTCATCCACACCAGCAGCGGGCTCCAGGGCCGGCCCAGCCACGGCGCCTGGCTGACCTATGGCCTGGGGAGCGAGTGCCAGGATCTGCCCGGCTTCGTGGTGCTCAACGGCGGGTTGATCCCCCCGGGTGGGATGGATTGTTTCAGCAACGGGTTCTTGCCCGCGGCCTATCAAGGCTCGGTCTTCAAGCCGGCCGCCACGCCGATCGCCAACATCACGCCCAGCGAGGCGACGCCCGAGCTCCAGCGTCGCAAGCTGGAGCTGCTCCGCTCGCTCGACCAGGGCGTGCTCGGCCGCATGGGCCGGCACGACGGCGTGGAGGCGGCGATCGCCAACTACGAGCTGGCGTTCCGGATGCAGGCGGCCGTCCCCGAGCTGATGAGTCTCGACGGCGAATCCGCGCTCACCCGGCAGCTCTACGGCCTTGATGATCCCTACCCGCCCACCCAGATCTTCGCCCGCGAGTGCCTGCTCGCCCGGCGGCTGGTCGAGCGGGGCGTCCGGTTCGTCGAGGTGCTCTGTCCCTACGTCGGTGCCGACCGCTGGGATCAGCACGGGGGCCTCAAGAACGGACACCAGAACAATGCCCGGGCCGTCGACCAGCCGATCGCCGGCTTGCTCAAGGACCTCAAGACGCGCGGCCTCCTCGAATCGACCCTCGTCGTCTGGGCCGGTGAGTTCGGCCGGACGCCCATGGCCCAGGGTACCGACGGCCGCGACCACAACCCGTATGGTTTCTCCATCTGGCTGGCTGGCGGCGGCACCAGGGGCGGGACGATCTACGGCGCGACCGACGATTACGGCTATCACGCCATCGAGAACAAGGTCGAAATCTACGACCTGCATGCCACGATCCTGCACCTCCTGGGCATGGACCACAAGCGCCTGACCTACCGCTTCGGCGGCCGCGACATGCGCTTGACCGACGTGCACGGCGAGGTCGTCCGTGGAATCCTCGCATGAAGCCGCTCCACCTACTCCACGACCCGAACGTGCTGGATGCCGTTCTTCTCCAGCCAGCTCAGCAGGGCCTCCTGCTCCTCGCTCAGCTCGACCTCGGTCGCATTGGCCGAATCCAGAGGTGAAACTAGGTAGAAAACCCCCTCCTCGAGCCACCGGGCGACCTGGTCGCGGGCGATCCAGAACTCGTTCTCGGCCAGGTCAGGGACACCCGGCGAGCCCGAAGGGGTCATGAAATAGACCAACTGGCTCCTCAATCGACCGGAGATGGGAAGGGGAGAGAGCTCGGGTCGATCGACCGGCAGGAGTCGCGGTTGTGACATGGCTCACCCAGTTTTCTCGATACCTGGAACCGGACACTCAGAGTCTGTTCCCACAGCCCCGGAGGGGCGGAGGTCAGTAGCCAGGGGCGTCAGCCCCTGGTCGACCGCGGAGCGCCCGGCACCCCCGCTCTTCCCAAGAGCCCCGGAGGGGCGG
>JAJPJC010000166.1 GCA_021324445.1 Isosphaeraceae bacterium
CGAGGCGCGGCGGAAGCAGCGACGATTCCGCCATGACCCGGCCGCTTATCTCGCGAAATTGGAGCAACAGTGCCTCCAGTTAACTTTGCCATCCTAGAAAAAAACGCTTCATCACGATCCCATTGATTCCGCTTCGATCCCGGTTCCGGCCGCGTCGGGCAGCCGTGTCGGCACCCGAGCGCGCCCAGTTCCCGGTGTGCGCCAGCCGTGGCACTGGCTTCAAGGATGTGTCGCTCGGCGAGGCCACGTCACAACGCCTCGACCGGGCTGGTCCACCGGCCCCTTCCGGCGATCATCATACCATCCTGGGAGGCTTCAACGTGTCTGACATCGTGTCGCGAAAGATGGCGCGAGGCTGGCGAAAGAGTGGGTCCAGGGGGCTGAGGTCGGGTGGCAGGTCCAGGCACGGGTTTCAGCCGGCGCTGGTGGAGCTGGAGGATCGGCTGGTCCTGAGCTTCGCCGCCCCGGTGATTTACCCGGTGGGGACGCAAGACACCCACGGACTGAACGGCTTCAACGACCAGGTGATCACGGCGGACCTCGCCGGCAATGGGAAGCTCGACCTCGCCGTGACCAACAAGGCCGCGGGCACCGTGAGCATCCTGATGGGCAACGGGGATGGTTCCTTCCGGCCGGCCGTCAGCTACAGCACCGGGCTCGGTGCGAATCATCCGGACTGGATGGCCGCGGCCGACTTCAACGGCGACAGGAAGCTCGACCTCGCCATCGAAGGGGACAACGGCGAGGTGAGCATCCTGCTGGGCAACGGCGACGGCACCTTCGCGGCCCCGAGGGTTTATAGCGTCGGCGCGGCGGACCGCGGCGGTCTGGCGGTGGGTGATTACTTCGGCAATGGTCGCCAGGACATCGCCGTGGCGATCTTCGCCACCAACACCGTGGCGATCCTGCCCAACAACGGCGACGGCACCTTCGGGGCGCCGGTGAGCGTGGCGATGCCCGCCGGGTTCACCAACATCCGCTCGGTGACGACCGCGAATTTCTTCGGCGACGGGTTCGCGGACCTGGCGGTTGCCGGTGGAGAGGGCTACAACAACGTCCTGTCGCCCACCAATCCCGCCGGGGTGGCCCTGTTCAAGAACGCCGGCAGGGGCCACTTCACCTTCGAGGCGAAGTACCTCGCCGCGGTCACCGCCGACCGCGGGCTCGACCTCGTTCAAGCCCGGCTCGGTGGCGATCTTCTACGGCAACGGCGACGGGACGTTTCAGGCCCCCATCCAGTACACTCCGTTCCACCTGCCCGGGGGCCTCGCGGTCGGCGACTTCAACGGCGACAGGCTGTCCGACCTGGCGGTCACCCAGAACGGGGACGGCCACGCCGTCGCCGTGATGCTCAATCAGCCCGGCACGGCCGAGGAGCCGCCCACGGTCACGGGCCTCAGCCCGGCCACCGGCCCGACCGCCGGGGGGACGGTGGTGACCATCACCGGGACCAACTTCATCGGGACCTCGCAGGTCGACTTCGGCAGCGTCCCGGCCGGATCGTTCCGGGTCAACTCGAACACGTCGATCACGGCCACGACGCCCGCGGAGGCGGCCGGGACCGTCGACGTCACGGTCTCCAACGCCGGCGCCTCGGCCACCAGCCCGGCTGACCACTTCACGTTCACCGCCCCGTCCACCCGGCCGACGGTCACGGGCCCGACACCCACCGTCGGCCCGACCTACGGTGGCACCCTGGTGCGGATCACCGGGACGAACTTCACCGGAGCGACGGCCGTGGACTTCGGCATCGACAGCGGCACGGCCAGGGTCACGGTCGTCGTCCCGACCGACGTCTGGACCGGGCTGGGGACGACGAACAACTGGTCGGATCCCGCCAACTGGAGCCTGAGGGTGGTTCCCGGCCCCACCACGACGGCCCGATTCGACGGCACCTCGCAGAAGGATGCGATCGTCGATCCCGCGTTCGGCGGCAGGGTGGGCTCGATTTACATCACCTCTCTCCACACGGGCAACATCGCCCTGGGCCGGTCCCGGAACATCGTGGGGACATTCACCCAGGGCGGCGGCACCTTCAACGCCCACGGCTTCGCCACCACCGTGGGCGGGTCGACTAAGCACCTGGCCGGAGTTTTCTACCTTTTTCCATCGGGACGATCGCCGGGTGGCTGGGGTCGCAGGCCGAAGGCCGGAGCCCCCAGGTGCGGGGGCCTCTGCCCCTGGGGGCTGCGGCGGCTGCGCCGCCTCCGACCCAGCCACCCGGCGCCCACCACCGCCTCGCTCGCGTGCACCAGAACCCAGGCCAAGTGCTGAGTGCCGTACGTTTCCCCCTCCTCACGCAACGGTGAGATGTGCAGGTCATCGGCCTCGGCAATCCTGCTCAGTTCGTCTGCCGACCATGTGGTCATTGGGGGTCCTCCTCGCAATTCGTTCCGGCCGCACGTTGCAGGGCGCCTTACGCACAGATGCACATGCGCCGGGACGCCCCGGCCCGGTGAACAGCGGCCGACCGCACCTCGCGCCCGAGGTTGTCCAGCCAGGTCGCGAGCGGGCCCCCGCGGCGGTCGCCGAGGGCGGCCGCGAGGAACTCGATGCGCCGGGAGAGCCTCCGCAGGGCCGCCGGGGATGGTGAATGCCTCACCGTCTGGTGGGCATCCCGAGCGAGGTCGCGGATGGCCTGAGCGAACCGGGCCGGGTCCGATAGCGTGTGGATTTCCATCGTGTTCTCCTTGGCCGCTCAGCGGCCGGTCATCTGCTCCAGGTGCTCGGGATACCGGGCCCCGTGCAGCGTGATCTGGGAGGCCGCGGTCTCGATCTCGCGGAGGTCGTCGGTCGTCAGCTCGATAGCCGCCGCCCCGAGGTTCTCCTCCAGGCGATGCCGTTTCGTGGTGCCCGGGATGGGCACGATCCAGGGCTTCTGGGCCAGCAGCCACGCCAGTGCGATCTGGGCGGGAGTCGCCTGCTTCCGCTCCGCGATGCGGCCGAGGAGATCGACCAGGGCCTGGTTCGCCTGGCGATTCTCCGGAGTGAAGCGGGGGACGGTGTTGCGGAAGTCGGAGCTGTCGAAGCTCGTGCTCGCGTCGATCGTTCCCGTGAGGAAGCCCTTGCCGAGCGGGCTGTAGGGTACGAAGCCGATTCCGAGCTCCTCGAGCGTCGGCAGGACGTCTCCCTCGGGCTTTCGCCACCAGAGTGAATACTCGCTCTGGACCGCGGCGACGGGCTGGACCGCGTGGGCCCGGCGGATCGTCTGCGCGGCGGCCTCGGAGAGGCCGAAGTGCTGGACCTTGCCCTGCTGGATCAGCTCCTTCACCGCGCCGGCGACGTCCTCGATGGGCACGCCCGGATCGACGCGATGCTGATAGAGAAGGTCGACGCGGTCGGTCTTGAGGCGTCGAAGCATCCCCTCGGTCGCGACCTTGATGTGCTCGGGGCGGCTATTGAGGCCCCCGCGGCGCTCGCGGGTCTCCGGGTCGATGTCCCAGCCGAACTTGGTCGCGATGACCACCTGCCCGCGGAAGGGGGCGAGGGCCTCGCCCACCAGCTCCTCGTTCGTGAACGGGCCGTAGACCTCGGCGGTGTCGAAGAAGGTGACGCCGCGCTCGACGGCCATCCGGATCAGCGCGATCGCCGCCGGCTTGTCCATGGGCGGGCCGTAGCCGAAGCTCATCCCCATGCAGCCCAGCCCGATGGCCGAGACGTCCAGGTCGCTGTTCCCGAGTGTTCGCTTCTGCATTGGTTCCTCCGTCGAAGGCGCTGGGAAGGCTCGCCTCCCCCTTTGCTCAGGTTGCTCCTTCCGTGTCCCGCTCTCCGAGGTTCATTAAAGGCCAACCACCCGGAAAGGAAAAGGAACATTCCTCCAAAAGGTTTGCCTGATCCTCTTGGCCGCCTGGACATCTACCCGGGAGACGGTGAATTCTGTAACCTGATTCTCTGGGACGCACAGCAAGACCGGAGGACGGGATGAACGGCCAGAGCAACAATCGCCAGCGGCTCGCGAGCCTCCTTAATGAGGTGGCGGTGCACGAGGGGACGCATCGGACGCCCGTCGACGGCGTGGAGGTGGCCCGCGTCTCGAGGCCGGTGCCCCGGGCCCCGGTGGTTTACCAGCCGAAGATCCTCATCGTCGGCCAGGGCCGGAAGCGGGCCTATCTCGGCGGCGAGGTTTACCGATACGACGCATACAATTACCTGGTTCTGTCCGTGCCGTTGCCGGCGGAGTGCGAGACCGAGGCCAGCCCCGAGGAGCCCTTGCTCCTGCTGGCCATCACCGTCGAGCCGTCGATGCTCGGCGAGATGATGCTGGAGATGGATGAGCCTCTGCCGCCGGTCGGCCCGACGCCGCGGGGCATCTCCTCGACCCCGATGAGCGAGGAGCTGGGCGGGGCCGTCATCCGGCTGCTGGAGTGCCTCAGGTCGCCACTCGACAGCCGCATGCTCGGCCGTCAGACGGTCCGCGAGATCGTCTATCGCGTGTTCCAAGGGGAGCAGGGCGGGGCCCTCCGTGCCCTCGCCAGCCGGGACGAGCACTTCTCCCGAATTGCCCGGGTCCTGAGGTACGTCCACGCCGAGTACGCGCGGCCGCTCAGCGTCGAGGAGATGGCGCGGAAGGCCGCGATGAGCGTCGCGGCCTTCCACTACTACTTCAAGCTGGTGACGGCCAGCTCGCCGCTCCAGTACCTCAAGCGAATCCGGCTCGACCAGGCGCGGCGACTGATGGCCCACGACGGCTACAACGCGAGCACCGCGGCGCGGGCGGTCGGGTACGAGAGCGCGTCGCAGTTCAGCCGGGAGTTCAAGCGGCTCTTCGGCGTGACGCCCGTCGAGGAGGCCGAGCAGACGCGGGCCCGACTCGTGGCCGGTTGAGGCTTGCCGGAACAGACCTATTATTACCCCGGCCAGGAAGAAGGTCCGAATACCAGCCCGAAGCGCCAGCGAGTCAGTGGCTGGCCCTCCCCGCAATTCCCTCGCTGGCGCGTCGGGCTCGTATGAAGTTCTTTCTTGCCGGGGTAAGGACCACCGACGAAACAACTTCCCGGAACCCAGCTACCTCGTACCCCCCGGCACTCGGGAGGTTATTTCGTCAGCGTTCCATACCCCGGCAAGAAAGTCGGTCAGGCTTTAGCCTGACAGGATCGGAACGTCAGGCTAAAGCCTGACCTACGACTGGAGCTTCTTCCGGCCGGAACGATCCTCAGGTAGGACGGGTCTCCAGACCCGTCCCGACGACTCGGGAGAGCCATCCTCCAGGCGCACGTGACCTGCCGAGGTAAGACTTTCATGCCGGGGTAATACCCTTTCGCGCACGGTCGGCTGCATCGGGAGCAGGAATTCAGCCCGTCTGCGGCGGCTGACCCGATGTTCGGGAGCTTCAGTCGGGCCGAAGTTTCACCGATTGCATTCCCCCCATGCCCCCCATGAGCCCCATGGCACCCCCGCCGATGGGGCCTTCGCGCAGGCCGCCGGAGACGAAGTGGGGCTGAGGGAGGTCGCGGGCGTATTCCAGGCGGAACTCGTAGTTCAGGTACATCGTCTTCTCGCCGACGGTGCCCTGGGGCAGATCCACGTCCCAGCGGAGCAGGTTGTCCATCCGGGCCGTGCGCTGGTAGGGCGCGTCGGTGCTGAGCTCGGGTGACGTCTTGACCAGATGGACGGCCACCACTTCCCCTTGCGGCTTGGGCAGCCGGTCCCAGAGCTGGACCTTGACCGGGCTGGTCCGGTAGTTCCGCAGCCCGATGCGAAACTCGTAGTCGAAGACCTGGTTACCCCCCTGCACCGAGCGGGACTTGCGGACCAGCCGGCGGCTCACCTGGAGCTGCGGATCCACGCCGAAGCCGGCGATGAACGGCTCGCCGGCAGCCACCAGGGGCAGCCGCATCCGGCCGACGAATTCGCCGCCGATGTAGACCGTGGCCTCACCGGGCAGGAGCACGAGGTCGCTCTGGTTGGTCAGCCTGGCCAGGCGATAGACCCGCGGCGTCAGGACGGGGACGGCCTTGGCGTAGTACTCAGCGGGCAGCTCGACGCGGGCGATTTCGAGCAACTGGGGATCGCGGCGCGAGGGGATATCGAGGCGACCTGGGATGGGAAAGGTGACGCTGGGATCATCCTTCTCGGCCGGGGACGGGCCCGAGCCCTGCCCGTCCGCCACGCGCAGCTCCTCGGCCTGATCGCTCGCCGCCTCCTGATTGAGCCGCGCGCCTCCGGACGTCTGGGCCGGCCCCAGAGTCAACTCGGGTCCACCGCCCAGGGAACCGCCTGGGCCGAAGCTGTCGTCCGCCGCGGAATCCTCCGAGGTCACGGTCAACAGGCCGTCCTTGACCTGGTAAGTCAGGCCGAGCTGCGTCAGCAGCAGCTTCAGCGATGTCCGCAGGGGGACCTGCGCCACGTCGATGGTGACGGTCGACTTGAGGGTCTTCTCCGCTGCCTGCAAGCCGAGCGGGTCGACGTAGATGGGGATGCCGTCGGGAAAGGTTGGGCTCCTGGTGGCTTGCCGGACGTACTTGATGACGTCCTCGAGCGGAGTCTCGTTCGCAAACGACATCTTGATCGGCTTCCCCAGCTCGGCGGCGATCCGCTGGGACCTGTCGTCGGGCGCCTCGATGGGGCCGGTGTCCACGACCCCGGCGACGGCCAGCTTCAGCGGGAGCAGCTCGGGCGGCGCGGCGTCCAATGACGGCCGGGCGGTGGAGAGCGTGACACGGACACCCGACCAGGTCTCGCCGGTCTGCTGGACCACGGCAGCCAGGTACTCGAGCCGGACGGGACCAGGACCGGCGCCGCCGCGGAGGCGGTACTGCGGCCACCGGTTCGCGCCGCGGACGAGGTAGCCGAGGCGCACGGTGCCGGCCTGGGGGCGAGCCTTGTGCACGACGATCACGGCATCCCGCTCGATGCGGCTGGGGCCGGCCGAGAGCTCGACGAGCTGGCGCCGGGTGAACTCGGCCGCCTCGGTGCTGGCCTGCAACTGCCGGCGGAGGTCGGTCTCGGTCTTCGTCCGGGCGGAGCGGTTGTCCATGACGAACTTGCTGAGGGTGAGGATGGGCTCGCTCTCGAGCCGGCCCTTCTCGGTCAGCCCCGACAGGGCCGTGCCGGTGAAACCCTCCAGTTTCTGGAGGAACCGCAGGTCCTCCTCCTGGACAGCGATCTCCTTCTGGAGCCGCTGGGCGTCGGCCTGGAGGTTCTTGAGCAGCTCCTCCCTGGCGCGGACCTCCTGCCGCGTGTCCTCCTTGACGGCGCGGGTCCGGAACCGCGTGCTGAGCACGCGCAGGCCGTCGGCTCCCTCGGTGAAGAGCGAGGTGTCGACCGCCTGTGCCGGCAGCGGGGTGACGATCAGCTCAATCGTTCCGTCCCCCTCCGGGACGTTGACCTCGCGCGTCACCAGGGCCTGGCCCTGGTACACCGTGACGCCGGAGATCCGACTCGCGGCCCGCCGGGGGGGAGGGACGCTCTCGGGCTGTTCTCGCGCGTCCTGCGGGGGGTTCGCAGGGGCTGATTCCACGGATGGGCCGAACTGGGCGCAGGTTAAGCCAGCCACCAGCCACAAGGAGGCGGTCATGCTTCGTGCTCCAAGGGAAGTTCGATCGGGATGCGACGAAGCCCGCGGGCCGGGGTCCGTTGGCCTTCTCTGATCGGTTGGACGAACCGGACGGCGATTCTATTCGATGCGGCGAGCTCTCCCAGGGCGTTGCCCTGGGCTGATGCCTCGCCCCAGCTACGCTGTGGGCCCAGCCCCTTCGGGGCAAGAGCCCCAGGCGGGCGTCGGCGGCTGCGAGTCAAGGTGTGGGACACCCGGTCCTGGTGATGCTGCGAAATCCTCGCTGTTCCCCTCATTTCCCGCGGATGAGTTGGATGCGACGGAGCATCTCCCCGCGCTCGGCGAGTTCCGCGGGCGTGGCATTGGGTCTCGTCAAGGGGAACTCCGTCCCGCCCAGACTGAGCAGCGCCGTCAGGTTCGGCAGGCCCTTGAGATGGTCGAGACCCGCCGCCGTCATCGCCGTGTCGGTGAGGTGGAGGGATTTCAGGTTCTCCAGCTTCTCAAGGTAGACCAGCCAGGCGTCATCGAGGTTGGCACTGTAGAGCTTGAGGCTCTCCAGCTTGGTCAGCCGCTGGAGGAACGCCATGTCTTCATCCCGCGCCGGGATCGGGAACCGCTTCAGCGACAGAGTCAGCTCCCGCAGTTCGCGCATTTCCCCGATGTGCCGGAGCGGTCGCTTGGTGATCCGGTTCAACGCGAGGACCAGTGACCGCAGCTTCGTGAGCTGTCGGAGGTCCTCGGCCGAGGCGTCGGTGACGCTGGTGTTCACGACGCTCAACTCCTCGAGCCAGGGGAGCCGGCAGGCCGCACGCATGGCCTCGTCGTCGCACTGCTCGCCGTAGAGGCGGACAAACGTCACGGTATCGAGGAAGTCCGGCCCGAGGATTCGGCGCAGCCAGGCGGGCCACGGGGGCCTGGGTGGTGGGGAGATCGGCCGGCCGTGGGACCATTGCCAACTATAAGCAGCCTCTCCACCAACGCGCCGGATCGCCGCGACGGCGTCGCGCTGGAGACGGGCTCTGTAAAGCACCCAGCCGAGCCCGCCACCGATGATGAGGACGAGGACCATCAGCGCCCGGACGCTCATTCGGAGCCGACGTCGCCAGGATTTCGGCAATGGCTGGTCTGGCATCGCACCAATTCCGAGTGAAAGCGCGGATCGGCGGACGGAGCCGCCTCCTCACAAGAAGTCTTCGGGATCTCGCCCCTGTAGGAGCCGGCTCCGTCCGGCGATTCCGACCTTCGCTTTCCCCTTGGCGTGGATCGACTCGGTATCTTGAATCCTGCCCGCTCGTCGCAGACGCTACGACTAACGGCGTAGAAAGGATCGTCCCCGTCCCTTGCCCGCCAGATTCGCCGCCTCCTGGAAATGGGGCCGGGGGTCAATCCCCACTCGGGATGCCGCCCTGGCGAGGTGATCGAGGGCGAAGAAGAAGTCCCTGAAATCAAGCCCCTCGCCAATGATCGAGGCCGCCGCCAGTCCCAGGCAGAGGTGACGGATGTCCTCGACCGTCCGGATCCGGTACGCGTGCCAGGTCACGCGATCCTCGAACGCCATGATGAGCCGGCGATTCCCCTTGACGAAACGCCGGATCGCACCGTGCTGCCGCGGTGTCGCGGTCAGGTAGAATTCACCGAGTTGATCGATCAAGCCGTCTCGTTCGGCGAGCAACTCACCGCGGAAGTGGTCGGACGGAACCTCCAGCGTGGTATTGATCTCGCCCAGGCGTTGGAGGATCCAATCCATCGTCCGAACTCCAGGGGGTCGGTCCCGTAGGGCCTTCATCGGGGTCGGGAGCCAATTCCGCTTTTGGCTTCTGAGATTTTTCCGCCTCCCTCCACGACGAGCGAAACGTTTGATTCTGACGAGACATCCCGCGTTCCGCTCAACCATACACGTCGAACCCGACCTCGATCCCCAGCTCCCCGAACCGCCTCATGAGGGCCGGCGAGAGGAGCGGCCCGCCGTGCCCCCAGGCGGAATGCCAGTAACAGAACACGTCCATCCGGTGGCCGGAGTCCTGGAGGGACCGCACGGCGCCGTCCCGGCCCGCGAGCTTGTCCAAGATCCAGTCCAGATGACGGCGCACGTCCTTGGAGGCGACGTCATGCTTGGTGGACAGGAACCAGCCCCCGATCTCCGGTTCGAACGTCCTGCCGGTCATGCTGGTGCACAGCCGCCCCTTCACCTGGGTGCGCGTCGGCTCGATGCCGAGGATGCGCGTGATCGCGTTGGGGTCCAGGTCGTCATGGTAGATGTGCAGGGTCGCGTAGGTGCGGGCACAGGTCGGGTAATCGTCGTCGTAGGGGGGTTCCATGGGCATGAAGCTGGTCCCCGGATCGCGATCCGGCACCACCACGAGTCGTGTCGGAATCTCATCGCGGCCTGATCTCACGATCTGTCGAGGACCCGCCCGCGTATCTCGGTCGCGGAGAGTTCCCCTTGCTCACGAGCACGTGCCCTGGACCGCTCGATCAGGGCGAGGAATTCTGGGTTCGAGCTGAGTGCGACGCCTTCCAGGTCGACCTTGGTCAGGGGCAGGATCACGGCCGTAGGGGTCCCCTGGTCGGTGATGACCAAAGGCTCGGCGTGAACCCCTTGGACGTACTCCGCCAGCGGGTGGGTCGCCTCGCCGATCTCGATGGTCTTCATAGCGGAAAACCTCCCCTCGATCGGGAATCGCTGACCCATCGCGACACGCATCATCCGATCCTACGGCACGCGAGTTCGACCGTCAAATTCGGAGACGCGAAAGCCGTGACCGGGGGGCCGGCACCGGGTAGCATCAAGGTCCAGGGAATTCGGCCAGTTCGCCTTTGCCGCCATCCTGACGGACCGGTCCGCCGAGGACGCCGCGCCATGAGAATCCGCCTCGCGATCGACCGCTTCGAGGGCGAGAAAAAGTCGATCGCCGTGTTGATCGCCGACGACGGCACTCCGATCAACTTCCCGCGGAAGCTCTTGCCCCGGGGGTCCCGGGCCGGCGACGTGCTGACGTTCCTCATCGAGCGCGACGTCGCGACCACCCGGAAGGTGGCCCTCGAGACTCGGAAGCTCCAGGACCAGCTCAAGAAAACCGACCCCGGCGGAGATATTCGGATCTGAGACGATCTCAACGGCGTGGAGACCTCGGCCATGCGCATGCGTCGGTACCGCTTCACGATCCGGCGTCTCGTGATGGTCGTGGCGGTCATTGCCGCCCTCGTCGCGGCGCTCTCGTCGATCCGATGCAGCCGGACCGTACCCATGATCCCCGTGGGCGGGCACCGAGCCTTGGGCGAGGTCGCGACGATCGAATTCCTGGATGTCGGCCAGGGCGATTCGATCCTGATTCGATCGCCCGAGGGCCAGACGGCCTTGATCGATGCCGGGCCGCACAAGGAGCTCGCCGCCAGCCTGCTGCGACGCCAGGGGATCCGATCCCTGGACCTGGTCGCAGTCAGCCATCACCACGCCGATCACTACGGCGGCATGGAGGAGGTGATCCGCGAATTCCAGCCCCGCTTCTTCCTCGCTTCGGACTCCTCCCACACCACCCCGCACTACCTGAAATTGCTCCGATTGGTCCGGGACCTGGAGATCACCTCAATCGTGCCCGAGCAGACGCCACGCAGGATTGAGCTGGGCTCGGTCGTGCTGACCGTGTTCCCTCAAGCCCCGGAGGACCCATCCGACGAGAATAACAACAGCGTGGGCATCCGCGTCGATTTCGGCAAGCTCTCAGCCCTGCTGGCCGGGGACGCGGGGCACGCCGAGCGGCGATGGTGGGAGCGGCATGTCCCCCAGCTCTGCGCCGACTGCACCGTGCTCAAGCTGGCACACCACGGCAGCCGCGACGGCACGGATTCCCCGTGGCTGGACCTGGTACAGCCCAAGCTGGCCGTGGCGTGCGTGGGGAAGGATAACGAGTACGGCCATCCCCACCCCGAGACGGTCGCCCTCCTCGACAGCCTGGGCATCCCCCTGCTGCGCACCGATCAGGATGGCACGGTGATGATCCAGAGTGACGGCCGGACCTGGTGGGTCGTCAATCCCGCGACCGCTCCGCGCGGGCCCCCAGCCGGAAACGAGCGACCCGACGCGAGGGATCGCCCTCGACCGGGGCGAATCAATCTCAACACCGCGACCGAGAACGAGCTGGAAGCCCTGCCGGGGATCGGCCCGGTGCTCGCCCGGCGGATCATCGCGGGCCGGCCTTACGCCTCGGTCGATGAGCTCCAGCGGGTGCGCGAGATCGGCAAGAAGCGGCTCGAGGAGATCCGCCCGTTCGTCACGGCCGAATGAGGGACCGCCGGGAACACCCGGGTATTCCCCCCCGTGCGCGCGGCGGGCTTCGGTTACCCTGAGGACGATCGAGCCGCCGCAGCCGGCGGGAACGACTTCCTCGGGGTGAGCGGATCAGCCTGAAGCATCGCGCATTGGGGATGGACACCCCCGCGCGAGTAGACAGCCTTCTTGCAGACCGGGCACAGCGGCCGGGACGAGACGGGCAGATGTCGGTGCTTGGGATCCATCGCGATTCGTCTCAGGTCAAAGTGGGAGATGCCGGGTGTGTGTCGATCCCGTCGCGGGCACGCTGGATTCCTCAATACCGGCCGCCGCCATAGCCGCCGCGACCGCGACCACCGCCACCGCCACCGTAACCGCCACCGCCACCGTAACCGCCGCCGCCGCCGTAGCCGCCCTCGCCACCGCCGCCGCCACTGCGATACTTGCGGGGCTTGGCTTCGCTGACCGTGAGGCGGCGACCGTACAGCTCGTGTTCATGCAGCCCCTGGATGGCCGCCTGGGCCTCGCCATCGTTCTCCATTTCCACGAAGGCGAACCCTTTATTGCGACCGGTCTGGCGATCCTGCATGACTTCCGCGCTGCGCACCGTGCCATACTCGGCGAACAACTGCTCCAGTTCCGGCCCGCTGACCTGATGGGGCAGATTCCCCACGAAGATCCTCTTGCCCACGGTCGTGCTCCCTGATGAGGTTGGCGACCCATCGCGTGCTTCCTGGGTCGGATGGAATCGGGGCCGACACGGGCGGCCCGGGCAGTGGGAAGTCGAGAGAGGCAAGCGAGGGCAGGATCCCTGGGGATCGACGTCGCGGGCTCCTTCGGATTCCAACAGAACCCAGTATACGCCGGTGCGGCCCTCGGGCGATAGCTCCTCCCGCCGGTTTCGCGCAGCGATTCGGCTGGCTGGGCTGGACCGGCGCGCATCCGGAGGCACCGAGCGATCCCAGGCGTGCGGCCCGGCTCGGCTTCTCAAGAAGAGGGGGTGATGCTAATCTGCGTGGGCCAGCCGCCCCCGGCTGGCTGAGGGCAGCGAGCCGATCTCTCCAGGGATGGATCATGTCAGGCCTCTCCCGGCACATCGAATCGCAGGGCCGACCGGGGCTCGAGCCGCGGCGGCCGGGCGTGACCCGGCCCATCCTGGCCGTGGCCGCACGCGCACTCGCCTGGCTCCTGATCCTCGCGCCTTCCGGGTGTGCACGGATAAGTGCCCGGGAGGCCTGGCTGCGCGATACGATCGACGACCGGCTGGAGCGGTTCGAGGCGACGCGGTCTCTCAGCAGCGCCACGGGGGTCGTCCTCGCTCGCCATGATCTCCTCCAGGCCGCCGCACGCGACCCGGCCGGCGCAGCGGACGTCCTGGCTCATCGGCTCGACGGCGCGGGGGCGGAGGATCCGGCCGACGGGGCCCTGGCCCTGGCCGAGCTGTCGTACCAGGCGGGTCTGTTGCGACAGTCGAAGTCGCCGGCATCGGCCATGGCGTGGTATCGGGACGCGGCCGCGCTGGCCTGGCTGGCACTCGGGAATCCGGCCGGGTCGCGGCCCGACCTCGCCCTGGCGATCCACAATGGAGCCGTGGCGCGGTTGATTCGAGCCTCCCAGTCGGCGGCGGGGCCGGGCGGCCGGAACTGGCGGCAGGTCCTGGAGGAATACGGGATTGCGCTGCACAGCGCCACGCCCTACCTGGACCCCCAGCGGATCGCCGATCTCCGCGTGGCGGCCGACCTGCGGGTCGAGGGGATGGACCACGTCTATCGGACCAGTGGGTTGGGGGTACCCCTGGTCGCCCACCGCGTGGTGACCCGCAACGCGCCGACGCCCGACGTGCAGGATCAGTTCTTGCCCCGCGACCTGAGGACCGGGGCGACCGCGGTGGTGATGGCTGGAGGCGGTCTGCGCGGAGGCGCGTGGCGGCGGTCGCCGGCGACGCTCGTCCTGTTCGACGCGTTCAGTCCGCCGGCGCTGGCGGTCGGGAGCAATGAGGTCGCTCTGGCCAACGACCGCACCACACCGCTGGCATCCCTGGTGGCCGGCCGGCGGTTCGCGATCCTGGAGTGGACCGGCCTCTTTGATTCGAGCTTCCACCAACTGGGCGTGGACACGGGCCTCTACATGCTGCGGCCCTTCGAGCCGGGGAAGATTCCCGTGGTGCTGGTGCACGGCCTGTTCTCCAGCCCGCGGGCCTGGGTGCAGACGATCAACGAGCTGAGGAACTCCCCGGCGATCGCGTCGCGATACCAATTCTGGGTGTTCCTCTATCCGACCGGCCTGCCGATCCCCGCGTCGGCCCGTCGGCTGCGCGAGTCGCTGGCGCGCGCCCGCGCGACGCTCGACCCGTACCATACCGATGGGGCACTGGACCGGATGGTCCTCGTCGGCCACAGCATGGGGGGCCTGCTCTCCAAGATGATGGCGCAAGACAGCGGGTCGGTGCTCTGGGATGCCACGATCACGGTGCCCCGGGAGCGGTTCCGTGCCCCGCCCGAGTTGCGCGCGGGTCTGGAGCACCTCCTGGTCTTCCGGCCCTTGCCCTTCGTGCGCCGGGTCGTTTTCATTGCCACGCCTCATCGCGGCAGCCCGATCGCCAACGGCCCGGTCGGCTGGGCGGTCTGTCGCGCGATGCGCCGCTCCCCCGAAGAGGCGGCGCACATCGCCGAGATCGAGGCCCTGAACGGCCCCAACGTGCTCTCGGCCGAGCTCCACGGCCGCGCGCTCAATGCCATCGGCAACCTGCGGACGGACAGCCCGATCCTGGCCGCCCTCGACCGGATCCCGATCGACTCGGCGGTGCCCTACCACTCGGTCATCCCCTTGATCGGCGGCGTGACCAACACCGATGGGGTGGTCGAGTATCGCAGCTCCCATCTCAACGGGGTGGTGTCCGAGCGGATCGTCGCCGGCACGCACTTCTCCCAGGAGGCGCCGGCAGTGACGCAGGAGCTCCGCCGGATCCTGCTGGAACATCTGGCACTCCCGTAGGTCGGGCTTCCAGCCGGACATTTCAGCCGCGTCGGACTGGAATGCCCGACCGACCTGTACGAAGGGGACCAGGGGGGGCGTTCCCCCCCTGACGAAGGAGGGGTTGAGCAGGCGCCCGCTCCGCTGGCGTGCGGACGTGATCGTGGGACGCCCGCCTGGCCGAGTCGCCGCGCCAGGTCTGTGCCAGCCGACGCCGGACGGCACGCGCGGCCAGGTCCCCTTCCATCGCGCGCTGGTCCTCGCGTTGTTCCTGGGTCGTGGTGCGGAGCATCGCCTCGAACCGGGAATACCGCAGCCCGTAGTCGACGCCGCTGAGGACCAACAGCACACCGGCCAGGACCCCAGCCAGGAGAAGCACCAATCGACTGGCCCCCCGCGCCAGGACCGCTCCATCGAGCTCGCTCAGCCGCAGGAGCTCGCCCCAGCCGGCGCGGAGCATCCAGGCCGAAGCCAGGACCACCAGGATGGCCTTGCCCGCCGCCCACCCGAGGCGCCCGCACCGGGCGGCCAGACCCGGACCGCTCCCGGGCACCCACAACCGCGCCGGGTCCGGCACGATCAGCCGGGTCGCCCACAGACCCCGCACCTGGACCTGATGCGCCACCACCGCGCCGGCCGCAAAGCCGGCCAGGATGACCGTCAGCGGCCAGGCCACCATCCACGCCAGCTCACGCACCCGCGCCGCAACCACGCCCGGATCGGCCGGCAGAACCGTCGGACCGGTCAGCGAGCCGCGAACCAGGGCGACCATCGCCGCGCCCAGGTCGCCGCCGAAGAACCACCAGGCGGCGACCGCCACCAGCCAGCCCACGGCCGCCGTCAGCTCCGGGCTGTGCGCAACCTGCCCCTGCTCCCGCGCCAGTTGCCGCCGCCGCTTCGACGCCGGTTGAGTTCGATCCTCGGACATGGGCGGGCCTCCTGCCTCACGCGGCCATCGGCCGCAACCCAAGAGGAAGGGTGGATTCCGGATTCCAGATTCCAGATTCCAGATCGAGATCCAGATTCCAGATCCGGATTCCAGATTGCAGATTCCAGACCGAGACCCAGATTGCAGATCGAGATCCAGATTCCAGATCCGGATTGCAGATTCCAGATCGAGATTCAGATTCCAGATTCCAGACTGATCCTCATCTGGAATCTGGAATCTGGAATCCAGAATTCCTCAGATGCGCGCAAGGCGCCGAGATCCGCCGCAGGTGACTCTACTGCCCCCAGGCGCCGGCGAGAGTCACGACCAGGACGGTCATGCTGAGGAGGATCAGCGCGATCCCCAGGCCGGCGCGGATGGGCAGCGCCAGGGTGAAGAACGGCAGGGACGGGGCCGCGCGGCTCAGCCAGCCCAGGACGATGCCGGTCATGACCAGGGCGATCGCGGGGGGAGCGGCGAGGCGCAGCGCCAGCTCGAGGGCGTGGCCGACCTGGCCGAAGGCCAGCGCGACGGCCTGCTGAGAGCTCAGGAGCTGCCCGGGGGGAATCGCGGTATAGCTGTCGACCAGCGCCCGGACCAGGACAATCGGTCCGTCCATCGCCAGGAAGACGGCCAGGGCCAGCCAGCCGTAGAGCTGTCCCAGGGGTGTCTGCTCCTCGCCAGACTCCGGGTCAAACAGCATGGCGGTCGCCAGGCCCGCCTGGGCGGCCACCAGGTCTCCCGCCGCTCGGGCCGCGGCCACGATCAGGCCGGCCGACCACCCGAGCACGCCGCCGGTGACGACCTCCGCCAGGCCGGTCCCGACGGCCGCCGGCCAGTCCGCAGGCGGCGGGACCTGCGGCGTCACGACCGGCGCGAGCACGGCGCCCAGCACCGCGG
Organism: Isosphaeraceae bacterium; assembly: GCA_021324445.1. GTDB lineage: Bacteria > Planctomycetota > Planctomycetia > Isosphaerales > Isosphaeraceae > JAJPJC01. Next base: position 16,567 of record JAJPJC010000166.1, read on the forward strand.
CCAGGCCCAGCCGGGACTGCCAGGCGAGGCCCGGGACCGCCAGGCCCGGGGCCGTCAGGCACAAGCCCACCACCCGGGCCCACACCACGACCCATTTCCCCGCCAGGCCGAGGAGCCCGGCCGCTTCCAGTCCCGCGAGCTCCCACCCCATCTGTACAGATCACCCTTCCCATCAGAGCAAGTCCGGTATCGACCCGATCAACTCGACCGCGAACGAGACCCAACGGGCCAGCAGCCAGGGGAGGATCACCAGCAGGACCAGGCCCACCGCGACCAGGCGCGGCACCAGTCCCAGCACGGGCTCGTGCAACTGGGTCAAGGTCTGGCCGACGTTGATCAACAGGCCGACCAACACCGCCGCCGCCAGCAGCGGGCCCCCCAGGATCAGGGCCATCCCCAGCGCCTGTCGCACGGCGTCGATCGCATGCGTCATGGGCATGAGTCAAGTCTCCGGAGACGCGGGCCGGCCGGTCGGCCTACATCCGACCGCCGCCGAAGCTCGAGAGCAGCACGGTCGCGACCAGCATCCAGCCGTCGGCCAGCACGAAGAGGATCAGCTTCACCGGCGTGGACACCAGCGCGGGGGGGAGCATGAACAAGCCGGTCGCCGCCAGGACCGAGGAAACGACCAGGTCGATCACCAGGAAGGGCAGATAGAGATAGAAGCCCATCATCAGGGCGGTGGTCAGCTCGCTGAGCAGATAGGCCGGCGCCACGACCCGCAGCGGGAAGTCCTCCGGGCGCGCGGGGGGAGCCGCGGCCTGCCCCGGGCTCTGCGGGACCGCGTAGGGATAGAGGGCCTCGAGGTAGTCCTGGTGGCTGGTCAGCTTGATCTGCTCGACCATGAAAGCCTGGATCGGTCGCGCGCCGGCGGCCCAGGCCGCGCCCGCCGAGAGCTGCTGCGCGGCGTACGGCTGGATCGCCTGGTGATAGACGACCTCCCCTTTGGGCCACATCACCAGGGTCGTCAAGAGCAGCGCCAGGGCGGTCAAGACCTGATTGCCCGGTACCTGGGGACTACCCATCGCCTGGCGCAGCAGGGTCAGGACGATCTGGATCCTGATGAAGGCGGTCACCATCAGCAGGCCCAGCGGGGCCAGGGAGATCAGCCCGAAGAGCGCGACCGTCTGGATGGTCCGCACGGCCTCGGGGCGATCCCATGGGGGGGCGGCCACCGGTGGCTCGAGCTCCGCGGGGCGGTTGACCCGGACCGTCGCGGAGCCTGCCGGCTGGGACGAACCCGTGCGGGCGGCCGGGGCCGGAGCCCGGGGGCGGAACTGGTCCTCCGCCGGCGCGGTCCCCGCGGCGGCCACCACGAGAACGGCCGCAACCCCGATCGGCACCACAGCGCCCCAGAGTTCGCGCCGGCCGGAATCGATCATGCGTGTTCTCCTGGCTGAGGACCCGGCGGGACCTCGGGAAGGTCATCCAGCTCGCTGATCAGCGCGGGCGGCCCCTGGGGACCGGCCCCGACCAGCAGCACGCGACGGCCGACCCGGAGTAAATACACCGAATGCTTGGGCGAGAGGCTGACCCGACCCACCACCTGGACCGACCCGGTCGCAGCCGAGGGCCGGACCCACCGGACCGCGGCGACCAGACCGCCGCAGACCGCCAGGGTCAAAGCGATGCTCACACACCCCAGCCCCCAGCCGCCGGAGCCCACCGCTCGCTTTCCCTTCATGCCGAACGCCAGCCCGCCAAGGCTTGAGAGGCGCGGGACACCGCTACGGCCCGCAGCGGCATCCCCCTCAGTCCGACTCCCCGATTGGGCTGTGGTGCCCGCAACCACCGCGATCGCCGGCGGGGCGGACCCCTCCTCGCCCAGGGCGCAGGCGGAGATCCCAGCCCAGACGGTCACGAGGAGCCCAATCTTTTGTCCGTGGTCCGTGGTCCGTGGTCCGTGGTTCGTGGTTCGCTGACGCGGGCTGACCAGCCTGAACCGGATCAGACGAGGCACTCGAAGAGGGCGATGATGGCGCATGGAGCGGCAGCTCCTACAACGGACTACGGACCACGGACAAAAGGACCAGAATCAGACGATTACTTCTTCACGGCTGTTCGGTTCGGGGAGGCGGATGCGGCCGCAATCGGAGAGGCGGCGCAAGCGCTCGGCGATCTCAAGCTGGGCCGCCTCGGACTCGGAGAGCCGGAACGGACCAAGGTGGTCCAGGCGTTGGGTCAGTGCGCCCGCGGCAGCGGCGGGGAGCGCCCCGAGGACCTTGGCCCGGACGGTTGCGGCGGCACCGGCCAGGGCCAGCGCCCAGGTGGTGAGGTCCTCGTCGTGAAAGGCCGCACGGATGTCCGCATCGTGCATCTGGACCAGGTCCTCGAAGACGAAGCAGAGTCGGCGCAGTCCCAGGTCGTAAAACTCCTCGAGGACGGCCTCGCGTTCGGCCGGGTCGACCCGCTCCAGCCGCGCGATCTCCCAGGTCACCATCTCGACGGCGGACCGGTCCAGGTGCGAAAGCAACTGGGAGGCCAGCGACTGCTCCAGGCTGACCAGCACGATCGCCGCCTTGCGGAGCGGGGAGATCGCCTCGGCGTCCCGCTCCGTGGTCCAGTACGGGGACGACACGGGCGGTTCCTCGACGACGGGACCGGCGCGCGGCTCGGGGTCGCCGGGGGCAGAACCGAGCGGGCGCGGGGGCAGCGGCTCCTGGCGTGTCTTCGTCATGAGATCGGCCCTCCCTGCGCAGCCCAGCGCTGGAGGACACTGGCGGCGGCCTCGGGATCGCGGCGGACCAGCTCTCGGACCCGCTCCGAGGGATTCGACTCGGCGCCCGAGTCGGCGCGACAGGACCGACTCGGCGGCGCCGGCTCGGGGTGCCGGGTGGGGCGGCGCGCCACCTGGATCCACGATCCCAGGGCGGCCACGACGGCGACCGCCGCCGCGGTGATCGCCGCGACGATCCCCCAGTCCATCACCTTCCGCCGCGTGTCGGATGCCGGCGGCAGGGCCACCGGCCGGCCCATGGGCAGGTCGTCGGCGATGGTGTCGACCTCCACCGGCCACGACTCCGGCACGACCAGTCTCACGGCCTTGACGACATGCTCCTTCGTCCGCACGGCCGCCGCATGAAGCTCTTCGAGGGTAGGCTCCCGATGATCGGCCCCGGTCCAGATCATGTTGAAATACGAGCTCCGCGGGACATTGACGAGGATCCGCCCGCGCTCGACCCGTTCGGCTGGGGCTGGGGCGGCCGGAGCCGCGGGCGCCGGGAGCGGAATCGGCTGGGTCGGGGGCCGTTCCGGCTCCTCAAGCACCACCGGTTGATTGACGCTCAGTGCCGGCGAGCGATCCGCTTTGGGCGGCTCGGGACGCTCGGCTGGTGCTGGTGGGGCTGGTGCTGGTGCTGGAGCCGCTGCCGGCGCGGTGGCCGGCGTCGGCGTGGCCTCGGGATGGTCGAGCAGGTCCACCCAAACCTGCACCCCCTTGATCCAGGCGATCTTGCTCAGGATCGCGGCGCGGATCTCCTCCGCGCGGGCCCCCTTGCGCGACAGGTCACTCGCCGCGGGATTGCGCGGGTCGTAGTAGGGCAGCCCGCTATAGCGGTCCATGACCGTGATCGCCTCCGGACTCAGCTCTGGCAGATTACTCGTCAGGATCGTGGTGATCGCATCGATCGTCCGCGCGGGGAGGCGATGATCGGCCTCGGTCTCCACTGAGACGAACACCGAGGGCTTGGACCGGCCGCGCGACGCTTTGGCCGAGGGCCAGTGGATCGAGACCACCGACGAGATGACTCCGTCGAGATCGTTGAGGAATCCCTCGAGCATCCGCTCCTGACTGAGTCGCTCCTTGCGCTCGCGAACTTCCAGCGTGTCGACCCAGGAGCTCCACGGCTGCGGCGGCTGGCGGATCTCGTCGAAGAGCCGCGGCCCGAGATCGAGCTTGGCCCACACCGCAGCCGCCTCACCGTATTGCTCGGCGGCGACCACGATCTTGCGGTCCTCGATGCGACAGTCGATCCCCTGGGCCTTGAGGGCTCGCTCGGCCTTGATCAGGTCGTCCTTGGCGAGGGGTCGCTCGGAGTCGAGGTAGCGCGTGCCGACGGGCACCAGGGCCAGGGCGGTCCAGTACCCCGCCCCCGCCAGGCCCAGCACCACGGCCAGGACCAGGCCCCAGCGGACCGCCGGGCGCCGGGCCTGGAAGGCCCGCCGGAGGCGATCGGCCCGCTGACGCAGCCAGGGAAGGGCCGCGGTGGAAGACAGGCGGTCAAACGTCCGCATCACGCCAAGCCCCTTCGCCACTGAGTCCTTCTGTCCGCAAAGTCCTTGAGTCCTGGAGTCACGACCGCGAAGGCCTCGAGTCCTCGAGTCAGGACCACGGATGTCGTCGGCGTGCACGCAAGGACCGAAGGACCCAGGGACTCCCAAAGGACTCCGAGCCGAGGGCGCGGGGAGAGTTAGCCACAATCGGCTCGGTTTGTCAATTGCGGTCGATGAGGCCGCGGCGGTTGCGGTCGTGTGCGGCGCGCAACGACGAACGGCCCCCGACCGCCGAAAGGCGATGCGGGGGCCGCCGTCAGGACTCGCGCTCAACACGACCCGGCTGGGCTCGGCTCGGATCAGACCCGGTCGTCCTCAGTTGCCCGAGGGCGTCGGCAGGAGCAGGCCGCCACGCGTACCGGTCGTCGACTCTTTGATTTCGGGTGCGGGAGGAACCTCTTCACTGCCGGGGGTCGCCGGGGTCATCTCGGCGGGCACCGACGCGATGGAGGTCGAGGACCGAGCCGGCAGGAAGGCCCGTTGACCGGCACCATAGACCTGCTGACCGGCACCGTAGACCTGCGGAGCCGCATACTGGCCCGACGGGCCGGCGTACTGGCCCGACGGGGCAGCCTGGCCGGTCGCATAGACCGGAGCCGCGCCGCCGCAGGTATTGCAGCCGCCGTGGTTGAACCAGCTATGCTTCTTCTTCAGCACCCACTCGTAGGTGACCTGGTGGTGGAACATGCAGCCCAGACGGTTCCGCAGGTTACTGCACCAGTGGTGACCACCACCGCAGCTACTGGTCCCGCAACCGCCCGCGTAGCTCCCCTGGGGGCTGGCCACGACGCCCTGGGGCGACGCCAGGCCGCAGGTCGTACAGTTACTATCGTGAAGACCCGCCTTGCTCACGCTGCACAGACCCAGAGCGACGGCGAGGCTGAGGCTCAACGTCAAGGGCTTTGACATGGAAGATCACGCTCCTTGGCTAACACGAATCAAGGGTAGCGATTCCGGCCGGCCGTCTCGCTCGACCCTGATTTCATCTCGGTCGTCCATGGCATCGAGTTGTCGGCCAGGTCTTCCCGGGACCCGAGGCGTCACCACCTCTGCCGCCCTGCGATGCCACCAGTTTGGTGCTCCCGTCTCCTCGCCGTGGCTTGCTTGACCTTGGCGAGCCAGTCGCTATTATCGTCATCCCGATCCCAGGGCTTGAACGCGCTTCATGTTTTGTGTCAACCACTTAGGACCAGGGACCTGCCGGTCGTCCCGGTCGGGCAAACCGTGAGGACTGTAGAAGAACGAATGCCGGTGCAACCGATGCAATCCGCGGCATCGGCGCGGTCCTTTCGAGCCGATCGGTACCATCGGCGCAGCCGTCGGATCCCGGAGGTTCACGCCAGATGGTGCCATCGGCCAAAGGCGTGGAGCCGATCACGCCCGGGGCTCGCCGGTCCGTGTTCCCTTCTTCCCGGGGGGCCGGATTCGGCTTGCGATCCGCGATCTCGATCGCCACCATGACAAAGAGGGGTGAGGCCGTGTGACGGATCGGGATGGACCAACATCTCTCTGTTGCATGATTGCGCCTAGATCAAGCTGGGATCTCTGTCCCCCCGAGGGTATCATGATCCACCGCTTTCGGGTTCAGAATTTCAAAAGCATCATCGATGTGGACGTTGATTTATCGCCCGTCACAGTCCTCGTCGGCAGGAGCGGCACAGGCAAATCGAGTTTCGTGCAAGCGCTGCGATTTCTAAGGGACGTGCTGAGCTCGAATCAGAACTTACGACAATCGTGGCCCCAGTTGCGACCGGTGATGGCGTCGGACGCACCTACGACCCTTTTTGTCGAATTCTCAGTGGCCGGCTTGGAAGAAAAGCTTCACTACGAATTGTCGATTAGTAAGCACGGCCCAGATCAATCGCCGGAGAACGAGCGTCTGACCCTCGGTGATAAATGCCTCTTCCATCAGGTCATCACTAGGCCAGGTTCATCGCGTTGGTTGGTTGAGCCCAAGTTGCTTCGAGTTCCGCCTCCCGGCGCCATCGCCCTTGGTCGAATTCCGTCGATTTCTGAAATTGTAATTGCGTTCACCGCCCTGACCTCGGGAATCGGCTACTATGTCTTCTCCGACAAGGTTCTTTGCGAGCCGGGCAGAGAAAATCAACGGACATGGGGTCTTGCTGATGACGCGGCGAATTTTCTCGACGCCGTCAAGGAGGTTGTCACCAACCTGCAGGATATCAAAGTCCGCAGGAGTATTGTCGCGGCGCTCCAACGTGTGAATCCTTCGATCTCGTCCGTCGAGTTGAACAACATCCAGAATCCGTCGAGTGTCGTGGTCGGCCACAGCTTCGGTGATAAGACACTTGCACTGGATCTTTCCCAGGAGTCCGACGGTTTTCGACGGTTTTACGCCCACTTGCTTGCCATCTATCAACGACCTCCCAAGCAAACGCTGATTTTCGAGCACCCCGAGGACGGAATCCACCCCGGAGCGCTGTCGCTTCTGGCCGAAGAATTCCAATTAGCTCCGGAACAGGGACACGGCCAGGTGATCCTGACGACGCATAGTCCCCAGTTTCTTGACCATTTTGATGTGGAACAGATTCGTGCCGTAGAGCTTTCGGACTCGGAAACTCGAATCGGCTTCATCTCCGCCGAGCAAAAGGAAGCCATTCGCGACCGGTTGCTCGAGCCGGGAGAGCTGCTCACGGTTGATCCTGCACGAATGCAGCCGGAGGTAACCGGCGCATGAGGCGACTCATCCTGTTCGTTGAAGGGGAGGGCGAAGCCGAAGCAGTGCCAACGCTGATAAAACGACTCCTTACAGAGAAGGGCGGATGGCCCTACATCTTGCTCGACGATTCCCCGTTCCGCGTCGGTTCAGTCGACAGACTGGTTAAAGAAGACTTTCGTCATTGGAAGCGCTTCCTGGGAGCCAGCCTGAAGCGGCCCAACGTCGGTGGAGTGTTGCTGGTTCTCGATGGCGACATAGAGAAGGTCGGAGGCAAGAAGTTTTGCGCGGCGGAAGTAGCCAAGTCACTGACCGGCGCAGCGATGCATGTTGGGGCGGGGAAGAAGTTCTCTGTCGCGGTTGTTTTTGCGCGACAGGAATACGAATCATGGCTGATTGCAGGCATCGCTTCCCTGGCCGGCCGGGTTTTGCCTGACGGGCGTCTCGTTCAGTCCAATGCGACAGCGCCTGAGGGGGACCTCGAAGCAAGTCCAAGGGACGCGAAGGGGTGGCTCGGTACCATCCTTGAGGGAGGCTACAAACCAACCCGCGACCAGGCAGCCCTGACCAGGTTGGTCAACCTTGAAGCGATTCGAGCGCGTCAGCTCCGGTCCTTCCGACGGCTCGAGTCCGCCATATCGAGCCTCCTCGAGGCGATCCACTGCAACAGGCCAACCGTTTCGCCGTCCTGACTCTCCGCGGCCTCGTGCTAACTCCAGAGTGGACCGCCCGATCTATCGTCGGGTGGGCGCGGTTGCGGCGGCCATCCCGGGACGACCATCAACGCGGAGCAACACCAGCTCGTTGCGCTTCAGCCCCGTCTCCCGGAACAGCGGCGTGACGCGGCCCGAGAGCTCGGGGGCGAGCTGGTCGTAGAAGCTCGAACGGACCAGCAGATAGGAGTTCCTCGGGTCGTTGTGGTCGAGCCAATCCATCAGGAGCTGTTTGTCGCGGAGCTGACGCCGGGTATCCAGCTCCGCGAAGGTCTCCGACGGGCGTGTCCGAGTCCGATGAGCCTCGAGGAGGTCGAAGGCCGTGTTGTATTGCGGCGGGCTGCCCGGCACGGGGACCAGATCCAGGCCGTGGAGATAGAACCACAGGCCCTCGTCGATCTGGTTGAAGAAGTGGAGCGAGCGAACGCCGGGAGGCACCATGCGGACCAGGGCCTCAGCCAGGCCCCGATGGCTGCGCCGCGGGTTCTCGGCCGGAGCGACGATGCCGTAGCCGATCAGGATGCTCAGGACCGCCGCGGCCGTCACCGGCGCGAGGCTCAGGGCGTCGGCGCCCCGCCTCCAGGCATGGGCACTGAGGACCGAGGCCAGCGCCAGCGCCGCGGCGGCGGCCCACAACCCCGGCCCGACCGCCGGCGGCCACCACTGGCGAGCCACCAGCGGGGTGACCGCAGCCGCGACGAAGATCATGACCCATTGGGCCTGGAGGATCGACCGTGCGATCCCAGCCCCGCGCCCGGCGCCGCGCCCGTGCCGCGCCAGCCGGACCCACGCCGCCCCGATCAGCATCGCCATACCTGGCAGGCACGGGACGTAGTAGTTCGCCTTGGCAATCGCCCAGAAACTGAAGACGACCAGGTTGCCAATGGCCCACCACCAGGCAAACCACAAGGGCGACGACCGATCGACCCGACGCCCGTGCGGGGAGGCTTCCTCTTCACTCTCAAGGCCCCCTGGCCGGAACGGCATGACCAGCGCGATGACGGCGATCACGGTCCAGGGAAGCATCATGCTCGGCCAATGCTCAACCAGCAAGCCGTGGTGGCGATGCGGCAGGACCTGGAGCACGCCGGTCTTCTCCGAGACCTCCATCCACCAGACGCGCAGGGCCTGGAGATCCTCGCGGAGCACGGCCGCCGGCCAGCTCACCGCCATCGCGACCAGCAGCAGCAGGCCCCAGCCGTCGGCCAGCCGCCGCAGGCCCCAGGCCAGCCGGCCGGAAAGGGCCAGGTAGGGTATGATCGTCACCGCGACCAGCATCAGGATGATCGGGCCCTTGGTCAGGAACCCCAGCCCCAGTGCGGCGTACAGGAGGAGGTGCCAGGCCCGCGTGTGGGCCAGCCGAGGGCCGCTGCCCCACCCGTCGAGGAGGTGCCACGCGGCGCAGAGGGCCAGCGTGGTGAACATCGCGAGCGGTCCGTCGTTGCCCGCCTGGCGCATCTCGGCCACGAAGAAACCCAGGGAGCAGAGGACCATCGCGGCAGCCAGGCCGAGCGACCGGCCCCCCATTCGACGGCCCAGGGCGTAGACCAGCGCCACCGTGATCCAGCCGCAGACCGCGCCGGGGAGCCGGACGATCCACTCATCGCGGCGACCGGTCAGGACCATCAGCGCGGCGATCGTCCAGCGGGGCAGCGGCGGCTTCTCCAGGCGCGGCCGCCCCTGGATTTCCGCCACCAGCCAGTGGTGATGGTCGACCGTGTCGATCGCCTCGGCTGAGGCGCGCTGCTCGCGCTTGCCCCAGAGCTCGACCGAGCCGAGACAGCCGAAGAATACGGCGAGGGCCAGCACGGCCACCAGGGCCTCCGGCCACCAGCGCCGCCATCCCGGGCCGGTCGTCTCGGCCATCATCCCCGTCGGCATCCCTGTCCTCCTTGGGTCGATCCGCGGCCCACTCCCCGCGACCATACCGCGCCCGGATCAGGCCAGGTCCAGGTGCGGAGCCGGCGGCGTCGGATGACCGGTCGTGCCCGCCACGACCTCGGCGAGGAAGCCCAGCAGGCGCTGGCGGAACAGCGGCAGGGCGAACGCCTCAGCGCGGCGACGGGCCCGGCTCGGGTCGGCCGGGCAGCCCTGGCTCTCCCAGGCGTCAAGGGCACGGAGCAGACCGGCGGCCGTCGGCTCGGGGTAGGTCCGGCCCACGGCGTCGTCGACCGTCTCGGCGGCCCCGCCCCGTCCCAGCGCCAGGACCGGCGCCCCGCACGCCAGGGCCTCCACCGGCACGATCCCGAAGTCTTCTTCGCCGGGGAAGAGCAGCGCCCGGCAATGGCGATAATGATTGCGGATCACGTCATCCGGCTGCCATCCCAGGAACAGCACGGTCGGCCCGGCCGTGGCCTCCAGCCGCGCCCGCTCGGGACCGTCGCCGATGACGATCAGGCGCCGGCCCGACTGGGTGCAGGCCATCACCGCCTGGTCGATCCGTTTGTACGGCACCAGCGCCGAGACGACGAGGTAGGCGTCGCCCCGCGGCCGGCCGCTCGGGTCGGGAGTATAGTAGGCCACGTCGACCGGCGGCGGAATCACCCGGCTGTGCCGGCGATAGCACCGGGCGATCCGGCCTCGGACCGTCTCCGAGATCGCCACGAAATGCGAGACCCGGCCAGCCGTCGCCCGATCCCAGCGCCGCAGCCGCGAGAGGATCGTCCGAGCCAGGACCCGCTGCAACGGCCGGCCGGACCAGCCCCCCAGATAGGTCTCCCGCGCCTGCCAGGCGTATCGCATCGGGGTGAAGCAATAGCAGACGTGCGGCACCCCTTTCGGCGGCACGACCGCCTTGGCCACGCAATGGCTGAGGCTGACTACCAGGTCCACATCCCTGGGCCGCCAGGCGCGCGCGGCCAAAGGCATGATCGGCAGCAGGTGGCGATAGTGACGGAAGACCCCGGGGATGCGCTGCATCGGCGAGGTCCGGATCGCCATCGACTCGATCGCCGGGCTGAGCGCCCCCCGGCGATGGATCAAGGTGTACAGCGTGGCACTCGGGAACGCCCGGCAGAGCACCTCCAGGCACTTCTCGCCCCCGCGCATCCCCGTCAGCCAGTCGTGCACCAGCGCCACCCGCAGCCCGGCCAGCGGCGGACCGGCCGCGGCGTCACCGAACGCGTGAGCCGTGGGGAGAGTGCTCTTGCTCTCCGACCGGCCTGCGCCCAGGCGCGCACGAGCTTCCCCAACGCGGTCGCTGGCATCCATGCCGGCCCCCCGGTTTTACCCTCTTCGAGAGCGGGCTTCCTTGCCGGCTGGTCGCGAAGCGGCCCACCCGTGTCGTCAACGATCCATTCCGTCCGGAACCCTACCCGAGATTGACCGATCGGGCAAGAGGGGCTGACGAGGGCGCGAGGCGACTTGATCAGCGGAGCCGGAACGGAGCTCGCCTGACCCTGACCTGGACCACCACGGGACTTCCATCACGCCACAGAGGCCTTGCGAGCCCGATAGTGCTCGACCAGTCGGTTGGCGGCGGTCAAGAATTCCTCGTCCTCGCAATCCCAGATCGCCTCGACCTGGGCCCCGCGGGCTAAGGTCGCGAGATTGGTGACCAGTTGCCCCAGCCTCAGCTCAGGGTTCTCATCGCTCAGGACCGCCAGAGCGCGAAACAATTCCTCACGAGTTGTCGTCATGGCAGTTTGTCCCCCACGGTCGGCAGATGACCTGCAGGCGTCCGCATATCGTCGATCACCTCCACGCGAACCAAAGGCCCGGGGAGCAGCTTGGCCTCGCGGGTGGCCCTGGTGACGCCGACGTAGATGATTAACCCTCCGTCTGTTCCCCGATAAACTTCCAGCGGCGGCATACCTTGCGTCGATTTACCGTGTCTCGCGATCTGTCGTTGGAGCTTGGCCGGATCGGCCCCCGAAGGCCGTGTCGTCGGCAAGTGCAGCCCGCGCGGGTCGACGTCGAGGAAGAGGCGTGGGTTCATCACCGGATTGTACACCGCAACGAGGTGGCTCGGAACCTCGGAAAGGTACCCCGTTCCATTCCGAGTCACTTCGGAGATACAATGCGGCCATGGTGCAGGATGCCGGACAGGTCACATCGCAACGACTCCGACCTCAAGGGGATTCGCTCATGCGCCCTGCGATTCGAATCGGCGCCTTCGGGCTGGCTGTGGGATTGGTCGTGCCCTGGGGACAACCGGCGGCATGGTCGGCCGATCGGGTGGGGGCCAAGGACAAGAATCCGCGTGCGATCGCTCAGGGCCGCGAGTTGTTCACGCACGAGTGGGTCCCCCACGACGACCGCAGCCACGGCGGTGACGGGCTCGGTCCGGTCTACAACGAGCGCTCCTGCGTCGGCTGCCATCACCAAGGCCCCAAGGGCGCCGGGGGCGGGTCAGCCGGCACGAATATCGAGATCATTACGCCCACGGGCACCGGCAGCAATCCTCAGGATGCGCCGGGCTCGTTCTTCTACTATGCCTTCTCGTTCAACTATGGGCCCAACGGCTTCTCGTACCGGATCGGGGACCCGGCTGGGCCGACCGCGCGCCGTCCGAACGCCGGTGCGCCGAACCTCGCCGAGCTGGCGCGGATCCATCCCGGCTTCCGGGACGCGCCCGCGGTGGTCCTGCACCGGTACGGCAACGACGCCGATTACCGGGTCTGGCGCGAGTGGGTGCTCGGCCGTCATGGTGCGATCGCGCTGCGGTCCTCGCAGCGGAATCCCGCGCCGCTGTTCGGCGTCGGCCTGATCGACGCGATCCCCGACGCGGCCCTCGAGGCGGCGGCGCGGCGGAGGCATCCGGGCTTCCCGCAGGTCAAGGGGCGGGTCGGCCGCCTCGCCGACGGCCGGGTCGGCCGGTTCGGCTGGAAGGCCCAGGTCGCAACCCTGCGCGAGTTCGTCCTCTCAGCCGCGGCCGTCGAGCTGGGCCTGGAGGTCCCCGGCCACGCCCAGGCCGCTGACCCGCGCATCCCACCGCTGAAGGCGCCCGGGTTGGATCTCAACCTCGCCGAGTGCGACGCCCTGGCCGCATTCGTCGGCTCCTTGTCTCCGCCCGTGGTCGCGCCCGCCGCCAATCCCCGGGACGAAAAAGCCCGCAAGGCGGGCAAGGCCCTGTTCAAGTCGATCGGCTGCGCCGCGTGCCACGTCGAGAAGCTCGGCGACGTCGAGGGCCTCTACAGCGACCTGCTGCTGCACGCGATGAGCCCCGAGCTGGGCGATACCCCCTCCTACGGCGCCTTCTTGGCCGGCGCGGCCGCCCAGCCCGTCAACCCGCCTGGCGACCGGCCGGCCGAGCGCACCGGCCTGGCCCGCGAAGACGAATGGCGGACGCCCCCCCTCTGGGGCCTGCGCGATTCGGCCCCCTACCTCCACGACGGTCGGGCCCAGACCCTCGATGAGGCGATCGCGCTCCACGGCGGCGAGGCATCCGCCGCCGCCCGGCGCTACCGCCAACTGCCGCCCCGCGACCAGGCCCAGCTCCAGATGTTCCTGCGCTCCCTCGCCGCTCCGGAGGTCCCCCTCCGCTGAGGTTCCACCATTGACGAGCCATGGCGAAGCCTACGACCCTTTGTGGCCTCGAACCTTCGCCGGCGCCTTCGGCGCGGGGGGGGCGTCGGCGTCGGAGAGCTTGAAGTCGATCGTGTTGGATCCTGCCTTGACCTCGGCCGTGAGGGTCGTGGTGCGCACGTCGCCGTACCCGGCAGGGATGAGGCTTTTGGCTGCCGCTTCCGCTTTGGCGATGAACTGCGGGGGGATGTAGCTGGCTTCTTGGACCTTCGCCTCTTTCTGGAAGTCTGCCTTGGCCTTGGCGAGAAAGTCTTCTTTCGCCGTGACGGTGACCTTGTATTTCCCGGCCTGCGCCCCGTCGCTATTGCCGCCGGTTGAGAGGGTGTACGAGCCATTGGTGATCTTGCCGGAGGCACCAAGGTTGTTCTTCAGGTCTTCCGAAACGAAACTGATTTCACCCCTCTCCAGCGGGTTGCCGTTGTAGGTGACGGTGCCGGAGACGGGATAACGCTGGCCCAGTCCATCATCAGCGCCGCACGAGGTCAGTACGACCAGGGTGGGCAAGGCCAGCATCGCGTGCCAGCGGCGGGGGAGCCCATTGCGGGCCGCGCTCGGTTTGAGGTAAAGCATGAGTCTCGTGATTCCGATCAGCATTTGCGGACTGGTTTCGGGGAACGGGGCGGGCGGCGATTGGACCGGAATGGTGAGCCGGGTCCAACCGCCACCTGGTCGACTCTCACGCGGTGAGCGAACGCGCGCTCAATCCAGATCAATCAGTATTGATCCGAACTGACAACCTCACCGCCGTTGCGGCTGCCCAGCGCGCAGTACGTGAACATGTTGATCGTCTGCTTGAGGAAGTGGACGGACCCATCGACGAACACAAAGTTGCAGCCGCCGGGGTGTTTGCTCTTGAAGCCCGTATTCGTGTAGGCACAGCGCGAGGCCCAGTTGTTCGAGCCCCAACCGTTGCCCGGGAGGGTACAGCTCTGCGGCGAGGGATAGTTGATCGGCACGGTGGTGCCATTGGCGCCGGAATTCCACTCCCAGACATTGTTGTCGGCCCGCTGCGCGGGCAAACCTTCTCCGGCGGCGATGGTGTTGCTCGTGCCGTCGGTGACACTCGCGAGCCGCACGGTCTGACCGGTCGTGACGTCAAACATGCCGCGGAGCACGCCCGGCGAAAGGCTGTTCCCGCAGTTGATGTCGAGCAACGTCCCTTGTTCGCCGGGCCAGCCGATGCGGGGCTGTCCGGGGACCGGCGGCCAGACGGTGTAGGGCGTCTCAGTCGGGAACGTCACGCCCGGGTTGTTGCAGCCGATGCAGTAATTGTCGCCGAAGCTGCCGAGATAATTCTCGACCGGGATCATGGGCGTGCCACCGCCCGGGGGGTTGGGTACGCCGACTCCGTTGCTGGTGGTGGAGATGTCCTGGCCGTCGCCGTTGCCGGATCCCACGTTGCGGAAGCCCTGCTGGTCGCCGTCGGACGGACACGACATCACGGCGAGCCGGGTGTACCAGGCCGTGGCGATGGACTGTACGGACGTGTTGTTGACGCTCAGCGAGAAGTTAATGGAAGAATAGATCGTGTTTTGCTCGATGTAGGGCAGGATCAGGGCGACCCAGCTCACTCCGTTGTTGCCGTCCTCGTTCCCCCAGGTCGCCGTCGCGAACGACGTCACGAGCGTCACGCCTCCCGGCGGGTACATCTGGTTGACGTCAGTGTAGTTCGCGAAGGCCAACCCGAGCTGCTTCAGGTTGTTGGTGCACTGGGCGCGCCGAGCCGCTTCGCGGGCCGACTGGACCGCCGGCAACAGCAGCGCGATCAAGACGGCGATGATCGCGATCACCACCAGCAATTCGATCAAGGTGAATCCGGATCGTCGGAATCGCATCGAGGGGACCCTCCGCCATGGGGGATGAAGCCGAATGAGAGCCGGGACCGCCAGGTTCCGTCTCGACTCGAAAAGGCCGGACATGGCCGCTCAGTGTCGCCGCGCACCGCAGGCTCCGGCTGGAATCGACGCCGCCATGGACCTCGGTTCGCTCAGAACCGTGCCCCGGAACCGATCCCGAACTCCTTTGCGCCGGTGATCCTTCCTGACCAGCCCGTCTCAAGGGCTGGCGCTCCGGCTCCCTGGGCTTCTGACAAGCAAGCGTCATATCAACCTGGGATGCGTCTGCGACCACCACCAGCATCTGTCCGGATGTCGACCACGACGCGTCCCTGCCACGTCCGCTGCCCCTCAATCCTAATGACGCGACCAGGATGTTGGCAACAACGAAATCCTTCAATCTCACACGGACACGGCGCGGAGGGGCGGCTCGAACGCTTGTGTGAGAAAATGTAAAGCAGAGTCCTTCGATGCGTTTGCTCCGAATCCCGTGGTCGTCGGTGCTGGCTGCGGACTCGAGGCCCTCGGCGGAGCCGGACCAGGCGTGGAGACGAGCGGTTTTGCATTGCAAAGTGATCGGGCGGGTGGGGCGGGCGAGGCTCCGTCCGTGCCGGCAGTGGTCCGAGACTCGCTCGGCCGCAATCCCCCGTTGCTGCGGCTCAGTTCGCGCCGCTGCGCCGGGTTCCTGTCCCGAGGTTTGCGGCGGGTGGACTCGGAGCAAGGCCGGTCCAGGAGTCGTCCTCACTCCAGCGGGCCGAGGCCCTGCATGGCCTGGTCCAGCATCGGCTCGAGGAGCCAGTGAAGCGGGTCCCAATCCCTCCACAAGGGCGGCTCGTCGCCGTCGCCAGTCTCTGTTGCATCCGAGGGATTGGACCTCTCCGCTGGGTCGCGACTCCACGGCTCGAGGCTCCAGTCGTCCCACAGCCGCGGGGCGGCCATCGCCCCGGTCGCGTCCTCATCCTCGACCGCGCGCCGGACCCGACACCGGCCAGCGCAGGCGTGTTCCCGTCCCGACCGGCGCCTGCGCGGCGCCATGGGACCATTCTCCGCGTCAAAATCGGACTGAGCCTTGCAAGGCAGGGACTCGTCCATGGGCGTTTTTCCCTCCCGGATCCTGGTTCGATCGTGCCGTCGATCGGTCGATCGCGCGTGAGCACCCGTTACTTGGCCCGGGCGAGACCGTCCCGCTCGGGCACCGAAGAGAAGATCTAAGCTGTACTGCTTACTGTCTAGAGTAGTCTTCAAGAACATCTAGAGGTCGATTTGAAACAGTCTCAGACTGCAATGTAGCAATCTTGCAACATTACGGAGCGCTTGCCTTATCAAGCCTTGAGTAGTAAAATTGGTGTAGTTTCACCAGATTGCGTCTTCGATCTGTCTTTCGGACTTGCCCAATCCGTCCCAGGTCCGTAATTTTGACATGTCTCCGCTAACTTAGGCTGACATCTGCGGTGTAGGTAGGCTCGTAGGGGAGGCGGCACATGCCGAAACCGAACCCGAAAGCGAACCGAGAGAGTCCACGGCCGACTGCACTGACGATCAAGGGCCGTCCGGAGTGGCGGGCGTGGGTGGAGCGGGCGGCGGACTTCTGCCGCACGGACGTGGCCAAGCTCGTCGACGCGGCCCTGGTCGAATACGTGAAGCAACGGGGCTTCGATGAGCCCGCCCCCAAGCGCTGAGCCAGCCCGGGGGTACGACGGCACCGGCCTGCGAGAAAACCGTGGGGGAAGATTCCTATCCTGTCCTGCCCGGACAGCTCCTGGGTTCCCGGGACAGGACGGGAATCCTGTCCCACGTCTTGAAACCATTGCTGAGATCCCCGACCCCCGCTGGCTGGGAATTCCCCGCGCGCCGGCTTATCTTGCCGATGATTGCTTTGCATTGTAAAGTAATCGGGGGTGATCACCTGAGGGAGAAGGGGGCTGGGGATGAGCCGGTTTGGTCTGGGGCCGGTCTTCGTGTGGGAGTGGCGGCGCGTGTCGCGGCAGTGGTGGATTTACGCAGGGCGGTCGGTGCTGGTGGGCGGGCTCCTGGCCGGTCTGGGGGCGGTCTGGTGGGTGTTGACGTCGCGCAGGGACGTGAGTGCGCTGACAGCCATGGCGAAGGTGGGGGAGGGTTTCTTCGAGGTGATCGTCCTGGCCATGCTGGCGATGGTGCTGCTGGCCGCACCGGCGGCGACGGCCGGGAGCTTCGGCATGGATCAGGCGCGGGGCCACATCTCCCTGATGTTGATCACGGAGGCGACCGCGCTGGACATCGTGCTCGGCGCGCTGGCGGCTCGGCTGCTGACGGTGCTGGGCGGAGTGGTCTGCCTGGTGCCGGTCCTGGCGTTGACGTCGCACCTGGGAGGGATTCCACCCCTGGCGCTGGTCGAACCGGCGGCCGTCACGGCCGGCAGCGCCGTCCTGGGGTGCACGCTGGCCCTGGTGCTGTCGATCGGGGCTCGACGGTTCCATGAGGTGCTGGTGGCCACCCATGTCTTGCTGGCCGGGTGGGTGCTCGGCTATCCGATCCTGATGATGATCCGGATGACCACGGTGGGTCGGCTGATCCCGGGATCGTGGACGCTCTGGTTGCGGGAAGTCAATCCGTTCTGGCTGGCGATGGCGCCGGTGTTGTGGCCCGGTTCGTCGCCGGCCGGGGCGGTCTGGGCCTTCCTGGGCGGGACGCTCGTCCTGTCAGGAACGCTGGTGGCCCTGGGCGCGTGGCGCTTGAGGCCGGCCGCACTGAGCGATCAGCGGCCGGCGCACAAACCCTTCGGGAGCCGGGTCGTTACCTCATGGGGTCCCGGATCGATGCTTGACGCCTATCCGGTCTTCTGGCGGGAATGCCGGCTCCAGCAGCCATCGCGGTGGATCGGCTTGCTCTGGGGGCTCTACGTGGCGGGGGCCGTACTCTTCACGGCCCTGGCCGTGGGCGAGTGCGCGGTCCGCGGCGTGAAGCGCACAGACTGGGCCGCCCCGTTCAATGGTTTTCAAAGCGCGGTCGGCCTGCTCTTGTTGAGCCTGATCACGCCGGCGTCGCTGGCCGAAGAGCGGGCGCGGGGCAGCCTCGAGGTGTTGCTGTCGACGCCGCTGTCGTCCCGGAGCCTCGTGCTGGGGAAGTGGCTGGCCCATTATCGCGTGGTGCCTGGACTGGCCCTGCTGCCGGGCCTGGTGGCCGCTGCGCATGCGGTCCCGAGCGGGCGATGGCTCGGCGTGCCGCTGGTGATGGGCACGGTCCTGGCCACGGGCGCCGCCGTGACCAGCCTGGGGATCGCCCTGGCCACGTGGGTGCCTCGGCTCGATCGCGCCCTGACGCTCTCGGCCGCCGCATCGGTGTTCGTCACGGTGGCCTGGGTCCCCCTGGTGTTCTTGCTCTGTCAAGACAACAAGGCGCTGGGCATGGGCCTGGCCTCGGCCAGTCCGCTCTTCGGCGTCGGCCTCTTCACCAGCGCAATCGCGGGGACATCACCCGCGTCCGGGACTTCTCTCGCCGGCTGGTCGCTGTTCTGGCTCCTCATCTTCGGCGGGATCGCGCTGGTCTTGCTCGGGGCGACGCTGGCCAGCTTCGATGCGTGCCTGGGCCGGATCTCGAACGGAGCTGCGGCCCGCGACCTTGGCCGGCTCCGGTCGACTTCCTCGTCAACGAGCAACCCGTCTTGAGAGACGCTCCGGAAGCCGCTCTGAGCGCGCGAAGGGGGGGCAGTTCGGCCCCGTCCCGGAGGTTAGAGAATCAGCATGGCGTCGCCGTAGCTGAAGAAGCGGTACCGGCACCGGATCGCTTCGGCGTAGGCGGCGCGGATCAGGTCGATGCCGGCCAGGGCGCTGACCAGCACCAGCAGGCTGCTGCGGGGCAGGTGGAAGTTGGTGACCAGGGCGTCGAGGCCCCGGAAGACGTGCCCCGGGCGGATGAACAAGCGGGTCTCGCCCGCGAACGGTTGCAGAGTCCCGGAGGCGGCCGCGGTCTCCAGGGTGCGGGCCGTCGTGGTGCCGACCGCCACGATCCGACCTCCCTGGCGGCGGTGTGCCTCCAGCGTCGCGACGGCCGCGGGCGACAATTCGGCCCACTCGGCGTGCATGACGTGGTCTTCCAACCGATGTGTCTCGATGGGACGGAACGTCCCCAGGCCGACGTGGAGGGTCAGGTCGACGCAGGCGATCCCCCGCGCGGCCAGTCGGTCGAGAACCGCTTCGGTGAAGTGGAGCCCGGCCGTCGGTGCGGCGACCGAGCCGGGCCGGAGCGCATAAACCGTCTGGTAGGCCAGCCGATCGCCGGGCGCCGCGCGGCCGCGACGAATGTACGGCGGCAGCGGCGTCTGGCCGTGCCGCTCCAGCAGCGCCAGGGTCGTCTCCCCCTCATCGGATGCGTCACCGGAGTCGCGCCGCGGCCGGACGATCCAGCAGCCGGATTCCCCCCGGGCTGCCAGCACCAGGCGCAGGCCCAGCCCAACGACCACGTGCTCGCCGGGCACAGGCCGGCCCCGCGTCTTCGCCAGGACCTCCCACAAACCGTCCGGCCGCTCCCGCAGGAACAAGCCCTCCCAGCGCCCGCCCGTCGCCTCGCGGCGGCCCACCAGCCGCGCGGGCACGACCCGCGTGTCGTTCCGCACCACGACGTCGCCCGGATGCAACAGCTCGGGCAGCTCGGCGAAAACCCGGTGCTCCCAGCCGCCGCGCCGCCGGTCGACCACCATCAGCCGCGAGCGGTCCCGCGGCTCGACCGGATGCTGCGCGATCAGCTCGGCCGGCAGGTCGAAGTCGAAATCGTTCGCTGCGCTCACTTCAGTGAGAACTCAAAGCCATGTAGGCAACGCGTTCATGGGGGGCAGCTTGATGATGCTGAGGCTGAGGATGTTGGGGTGCTTCTGCACGGCCTCGAGGGCCGCGGCCGAGGGCACGCTGTCGAGGTTGACGACGCCGATGGCCTCACCCCCCTGCTCCTCGCGGCCGACGTTCATCTGGGCGATGTTGACGCCTTCATCGCCGAGGGTCCCGCCGATGAACCCGATCAGGCCGGGCCGGTCCAGGTGGGTGAAGACCAGCAGCGTGCCGTCAATATGCGCGTCCAGGAGGTAGGAGCCCAGCCGGACGAGCCGGAGGAACTGCTTGCCGAAGAGGGTGCCGGCGGCGACGTATTTCTTCCGCTCGGTGGTGACCTCGGCCTGGATCAGCGTGGCGAAGTCGCCGGGCTCCTCGGCGGTCCGCTCCTCGATCAGGATGCCCCGCTCGCGGGCCAGGGGCACCGCGTTGACCAGGTTGACCTGCTGCTCCAGGGCCGATTCCATCAGCCCGGCGGCGAAGGCGGCCGTGATCAGCTTGGTGTTCTTGTGCGCGACCTCGCCCCGGTGGATGATCCGGGCACTCTTGAGGGTCCCCCGGTCCATCTGGGCGTGCAGCATCCCCAGCCGCCAGGCCAGGTTGAGATACATCCGCACATCCTCGAGCTCGGCGCGATCGAGCGTGGACATGTTGACCGCGAACCGCACATGGCCGCGGGTGAGGAAGTCCACCAGCAGCCGGGCGGCCTCGACGGCGACCGAGATCTGGGCCTCCTCGGTCGAGGCGCCCAGGTGGGGCGTGACCACGACCAGGGGATGGCCGACCAGCGGATGGCCGGCCGGCGGCGGCTCGGGGTCGAAGACGTCGATCGCCGCGCCGGCGACCTTGCCCGCATCGAGCGCCTCCACCAGCGCGCGCTCGTCGATCAGGCCGCCCCGCGCGCAGTTGATGATCCGGACCGACGGCTTCATCTGGGCGAGCTCCGCCGCGCCGATCAGGTGGCGCGTCTCGGCCGTCAGCGGGGTGTGCAGCGTCAGGATGTCGCAACGACCCCACAGGTCGTCCAGCCGCCGGACGCTCTCGATTCCCAGCTCCTGCGCCTTCTCGATGGCCAGGAAGGGATCGAAGCCGACGACAATCATGCCCAGTCCCTGGGCCCGCTTGGCCACCGCCAGACCCACCCGGCCCAGGCCGATGACGCCCAGGGTCTTCCCCTCGAGCTGTGTCCCCGTGAACTGGTTCCGCTCCCACCGGCCCGACTTTAAACTGTCGTTCGCCTTGGGTACGTTCCGCGCCAGGGCGAGCATCATCGCCATGGTGTGCTCGGCCGTGGAGACCGTGTTCCCCCCCGGCGTGTTCATCACCACAACCCCGCGGCGCGTCGCGGCGGGCACGTCGATGTTGTCCACGCCCACGCCGGCCCGCACGATCGCCCGCAGCCGCGACGGGCCCTCCAGCACCTCGGCGGTCAGTTGGGTCCCCGATCGGACCACGATCCCATCCACCTCGGCCAGCGCCGCCCGCAGCCCGGCGGGATCCTGAGCCAGCTTGGTGTCCACCACCAGCTCGATCGCCCGCTCCGCGCGGAGCCGCTCCAGACCTTCCTCCGCCAGCTTGTCCGTCACCAGCACGCGATGCGCCACGATCAGAGACTCCCGTTCTTGTAGTAGCCGACGGCGCTCGGTTGGCCCATCAGCGCCTGCTGGGCGGCGGCGACGGCGCGGCCCGGTTCGACGTCGTGGCCGAGGTCGGTGAGAACCATCTCCAGCGCGGCCAGGACCGCGATCACGTCGAGCTCGTCGGTGTAGCCCATGTGGCCGATCCGGACGATCTTGCCTTTGAGCTTGTCCTGGCCGCCGACGGTGCTGATGCCGAAGCGGTCGGCGAGGGCCTTGCGGATCTGGCCGTCCTTCAGCCCGTCGGGGACGCGGAAGGCTGTCAGTCCCTCGGCCGGCCGGGCGCTGAAGAGCTCCAGGCCCAGCGCCTGGATCCCGGCCTGGCAGGCCTCGCTCATCCGCCGATGTCGGCGCAGGACGTTCTCCATCCCTTCGGCCCGGATCCGCCGGAGAGCTGCCTGGAGGGCCAGGATCAGGGTGTGGGCCGGCGTATACGGGGTGTCGAACTCCTTCATCTTCTTGCGGGCCGCCTTGAGATTGAAATAGTAGCTGGGCGAGTCGAAGCGGTCGATCCGGTCCCAGGCCTTGGGGCTGACCGCGACGAAGGCCAGGCCCGGAGGGATCATCAGGGCCTTCTGGGAGCCGACGCAGAGCAGGTCGATGCCCCACTCATCGGTCCGGCACTCGATGGCGCCGACGCCCGAGATCCCGTCGACGGCGAGCAAGGCGGGCGTCTCGGCGACGACCCGGCCGATTGCCTCGACCGGGTGTCCCGTCCCTGTGGAGGTCTCGCTCAATGTCCCGAAGACGCAGGCGGTATCCGGGTGCTGACGCAGGGCCTCGGCGACGCGATCCGGATCGACCGGCTGGCCCCACTCGAAATCGAGCGAGACCCCGTTGATGCCGAACGCCTTGCAGATCTGCATCCACCGCGCCGCGAAATGACCCGCGTTCAGGACCAGGGCCTTGCCGCCTGACGGCACCGCGTTGACCACGGCCGCCTCCATCGCCCCGGTCCCCGACGCCGTGAGGATCAGCACGTCGTTCTGAGTCTGGAAGACCTCCTTCAGTCCCGCGACCACCTCCGTGATCACTTGCTTGGCCTCGTCCGAGCGGTGGTGGATCACCGGCCGGGCCAGCTCCAGGAGAACCTCCTCGGGGACCATCGCGGGACCCGGCGTCATCAATCGCGGCTTGCGCATTGCCTGCTTCCTTTGGTAGGTCAGGCTTTGGCCTGACATTCCGATTCTGTCAGGCTAAAGCCTGACCTACTGGACGGATCCAGTCTACTCCGACGGGCCCGATCTCGCGAGGCCGATTGGCGCCGGGATCATCCCTCATTTCGCCGCCGATTCCGAGTCTCCCGGTTGTGCCCGGCCATAGACCGAATCGGCATCGAAGACGGGCCGGGCCGCGATCTGGAGGTGTCCCGACCGGTCCAGCCGGCGGAAGAAGCAGGAACGATATCCTTCGTGACAGGCACCGCCGACCTGGCGGGCCTTGATCAAGACGACGTCGCCGTCGCAGTCCACCCAGATCGATTCCACGTGCTGCACATGGCCCGAGGTCGCGCCTTTGTGCCAGTGCGCGCGCCGGGACCGCGAGTAGAAATGCGTCTGGCCGGTCGTGATCGTGGCCCGCAAGGCCGGCTCGTCCATCCAGGCCAGCATCAGGACATCGCCGTTCTCGACGTCCTGGACGATGGCCGGGATCAGTCCATCCTCGTTCCACTTCAGGGCATCGCACAGGATAGGGGGTTCGGTCGCATTGCGCACGGCGGTCGCATCCGGTCGGGTCGTGGAGGCCAGCTTGGTCACGTTGAATCTAGCACGAGTTGCTCCCAGGAGCCAAGTCGCCGTGACCAGCCGCTAGGAGAATGGCAGATCTTCGGCTAACATCGTTTCCTCCTGAGCATTTGGGAATGGTGGCCAGCCGCGGCTGGTGTCGCGGCGTCCTGGGAGTCCGCCCTCGATGGCTGACATTGTGTTGATCAATCCCCGGTTCGAGGTGTCGTACTGGGGGATGGAACATGCCCTGCCCTTCCTGGGCAAGCGGGCCAACCTCCCGGTGGCCTGCCTGCCGCTGCTGGCGGCACTGACGCCGCGGGAGCATTCAGTGACGCTCCTCGACGAGAACGTCGAGCCGATCGATTGGGAGCGGTGCCGGCGGGCCGATATCGTGGGCATCACGGGCATGAGCGTGCAACGGTTCCGCATGAAGGAGATCCTCACCGAGCTGAAGCGGCTCGGCTGCTTCTGCGTGGCGGGCGGGCCGTGGGTCACGGTCCAGGAGGATTACTTCGGCGAGCTGCTCGACGCGATCTTCATCGGCGAGGCCGAGGAGACCTGGCCGCGGTTCCTGGCCGAATGGCAGCAGGGCCGACAGGCCTACCGCTACGAGCAGGCCGAGAAAACCGATATGACCACGGTGCCCACGCCGCGGTTCGACCTGCTCAAGATGCAGCATTACGCCTTCGGCAGCCTCCAGTTCTCGCGCGGCTGCCCGTTCCAGTGCGAGTTCTGCGACATCATCGTCACCTTCGGCCGGCGGCCGCGGATCAAGACCGCGGACCAGGTGATCGCCGAGCTGGAGGCGATTCGCAAGTCCGGCATCCCGATCGTCTTCATCGTCGACGACAACCTGATCGGCAACAAGAAGGCGATCAAGGCGGTCCTCCGCGCGGTGATCGCCTGGCAAGAGCTTCGCAACTACCCGCTGACCCTGTTCACCGAGGCGTCGATCGACCTGGCCGACGACCCCGAGCTGATGGAGCTGATGGTCCGGGCCAACTTCATCGCCACGTTCGTCGGCATCGAGAGCCCGGACGAAGACTCGCTCCGCGAGGCCAAGAAGTTTCAAAATGTCCGCGCGGGGGGGACGCTGCTGGAGAAAGTCGGCCGCATCCAGGCGGCCGGCATGGAGGTCTGGTGCGGCATGATCATGGGCTTCGACCACGACGATGAAGGGATCTTCGACCGCCAGATCCAGTTCGTGCAGGAAGCGCGGATCGCCTTCTCGATGAGCGGCATGCTCTCGGCGATCCCCAAGACGCCGCTGCACGCCCGGCTCGCCGCCGAGGGTCGGCTCGACACCGCGGATACCAACGACTACGGCACGAATGTCGTCCCGCTCCTGCTGGACCGCGCCGAGCTGCGCGCGGGCTACATCCGCGTCCTCAATGAGATCTACGAGCCCGAGGCCTACTTCGAGCGGACCGATGCCCTGTTCCTCGACCCGTCGTTCGACATCGGGATCAAGAAGCTGCGGCACTGGCTCACCTGGCCCCGCCAGTTCCCTGTTGAGCTGGACTTCCTGTTCCGGGCGATCGGGTTGTTCGCCAGGCTGATGATCCGCGTCCCCGACCCGCGGTTGCGCCGCGAGTACCGCCGGCGGCTCTGGCGATTGCTCAAGGTCCACCGGCGGCCGGGCCTCGTGCTCAACTATGTGTTTCACATGGCGATGCATTACCATTGCTCTCAGTTGGCCCAGCGCGTGGCCGACCCGGAGCTGCAGCTCGTCAATTCCTTCTGAGCGGCGACTGCCTCAACGAGGAGCCAAGCCACGATGCCTGACCAGCCCGGTCCGGCCCTTGATGCCGAGACCATCCGCCGCATGGCGGCCGAAACGGTGCGGATCACGCTGACGCCCGCCGAGGTCGATGCGCTGCGTCCGGTGCTGAATTCGCTCTTGGAGGAGATCCGCCAGGTCAAATCTGGCGACCGGGCCGGGGCCGAGCCTGAATCGGGCGTCACGATGGAGGACTGGCCGCGATGATCGACCTGTCGACCCTGACGGCCCGGAAGATCGCCGAGGCGGTGCGCCGGCGGGAGGTCACCGCCGTCGCGGTGACCCAGGCGGCCCTGGAACGCATCGAGCGGCTCAACGGAACCCTCCACGCCTTCATCACAGTGACGCGCGAGGAGGCGATGGCGGCGGCCGAGCGAGTCGACCGCGCGGTGGCGTCCGGCCGGGGCCATGCCTTGTCGATGGCGGGCGTACCCCTGGCGATCAAGGACAGCTTCTGGACCAAAGGCGTCCGGACGACCGGCGGGACCAAGGTGCTCGCCAACTTCGTCCCGGACGAGGATGCCACCGCCGTGGCCCGGCTCAAGGCGGCCGGCTGCGTCCTGGTCGGCAAGTCCGCGATGCACGAGATGGCCTACGGCTTCACCAGCCGGAACCCGCACTATGGCGACTGCCGCAACCCCTGGGCTCTCGAGCGGATCCCCGGCGGCAGCAGCGGCGGCAACGCCGCGGCCCTGGCCACGGCGATGGTGCTGGCCGCCGTGGGCGGCGACACCGGCGGCTCGAACCGGCAGCCGGCCGCGCTCTGCGGCGTGGTGGGCGTGAAGGTCACCTACGGGCGGGTCAGCCGGTACGGGGGAATCCCGCTGAGCTGGTCGATGGATACCGTCGGACCGATGGCCCGTACCGTCGGCGACGCCGCCGCCATGTTGCAGGTCATGGCCGGGCACGACCCCAAGGACCCGACCACCCGCCGCGACCGTGTCCCCGACTACCTGGGCACGCTCGCCGCCGGCCTGAAGGGCCTGCGAGTGGGGGTGCCGCACGACCAGTTCCTGGCTCTGATGGAGCCCGACGTCGGCGCGGCCATCCAGGATGCGCTCGGTGTCCTGAAGCAGGCGGGCGCGACGCTGGTCGACGTCCGCTTCCCGCCCCTGGACCCGGTGGTCGGTGCCCATCGGGCGATCATCTTCTCCGAGGCCGCGGCGGCCCACGAGGAGCTGATCCGCACCCGCGCCGGCGAACTCTCCGACGAGGTCCGGCCGCTGTTGCAAGCCGGCCTGTTCCTCACTGCGGCGCAGTACCTGGCCGGCCAGCAAGCCCGCCGCAAGACGATCGCCGCCTATCGGGCGCTGTGGCGGTCGTTCGACGTGCTGGTCACCCCCACCAGCCCGATTGCCGCTCCGCCCATCGGCGCGACCTCGGCCCGGTTCGGGGACAAGGAAGTCCCGCTGGTCCGGGCCTTCCTCGACCTGACTCTCCCGTTCAACCTGACCGGTCAGCCGGCGATCTCGGTCCCGTGCGGATTCACGCGGGGCGGCTTGCCGATCGGCCTCCAGCTCGTCGGCCGGCCGTTCGAGGAGGCCGCCCTCTTCCGCGCCGCCGCGGCCTACGAGTCGGCCACGAACTGGCATTCCCGCACGCCGCCGATCGCGGCGCGTGCGCCGTAGCCCGGCTGTCCCGGGCCGCAGATCCATCGCCTCAATGCAGCGGGCTCCCCTGTGAACCGGCACGGGTGTACAATGCGGGTAGTCCAGGCTCAGGACCCGGTCGAGATCGGCCTGGCGGTCAGTGGTGCGCGGAGCTCAGGAGCGGAGACTTTCGGTCAGCCGCCCGGCGGGATCGTGAGACCCGCGCCGAGCTTTCTCGTTGAAAGGTTGTTCCGATGATTCCGGGAGACCCTCGCGGACAACCCGGTCCGGCGCGGCGGCAGGGCACCGTGCTGGAATCGGTCGAAGAGATTCGCGCTCAGATCCGCGGCGCCATGTTCCTTCAGGGGTCGGCCGAGGTCCCGGCCGGGGCTGCCGAGCCGGATCAGGACACCAAGCCGTACCGGCCGACCTTGCGCCCCTCGATGGCCTTGCTCACCGTGCTGGACGATGGCGAGGAGACCGGCGAGGTCCTGCGGATTCGCGGCAACTCCTTCCTCATCGGCCGGGTCGACGGCAATCTGACGATCCCTCATGACAGCGGGATCTCGGGCCGGCACGCGGAGATCAGCCGGCGGTTCGAGCACGGCGAGCACCGGTGGTATCTCCGGGACTTGCAGAGCACCAACGGGACCTTCGTCCGGGCCGCGAGTGTAATCTTGAGTCCCGACCAGGAGGTGCTGATCGGGGGCTGTCGCCTCCGCTTCGAGGTGCCGGCGGCGTCTTCCCAGCCGACCCCGCCGGGCCCGGAGGCCAACGTGACCCGCAAGTGGGAGGCGCTGGCCGGCCCCCAGGCCGTCGCCACGTGGCACCCCGTGCTGGTGGACATCTCCCCGGGGCGCGCCGGTCGGCGCTTCCCCCTGACCGAGCCGGAATCCTGGGTCGGCCGTGACCCGCGACTTTGCTCGATCGTCCTCGACGACCCGATGACCGACCGCAAGCATGCCCGGCTCTATCGCGACGAGAAGCACCGCTGGGTCCTGGCCAACGCCCGGTCACGCAACGGGCTCTGGGCGCGGATCGAGGACGTCGCCCTGGGGCGCGGCGGCGCCTTCCAGTGCGGCGAACAACGGTTCTTGTTCAAGGTTGTCTAAATCGAACCTCTCGCTCGGGGCTGTGGGGCAGCCGCTCTGGCGGCCGGATGCCAGCCAAGGGCGGCGAGCCCACACCCTCCCCTGAGGGGGACCGATTTCGATATCCAAGGACGACCATTCCACGGAGATCCACCCCGTGCCCCGGCCCCTCGGGATGAGTCTCGGCTTGTGCCGGTCCTTTCCGCCGTTCGGGCGCTGAGATAACTCCAAAGCGGCGGCGCGCGCGGATATCCTGGATGAACCGGCCCGCGAGGTCGGCCGGAGGGCGCGGGCGCGGGCGCGGCCGCGTCCGAGTCGACGGCAGGGCTCCGGTCCGTCGGGAGTGGCAGTATGGATGGGTCGTTCGCCTGTCCCGAATGCGGCAGCACCGTCGCGGTGCGGGGTCTGGCACCGGGCCGGCAGGTCCGGTGCGGGTTCTGCCAGCGCCTGCTGGAGGTCCCTTACCTGCCGCGCGTTCCGGTCGCGCCCTGGAAGCGGCAGCGGTTCACCCAGCCGAAGTGGGTCCCCTGGGCCTGGTCGGTCCTCGGGGTCGTCGCCGTCGTGATCCTGATCGCGACCGGTATACGCACCTGGCGACGGCACCGGGAGACCGCCCAGGAGGGATCGATCCACAAGCTGATCGAATCCTCTCGGCGCCAGCAGGACTCGGGGCATCTCAACCAGGCCCTGATCGATCTCGATGCGGCGCTGGAGCTGGCGCGAAACGCCGAGCCGCCGCTGGTGAGGCCGCCGCTGGACGAACTGAAGACGCGCCGTCAGGACCTGGCCCGGCGGGACGCCGCATCCGTCCTCAATCGCTTGGTTGAGCGGAAGCCGGGGCCGGCCCCGCTGGGTGATTGGCTGAACCTGATCGCGCGCGCCCGGCACGATCCCGATCTGGCCCCGCTCGAGCCCCGGATCCAGGAACAGTTCCGTGCGATGGTCCAGCGCCAGGCCGACTCCGAGCTGTCCGCGGCGCGGCGGGCCCGGCAATCGGGCCAGGTCGTCGCCTCGCTCCGAGCGTGCGACCGGATCGCCAAGCTGCTGGCACACCTGCCTCCCGACAGCCGGGAGACGGTCCGGCGCCAGACCGAGGCGCTGGTCACCCAGCTCGTGGCGACCCATGGAGTCGTGGTCGAGATGCCCGAAGGGCACTACGTCTTCGGCTCGCAATCGTCGTATCTCGCGGACATGCTCCCGGTCCTGATCAAGGGATTGGAAGCCAAGGATTATCTCCCCCATCGCGCAGGAGCACCCTGGGGCGAGCTCTGGAAGCACGCCAAGTATCAGTTGCGCCTGGACATCTCCGAGCAACACGAACGCAATTACCTGGCCACGGAGAACCGGCTGACCCGGATCACGGCCCGGCTGGCGCTGTCCACCGCTGGGACTCTCATCTGGCCGACGGCCCCGACGGCCCTTACGATGGTCCCGCTCCCGAACCTCTCGGCCTACCAGGCCAGCCGCCTGGCTGCCAGTCCCAGGCGAAAGGATGACCTGGAGCGCCTGCTGTACGACAATGCGCGGGCCCAGATCCTGGAAAAGTTCAGCTATGCCCTCATGCATATGCCGGCATGCCCGTAAGTCCGTGGTGCGTGGTGCGTCGCGCTGGCGGGCTGATGAGGTGAGTCCGGGAGAAGGAGGCACTCGAAAGCTTTGGACAAAGCCTCGCCTTCCTGTCTTGACGCACCAGGCACCACGCACCACGAAGAAAGCCACGCACCACAAAACAAGCCACGAATCCAGCCCCGTGCTCCTCTTGCCAAACCGACCCAATTCGGGGTAGGCTGTCGAGCACGTCGCCGGCGCCAGACCGAGGCGGTCGACAGGGACGTTCGCACGCCGGGTTGACGACCGGGTCGCAGCGAGGAGTGGGAACCATGTCATTCGGCGAGCCACCGCAGCCCTCCGCGAGCGAGCTCTCCGATTTTCTGAGGCGCATCCAGGCGGGCGATGATGGCGCGGCGCGGGAGCTGCTGAGCCGGTACGAGGCCGAGGTCCGCCTGGTGGTGCGGCGGCAATTGCCCAGGCTGCTGCGGTCGCGGTTCGACTCGCTCGACTTCTTGCAGAGCGTCTGGGGGAGTTTCTTCCGGCGGATGCGCACCGCGCCGACGGAATTTGAAGACTCGCGTCATCTTGTCGCATTCCTGGCGCGGGCTGCGAAGAATAAAGTGATCGATGAGTACCGCCGGGCGGCCAGCCGCAAGCATAACATGCATCGCGAGGAGCCGCTGTGGCTGGATGGCCGGCGGCCCAGGGACGTCCCCGACCCGATCGACTCGCCCAGCGAGGTGGCGCAGGCGCACGAGGTGCTGGTCCGCCTCCGCGAGCTGATGCCGGTGGAGCGCCGGACCATCCTGGAGATGAAGGCCCAGGGGCTCTCCAGCAAGGAGATCGGCGAGCAGTTAGGGATCAGCGAGCGGACCGTCCAGCGCGTCCTGGAGGATCTGCGGCGGCGGATGGAGACCGAGTGGGAGAGCCCCTGATGAGCGTGTCCACCGGCCGGCGGACCTGGGAAGAGGCCTCGTCGCCGGCCGCGGTCCGGCTGGCCCGGGAATATGAGCAAGCCTGGCGCGACTCGGGGCCGCGCCGGCACCGGCCCGATCTGCATGAGTTCCTCGACACCGCCGGTGCCAGTGTTGATGGAGCCGGTGCCCGCCTGGCCCTGCTCCGCGCCGACATGACCCTGCGCTGGGAAGCGGGCGAACGGGTCGGCGCCCAGTGGTATCTCGACCGCTACGCCGACCTGAGCGAAGATACCATCGTGGCGCTGGTCTACGAGGAATTCTGCCTGCGCGAGGACGACGACGAGGCGCCGGACCCGGCCGCGTATCTGGCCCGCTTCCCCCAGGTCGCCGCGGCGTTGCACCGGGTGCTGGAGATCCACGAGCTGGTGGGCTCGGGGACGCCCACCTCGGCGCTGTCGCTGTCGCTGGCGGAGAAGGCCGCCGCGTACGAGGGGACCGCGCCGTTCCCCGAGGCCGGTCAGGAGATCGCCGGCTTCTTCCTGGTCGAGGAACTCGGCCGCGGGGCGTTCGCCCGCGTGTTCCTGGCCCGGGAGCAGCAGTTGGCCTGCCGGCCCGTGGCGCTGAAGGTGACGCGGCGCGGCTCGCGGGAACCGCAGACCCTGGCGCTGCTCCAGCACACCCACATCGTGCCGGTCCACTCGCACCAGATCGATCGCTCCACCGGCTTGCACCTGTTGTGCATGCCCTACTTCGGGCGGACCACGCTGGCCCAGGTGCTGGCCGAGTGCCGAGGCCGCGAGCCGCGCTCGGCCGCTGCACTGGTGCAGGCGCTGGATCGGCTCGAGCCGGCCCCAGGCGATGCCGCGCCGGCGGGTCGGTTGACAGGTCGGGCGGCGCTGGCGCGGCGGTCGTATGATCGGGCCATCGCCTGGTGGGGCGCCCGGCTGGCCGAGGCCCTCGAGCACGCCCACGTCCGGGGCGTGCTCCATCGCGACATCAAGCCGTCCAACGTGCTGGTGACCGCCGACGGCCTGCCCATGCTGCTGGACTTCAACCTGGCCCACGAGCCGCTGACCGAAGCCAGCCCGGCCGGCGACGGCTCGACGCTGGGCGGGACCCTGGACTACATGGCGCCCGAGCACCTGCGGGCCCTGGCGGAGAACGCCCCCAAGCAGGTCGACCGCCGCTCGGATCTCTACAGCCTCGGGGTGGTGCTGTACGAGGCCCTGACCGCCGAGCGGCCCTTCGTCGCGCCCCGCCGCGGCTTCTCGATCGCCGAGGCTTTGCTCAGCGCCGCCGACGCGCGGAACTGCGGTGCGCCCCGGGTGCGTGAGATCGAGCCGGAGGTCCCCCCGGCCCTGGAGGCGGTCATCCGCCGCTGTCTCCAGCCGGAGCCCGAGGACCGCTACGCCACGGCCGCCGAGCTGGCCGCCGACCTCCAGGCCGTCGCCGACGACCTCCCCTTGCCCCACACCCGCGAGCCCTGGCTCAGCCGTGCCGGCGGCTGGGTCCGCCGCAATCGCCGCCGCCTGGCCGCGGCGGGTCTGCTCGGCCTGGCCGGGTCCACGGTCCTGATCGCGATGCTCGGCTTCCGGCTCGAGCGGGCCGATTACGCCCGGCTGATCAAGAAGGAGTACGACCAGGGGAGTCAGTCCCTGATTCTCGGCGAGTACGGCACGGCCAAGAAGCAGCTCGACGCCACCCTCGACTTGCTCGATCACTTCGACAAGATGGACGTGTGGCGCCACGCGCCCACCGAGCGGAGTCTTCCCGAGGTTGTCCGGACACTGGCCAGCAAGCTCCGCGAGCTGCACAGCGGCCCCGACCTCGATGACATCCGGGCGAATGCTCAGTACAAGGCGAACCTGGCCGAGCGGTACGATGACGCGCGGCGCACGGCCGACACGTTCTTCCAAGATGCGGAGCGGCTGCGGTTCCTCCTGCTCCTGGGCCAGGGGGCCGAATTGGCGGCGGCCTCGGACAAGCTCCAGCAGGAATTGAACACCTACTTCGTCCTGACGTCGCGCGACTGGACCAAGCAGGAGAATCACAAGCTGGAGCCCCTCGACCCGCCGCGGCTCCAGCGCCTCAGGGGCGACGTCAACGAACTGCTTTTCCTCTGGATGCTGTCCGTCCTGCGATCCCTGGACGAAGCGCCCGCGGCGGACCCGGGCCGCCGCGATGCCGCGATGGGCTTTCCCCAGGCGGAGGCGGCCGCCCGGGCGGTGGCCATCTGCGATCACGCCCTGGTCTTCGTCGAGCCCAAGCCGCCGTGGCGGGCACTCAAGTCGCGGCTCCAGCGGCACCTCCGGCCGGCACCGCCCGCGGCCCAGGGCAGCGGGGACTTCGAGGGAGAACCGCACCAGGTCGCCACCGAATCCTCGGCCTATGCCTGTTTCCAGTGGGCCCTGCTCTGCCTGCGCTCCAGGCGCACGACCCGTGCGATCGAGTGGATGCGGCGGGCCGTCCGGCTGGAGCTGGACAACTACTGGTACCAGTATGTCCTGGCCTACATCGAGGACCAGGCCGGCTTCGACGAGGACGCCCTGAACGACTACAGCGTGGCGGCCGCCCTGAAGCCGAACAGCCCGTGGGTCCGCCATAGCCGCGCGAAGCTGTACCGCGCCCGGGGGAAGTGGTCCTGGGCCATCGACGATATGAACAGCGCCCTGGAGGACCTGCGCGGCCAGCCGGAAGCCCGGCCGGTGCACCTCGATCTGGGCTATGTCTACCAGGAGCTCGGGGATTTTCCCCGCGCCCGCGCCGAATATGACCGGGTCACGGCCACCAACGCCCGGGATCGCGTGGCGCGGGCCGCTCGGCTGAATCGCGCCAATCTGGACGCCGAATCCGGCTCCGTGGACCGAGCCCGGGACGAATACGATGCGCTGCTGATGCTGGAGCCGCGCGACACGGCCGCGCGGCTCAGCCGCGCCCTGCTGGAGCTGCGCATGGGCCAGGCCGCCCGGGCCGAGCAGGATCTCAATGCCCTGCTGGACGCGCGCTTACCCCAGGAATACCGCCTGTCCTCCAGGAGCCGCATCGAGGTCGTCTCGGCGCGCGCCCTGGCGCGGCTGCTCACCGGCCGCACCGCTTGGGCGCTGCGGGATGCGTCGGAGGCGCGGGAGGCCCATCCGTGCCCGG
Source organism: Isosphaeraceae bacterium (assembly GCA_021324445.1). Classification (GTDB taxonomy): domain Bacteria; phylum Planctomycetota; class Planctomycetia; order Isosphaerales; family Isosphaeraceae; genus JAJPJC01. The sequence continues at coordinate 49,825 of JAJPJC010000166.1, forward strand.
CGCATGAGCGGCTCTGGCAGCGTGCGCTGCTGGCCGCGGGCCGATACCAGGACCTGCGTGTCGACCGGCCGGAGGCGCTGGCCCGGCTCCCCCTGGGCGGGGGCTGGCTCCGCGCCGACCTCCGCCAGGCGGTCGACCGCCTGGCCCGCCGCGCCGCGGGGCCGGACCTGGGTGCCTACCGGGCCGGCCTGAGCCGGGCGGTCCTCCTGGCGGCCCTCGGGGAGCACGACGCGGCGGTCGCCGCCGCCAGCGGTGCCCTGGCGTTGTCCCCCTTCTCGGCCGAGGCCTACCTGATCCGGGCCCGCATCCTGGCCTGCTCCGGCGATCGTCGCCGCGCGCTCCACGACGTCGAACGGGGCCTGGCCATCGCTGCCGAGGATCCCGGCTTGATCGATCTCCGGGGCGTCTTGCGCCTGGCTGCGGGCGATCCCCGCGGCGCGATCCAGGACTTCAACCGGGCGATGGCCTGGGGTGCTCTCGACGGCGTGCATGCGCACAAGGCATCGGCCCTGATGGCACTGGGCGAGCCCAGCGCGGCCGTCCAGGAGTGGTCGATGGCCTTGCGCCGCGACCCGGAGCTCCCCGAGTCGTTCCTAGGCCGCGCGCAGGCCCATATCCGCCTTCAGGAATGGGATCCGGCCATGGCGGACCTGGAACAGGCGGCCACCTGGGCCCAATCCGATCCCGGCATCGAGCTGGCGATTGCGGCCTCGTATTGTCTTTGCCTGGGCGAGCGACCGGACCGGCTGCCGCGCTTCCTCACCCTGGCCCGGCGCACCGTGGTTGACCTGGGCCGGCTGCTCGAGGGCCACTCGCGCGCCCTGGCAGGTGCCCAATAACCCTCACGCGGCACTCGGCCGCAACCTACGAGGAAGGGCAGATTCTGGATTGCAGATTCCAAATTCCAGATTCCAGATTCCAGATGCATCCCCCTTTGGAATCTGGAATCCAGATGCATCCCCCTTTGGAATCTGGAATCTGTTATTTGGGATTCCCCAGATGCGCGCACGTCGCAGAGATCTTACGCGGGTAAATACCGATCAGGTCGCGGCCGCGAGGCGGCGCGCCCGCAGCGCGGCGGGGATGGCCCTGCACCATGGGGAGGAACGGGCCTGGACCACCGCCAGGAGATCGGGGAGCAGCGGCCCGTAGGACAGGCCCAGGACCAGGACAAACCCGCAGGCCAGCGTCAAGTTGTCGGGGAACTCACGCTCTTCCGCCAGACCGCGCCGGGACAGGCTCCAGGGGACCGCCAGGCCCGCGCGACCGGGGTCGGCATCCACGACAATCGCGGGGAGATCCTCGGAACCGACCGACGCGGGCAGGCTCTCCAGCAGGCGGGCGAGTTCGCCGCGCTCGGGCTGGCTCTCGACCGCCGTGCCGAGAATCGGCAAGGCTCCGAGGCCGATGATGAGCTCCACGGTCCCCTCGTCCGACTGCGAACTCGAGCCGTCCCCCGCTGCGGCCTCGGGAGCCGGCGCCGACTCCTCGATGCGTGCCAGCTCCGAACGCCACGCAGCCTCGCCGCCGTCGTCCTCCGAGGTCAGGCCGTCGATCGCCTGGGACAGGGCCCGTTCGTGGCGGTCCACCGGCGGCGCCGTATCGGCCAGGACGGTGGCCAGCGCCGGTCCCAGCGGCGCCGCGCTGCGCGCCGCGAGCGGACCGGTCGCAACCGGCGTCGCCCAGAACTCCCCAGGCTCGACCGTCGCTCCGGTCGATTCCGCCCACGACATGCTCCCCGGGGACTGGTTCACCACCGCCACGTCCGGGGCCTCGAAGGCCGGCTGGGTCGCCAGCAAGGACGCCGCGGCCGATGGCGTCGCCCCCGGGGCGGCCACGGCCGTAAGGCCTGGGGGCAGACTCCCGATCGCCGCGGCACCGCCGCTGGGCCACGCCACCGACACCGGGGCGGCCGCCGCATCCTGACGCTGCACATCCACCACGATCGGCAGCTCCCAGTTCGATGGCGTCGAGCCGGTCCCCGGAGACGACCCGGTGGAACTCTCCGAGGGGATCGACACCTCGACCAGGAGGTCCCCCCCGACCGGCGCGTGGCGCAGCGCGACGGTGACCGCGCTGGAGGGCGCACCCGCCTGAGGATCCTCCAGGCTGGAGATCTGCGCGATCGTGGAGCCATTCCCATCCACCAACTCCATCCGATCCAGCACGGGCTGCTCATTCGAGTCCGTCGCCGAGTGGACGCTCACGCCGACCGCCTGGGTCCCGGGGCTCACGGGGATCACGATGGTCATCGTGGAGCGGTTCGTGTCCAGGTCTGTGTCCACCTGCACATGCTTGGCCGGTGGGAGGCTCGGCGGCTCCGTGCTCGTGCTGGTGCTGCTCGCCGGCGGGGGACTGGTTGCCGGTGGCGGCGACGGCTTCGCGACCACCCCGACGCCGGTGGGTGTCGGGGGACTGCTCGGCGGGACGGGAGTGGTCGGGATCGGAGCCGGCGTGGCGGGGGGCGCCGCCGGGCTGGGCGTGGAATGCACGACGACCGGTGGGATCGCGTCCTCGCCGACGGTGTCCCGTGTGTAGCTGGTCACGCTCAGCACCGGCGTCATCAAGGCCAACGCCGATGACAGCGGCAGGCCGCCACCACCAATCAAAGGCGTCCCTGCGAACTCGCGGGTATGGACAACCGTCAGTGTCGCCGCTGGGGAGCCGCCTTCCGCGATGGAGAACATCCCCTCCGGCACAATCCCGGCGTTCCCGGCCGGCAAGACGGTTGCCGGTTTCAGCGCCGTTCCCGACGAACTCGCCGGCAGCATCGCCCAGGGGATCACCACGGTCGGAGACACCAGGCCGAAACCGGTGACGATCCCTGGATACAGGAGCGGGCCCGAGCTGTTCGAGAGAAGGATGCGCGACTCGAGGATCTCCAGCGGCAATGCGGCCGATCGACTCATCGAACGATGCCGCTCCCCCAGATTCCGGGGTCCGCCAAGGCTTCGTCGTTGACCGTCTTGCCCTGAAGCTCTCACTTCAGTCACCGCCTCTTCGCTGAAAAAAGACCGGTCTTGTCGAAATGGACCAACTCCGCAAAGGCTCCCTTGCGTACCCCTTCGAGACCTCACCAACGTAGTATTTCGTTATTGTGTCATCTTCGAAGTTTCCCGACAGACCGCGACACGGATTCTGGAAGAATCATCGGAAGCGGACAGCGCGGCGAGCTGCCGGGAAACGGATGGGCACCACCAGGGTCTCGATGCGCAGACTCCGAGTCGACAACGGTGGTGTGATCTTTACGGAGACCTTAAACGACTGTGACCAAGAAAAAAAGAGTTCGCACGTCAAGAATCGGGATAATGAGTCTACCCCAGGGACGTGGTTATCGATTGCATCGGCTATTCGGAACGAAATCACGAGGCGAACCATCGAATTCTGGGTTGGAGCCGAAGATGCGCCGGGTGGCCGCTGACCGGCATCCTGGCTGATTTGGGATGTGCAGCAGGAGGGCAGCCTGGGTGGGCCCAGGCGGGAATCGGTGTACTCCATCGCTCCAAGACTTGAAAAATCAGCGGGTTGTGCTGACGACACTTCCACGGCGACTCGGGCTGCCAGCCGAACCCAATTCCGCAGTGTTGTTCCCATTCGTCCCTGGACGCTTGCAGCAATCCAATCCATCTCCCAATGGAGGCTCCTACCGTGAGACCATCGAGCGGAGAAACGGTTGTGTTCGCAGTCGCCTGGTTTGCCGGGATCGGCCTGTTGTGCCCGCTCGCCTGGGGATCGGACTCGGAGCCACCGGGATCACCACCGGGATCACCGGCGGTCCTTTCGGCCGGGGCGGCCATTGAGCCAGCGGCTCCGATCCTGCCGGCCGACGTGGTTGCGGCGATGCAAGAGGGACGGTATGCGGATGCGGGCCGGCTGTTGAGCGCGCTGGGGGAGAAATCTCAGGACGCGGACGACCGGACCTATTTTGCCTATCTTCGGGCGGTCGCCGAGCGGCTCTCGGGTGATCGTGAGGCGGCGCGGGCGACGTTGCGCACGGCAATGCAGGCCATGCCGTCCAGCCGGTGGGCCGCGAAGGTCCGCTTCGAGCTGGCCGGCATTGAGCTGGCCGCCGGGAACCTGGCCGCGGCGGAGGAGCTGGCCCGGACCGAGGCGGTGCGGCTGCTGGCCGGCGCTCGGAAAGACCGCCTGGCCGAGGTTTACCATGAGTTTGCCCGCCGCTTGCTCCAGCCCGACGATCCGGTCGTCAAGCCCGACCCGAACGCCGCCTACGAGCTGCTCGACCAGGCCCGAGAGCTGGCCAAGAGCCCGGCCCTCCGCGCCCGCTTCCTCTTTGCGATGGGTCGAGCCAGCGTGGCGGCCGGCAACTTCGGCCGCGCGATCCAGAACTTCCAGGAGTACTTGCGGGACTACTCCGGCGGGGCCGATCGCTTCGCCGTCCGCTACCAGCTCGGCGAAGCCCAGCGCCGAACCAGGCAGCTCCTGCCGGCGCGCCTGACCTGGACCGACCTGGCGCGCGACATCGAGCACCTCGAGCCGGCCCAGCGATCGCCGGAGCTGGCCGCGATCCGGGCGCAGGCGTTGGCCGAGATCGCCTCGACCTACGGGATTCCCAACCCGCCCAATGACACCAGTCTCAACCTGGGCATCGCGGCGCTGAAGCGGTTCCTGGCGACGGCCCCGGCTCATCCCCGGGCGGTGCGGGCGTCTTACTCGATCGGCGCCTCGTACCTGGCGCGGGGCAAGGGCGCCGAGGCCCTGGAGGCGATCACCCGATTCCTCCAGCAGGAGGGGTTCCAGGTCGAGACCGACGAGGCGCGGCGGGATTGGGCCGAGCTGGCCATGACGGCGACATTCCAGGCCGGAGGGATTCTCCAGGGCCAGCAGAAGTTCGCCGAGGCGATCGCGGCCTGGAAGGGCTACCTGGCCAAGTTTCCCAATGGTCCCCAGAGTGCCGACGCGCAGCGGGCCATCCTGGATACGCAATTGTTGATCGCCGCCGAGGACCTCAGCCGCCGACGGTTTGCCGAGGCCCGCGCCGCCTGGAGCGAGTTCGTCGCCCAGAACCCGCTCGATGCCCGCGTGCCGGCAATCCTCTTCCAGGTCGGCGAGAGCTTCGAGACGGAGAAGCAGTTCGACAAGGCCATCGCCGCCTGGGAGCCCCTGACCAGCAAGTTCCCCAGCAGCGAGCCGGCCGCGCACGCCCAGTTCCAGACGGCCGCGATCTTCGAGACCGAGAAGGGCAACCCCGCCGAGGCGATCGAGCGCTTCAAAAAGATCACGGTCGAGCCGTGGCGGTCGCAGGCCGGCCAGCGGATCGCCGTGATGGAGTCGAAATCGCTGGTGGTCGTGACCCCGCACACCTTCCGCTCCGGCGAGGCCGCCCATCTGAAGATCACGACGCGGAACCTCGAGACGCTCCACTTCACCGCCTACAAGCTCAACGCCGAGGCCTATTTTCGCAAGAAAAACGCGCTCGAGAATGTTGAGTCGCTCGACATCGGCCTGGTGGCGCCCGACGCCGCGTGGACCGTCCCCGTGTCCGGTTATGCCAGGTACAAGCCGGTCGAGACCACCTACGACCTGAAGCCGCTCGAGCTGCCCGGGGTCTTCGTCGTGAAGGTCACCGACGAGAAGACGCTCCAGGCCACGACGCTGGTCATCGGCAGCGACCTCGACGCGATCGTCAAGACCTCGCGCGACCAGGTCCTGGTCTTCGCCCAGGACATGAAGACGGGGCAAGGCCGGCCGGGAACCCGGGTCCTGGTCGCCGACGCCGGCCAGGTCGTGCTCGAGGCCGCAACCGGCCCCGATGGGGTCTTGCTCCACAACTGGGACCCGGCCCGCGAGCTCGATCGCCGGCTGACGTACCTGGTCGTGGATGGTCGGCACGTCGCCGGCTCGGGCCTGGGCGTGCCCAACCAGGTGGCCCAGGGCCTGTCCCCGCGCGCGTATCTCTACACCGACCGGCCGGCCTATCGGCCCGGTCAGAAGGTGGAAGTCCGCGGCGTGGTGCGCGAGGTCCAGAACGGCCAGTATGCCAACGTCCCCAGGGCCGTCTACCACTTCGAGGTCGCCGACAGCCGCGGCCGCTTGATCGTCGCCCGTCCGGTCACGCTCTCGGAGTTCGGCACGTTCCACGAATCCTTGCCGCTGGATCGCGCCGCGCCGCTGGGCACGTACCGCGTGAGCGTCTCCCAGCCGGGCAAGAGCGTCTTCACCGGCAGCTTCGAGGTCCAGTCGTACCAGCTCGAGCCGATCGACCTGAGCTTCGCGGTGAAGAAGAGCGTGGTCTATCGCGGCGAGACGGTGGAGGCCGACCTGATCGCGCGCTACCAGTACGGGGCACCGCTGGCGTCGCGGCCGATCGAGGTCAGTCTGCCCGACGGCCGCACCGTGCGCGGCATGACCGACGCCTCGGGGAAGTATCACGTCGAGTTCTCGACCGAGGGCTTCGCGGAGCAGCAGGCACTCCCGCTCGCCGCCCGGCTGCCCCAGGATAACGTGGCCGCGGCGGCGACCGTGATGCTGGCCGTCCGCGGCTTCGAGATCGGTCTGAGTACCACCCGTGATGTCTACCTCGACGGGGAATCGTTCCCGCTCCAGGTTGTCACCACCGACGCCCAGGGCAACCCCGTCGGCGAGTCGCTCTCGGCCACCCTGGTCAAGCAGGTCGAGACCGAGGGGCGCGTCACCGAGCGCGACGTCGCGCGGCAGACCCTCGCGACCGACGCCAGGACCGGTCGCGGCTCGGCCACCTTCCGCGCCGACGATCCCCAGGGAGGGCAATATGTCCTCCGCGTCGCCGGGACGGATCGATTCGGCACGCCGATCGTCGCCGACCGGCCTGTCTACATCTCCGGCAAGAAGGATGAGACCAAGCTGAGGATCCTTGCGGATCGCCAGCGGTTCAAAGTGGGCGAGGAGGCGAGCGTCAACCTGCACAGCCGCGACCGCGCCGGCACCGCGCTGTTGACCTGGGAGGCGGACCGGGTCCTCGCCTACAAGATCGTCACGCTCAAGGAGGGCGACAACCCGCTGGGCTGGTCGATCGACGGCGCGCAGTTCCCCAACTTCACCTTGACCGCGGCACGGATGTGGCAGAACGCGTTCGACGAGGCCAAGCTGGATATCCAGGTCGAGCGCGATCTCCGCGTCACGCTCGTGCCGGCCCGGCCGGTCGTCGGCCCCGGGGAACCGGTCGAGCTCGATGTCACCACCGTCGACCAGCTCGGGCGTCCGGTCGCCGCCGAGCTGTCGATCGCGATGGTCGACCAGGCGCTGCTGCGATTGTTCCAGGACCGGCTCCCGGAGATCGGCCCGTTCTTCTACAACCAGACCCGCACTGGCGCCTTCGCCACCGAGGCGACCAACACGTTCCGCTACGAGCCGAGCACGACTCCCGTCTCGCAGGCCGTGGTCGAGGAGACCGAGCGCGAGAGTGCCCTGGCGGCCAATGCCGCCGACCGGGCTCAAGTCATCGAGAAAGCCGAGCGCCAGATGTTGGCCCAAGGGATACCGATATCCCCTACCGCGCCCGCTGCTGGAGCCGCGCCGGCAGCCCCCGCGCCCAGGGGCATGGGGGGAATGATGGGCGGGATGTCGCAGGCGGGTAAGCCTGGCGCCCAGTATCAAGTGGGATTGGATGTCCAGATGGGACTGAGCAAGAAGTCAGCCTTTGGTGATCTGGCCAGCGACGCCGCCGGCAGCACCAAGCTCGGAAGAGATCTCAACGACCTCTCCGGAGCGGGGCGCGTGGTGCGCTGGGGCAAAGCCGTTGAGATCCAGCCCCGCGAGCGGTTCGTCGAGACGACCTACTGGAACCCCGGCGTCGTCACGGGCAAGGACGGCAAGGCTCGGGTCTCGTTCAAGGCGCCGGCGGCCCTGTCGGAGTATCGGATCACGGCGCGGGGGATCACCGGATCCGACACGCTGGCTGGCCAGACGACCGCCTCACTGACGGTCCGCAAGAACTTCTTCGTCGATCTGAAGGTCCCCAGCTCGCTCACTCAGGGGGACAAGCCACGGTTGATCGCACGGGTCCACCATAGCGGTGTGCAAGGCCAGCTTGCGCTGGAGCTGGCGATCTATGCCGGCGGGCGCGACGACCTTCTGCGCAAGACCCTGGAGCTCAAGGGCGAGGGCGTGGACGAGGTCCTGTTCGACCCGTTCGAGGTGCCGGAGGGAGACTCGGCCCGGCTGACGCTCACCGGCGCCGTCGGCGAGCTGCGGGACGAGCTGGTCGTCGAGGTGCCGATCCATCCCTGGGGCGTTCCCGTCTTCTCCTCGGCCTCGGGCACCAGCAGTGAGAGCACGACGGTCTTCGTCGGACTGACGGCGGGGCGAAGCTACGAGAGCCCCGACATGGTGATCTCAGTCTCGCCGACGTTGCGCCGCATGCTGATCGAGCTGGCACTGGGGCATGAGGTTGTTCCGCTGCACTCCCGAGCCGCTGCTCGAATCTTCCCCCCACCTCACACGACGATTGACCGCGCCTCGGACCTGCTGGCGGCGACCTCGGCGCTGGGTTATCTCCGCAACGGTCGCGCGACGGCCGCGCCGGAGGCCCAGCGGCTGACCGATCGGATTCGCGGCCTGGTCGCCGAGCTGGTCGCGGCGCAGAACCCCGATGGCGGCTGGCCGTGGATCGCCGGCCCCCGGTCGCTTCAGGTCGCGAACCGGCCCGCTCCGTCATCGCACAGCGACCGGCTGACCTCGGCGGCGGTGGTCTGGGCGCTGGCATCGGCCGAACCGCTGGGGCTCCTGACCGATCCGAAGATTCTCGACCAGGCCGTGACCCATCTCAACCAGGAGTATTCCAAACTGACAGGCGGCGATCTCGAGACGCGCACCGCCCTGCTCCATGCGCTGAGCACGCGCCGCGCGGCCAGCTTCGAGGCGGCCAACAGCCTGAACCGGCTGCGGAACAACCTGTCCGATCCGGCCCTGGCCTACCTTGCCTTGACATTCGCCAACCTCGATCGGATCTCGCTCGCGGGGGAGATTCTCGGCATCCTGGGCCCTCGGGCCAGGACGGAGGCGACCGCCCCGGGGCGGCCGCCGCGGGATTACTGGGACCGCACCGGCCGATCGCCGGTCGTCCGGGGCGCCGCCGAGACGACGGCACTCGTCGCCCTGGCCTATGCCCGGGTCCGGCCCCAGGCCCCCGAGCTCGACCGGGCCGTCGACTGGCTGGCGGCGCATCGACTCGGCAACGGCTGGCAGCCCCACAAGGCCAAGGGGCCCGCACTGGCCGCGCTGGCGTCTTACTACGGCCGCGCCCAGGGCGCCGAGGATCGATACCGGCTGACGGTCAGGGTCAACGAGACTCAGGCCGCCGCGATCGACGTCCTCGGCTCGACCGAGGGGATGGTCATCGCCGTCCCGCGCGCCGCGTTGAAAGTCGGCCAGTCCAACCGCGTCCGTTTCGACATGGAAGGCCGAGGCCAGTTTGGTTACGCCGTGACCCTTTCGGGATTCACCCGCGAGTTCGGCCCGGACCAGGACCGTGCCAACCGCGTCGCCTGGATCGAGCGCCGGGTGTATTCTCCCGCGCCGCCGGAGCTCGACGGTAAGCCGCTGCCGCTCGGGTTCGGCGTCGCGGTCAATCCCAGCACGTTCGAGAACCTGGCCAGCCAGGTGGCCCTGGGCGGGAAGGCCCAGATTGCCGTCACGGCCTGGCGGAACATTCCCTGGAATACCCCCGAGTGGGAGCGCGACTTCCTCATCGTCCAGGAGCACCTACCCGCCGGCACGACCCTGATCGAAGGCTCGGTGCGCACTCAGGCCTCCTCGTACGATCTGGACGACGGCGTGCTGACGTTGTACTTCCCCCCCGGGGTGAACCCGGGCACGACGACCTACGACGTCTACGGCTACCTGCCGGGCCAGTATCGCGCACTCCCCGCCTCGGTGCGGAGTGCCTACGAGCCGGGCCGGTTCCATCTCGGCCAGACCGGCGAGCTGCGGGTCCGGACCCCCGGCGAGCCCAGCACCGACCCCTACAAGCCGACCCCCGATGAACTCTACGCCCGGGGCAAGACGCATTTCAACGCCGGGCGGTTCGTCGAGGCCGGCGCGGCGCTGGAGCCGCTCTATGGCGCCTACACGCTCCGCGAGGACATCGCCAAGGACGCGGCCCGGATGCTCCTGCTGATCAACATCGGCGCCGAGCAGCCGCGGAAGATCATCCAGTACTTCGAGGTGGTCAAGGAGAAGGCCCCCGAGCTGGTCCTCAGCTTCGACCAGTTGCTGGCCATCGGCAGGGCCTATCGCGACATCAAGGAATACGAGCGGGCCATGATCGTCTGGCGCGGCTTGATTGAGGCCAGCTACCTGGAGGACGCCCGGGTGGGCGAGCTGCTGCGCCAGCGGGGCAAGACACTCGAGGCGATGGCCTACTTGATCGAGCTGTGGCGGTCCTATCCCAACACGGCGTCAATCGAGAGCGACTTCTACGGCCTCTCGCAGGTCCTGGCCCAGGCGGCCGCGCGGGCCTTCACCGAGGCGAACCTCCGCCGCGAGCTGGCCGCCGCCGGGATCACGCGCTCGCAGCTCTTGCTCCAGACAATCCGCATGATCCAGGTCTTCCTGGCGCAATCGCCGCGGAACCCCATGGCCGACGAGGCCTGCCTGGCCCTGGTGGGCGCCTTCCTCGAGCTGGAGGACTTCCAGGCCGTCGCCAAGCTGGCCGCCCGCTTCGCCAAGATCTATCCCAGGAGCACCTATCTGGACAGCTTCCAGTACAGCGCGGCCCTGGCTGACTTCCATCTGGGCCAGTATGACCGGGCCATCGCGGTCGCCGAGACGATCGCCCGTGCGACCTACAAGGACGCCGCCGGTGCCGAGCAGCCCAGCCCCAACAAGTGGCAAGCCCTCTACATCCTGGGACAGATCTACGACGCCCGGCGCCAGCCCGGCAAGGCGCTGGAATACTACCGGCAGGTGGCCGACCGCTTCACCGACGCCGCCGGCGCCATCCAGTCGTACACCCGCAAAGATCTGAAGGTCGCTGAGGTCTCGGTGGTCCGGCCCGAGGCCCGACCCACCACCGCATCGACGTCCCCGACGGTGGTCCCGGGCCGCGGCTTCCGCGTCCTCGACGTGGCCGCCGCCGATCGTGCCCCCGCGCCGGCCGCGACGCCCGGCATCGCCCTGGATTACCGCAACATCGCGCAGGTCGACGTCAAGGTCTACCCGGTCGACCTGATGCAGCTCTACCTGACCCGTCGCAACCTGAATGGCATCGCCGGGATCGACCTGGCCGGCATCACACCCCTGGTCGAGAAGACAGTGGCCCTGGGGGACGGGGCCGACTATGGCGAGAAGGCCAAGGCGATCGAGCTGCCCCTGACCAAGGAGGGAGCTTACCTGGTGATGATCCGGGGCGAGAACCTCTATGCCTCCGGGATCGTCCTGGTCTCGCCGGTCGAGCTCGAGGTGCTGGAAGATGCGCCCGGCGGCCGGGTGCGGGTCACGGTCCGCGACGCCCGGACCAAGGAGTTCCTGTCCAAGGTCCAGGTCAAGGTGATCGGCAGCGACAATCCCCAGTTCCTCTCGGGCGAGACCGACCTCCGGGGCGTGTTCGTCGCCGAGGGCGTGCGCGGCGTGGTCACCGCCGTGGCGCGGCAGGGGAGTGCCCAGTACGCCTTCTACCGCGGCGCCCAGTACGTCGGTCAACCCCCGCAGCCGGCCGGGACAACCCCCGCAGCCCAAGCTCCGGCTCAGGGTCAAAACGCGGCGCAACCGATGGATCAATCGCTCGACGCCAACATCACGATCCAGAACAGCGCGAATTACTTCCGGCAGATCGAGCGGCTCCAGCAGCGGTACGATCAGCCCGCCGACAAGCGAAAGGGAGCCGCCGCGGGTGATTTCCATTAAGGAGCAAGATGTCGGAGGTCGGGCTTCCCGCCTGACCTCCGGGTGTTGAGCCCCCCTTCCCGGCCGGTTATAACCGAGCCAGGTCGGTTCTGGATCCGGCACCCGAGAAGAACGAGGAGCACCGCCCCATGATTCGCCTGATGATGACCGGATTGCTGGTGATGGCCGGGATGATTCCGGCCCGCGCCGAGGAGAAACCCAGGCCAACGCCGGCCCAGGACAAGGGAGCGGCCTGCGAACGCTGCAATTGCTGCGGTGAGGATTCGCAGGCCACGTCGCGCGTTTTCGAGCTGCGGACCTACTATCTCAACGAAGGCAAGCTGGACGACCTGCACAAACGCTTCCGCGACCATACCTGCCGGCTGCTCAGGAAGCACGGCGCCGAGCTGATCGGCTTCTGGACGCCCCTCGATGAGAAGGATGGCAAGGGAGGCAAGCTCATCTACCTGGTCGCCTTCCCCAGCCGTGAGGCGGCGAAGAAGACCTGGGCGGCGTTCTCTCAGGATCCCGAGTGGCAGAAAGTCCGCGAGGAGAGCCACAAGAACGGAGTGCTCGTCAAGCGGGTGGAATCCATCTTCCTCGAGCCGACCGATTACAGCGCGATGAAGTAGATTTGTCCTTTTGTCCGTGGTCCGTGGTCCGTGGTCCGTGGTTCGCTTCGCGGGCTGAGGGGCCTGATTCGGAAAGACGAAGCACTCGAACGAGACAGATGACGGCGCAGTGGAGCGGCAGCTCTTACCACGGACCACGGACCACGGACAAAGGAAGAAGACGGGCGACCACGGCGCGGCGGAGCGGCAGCTCCTTCGACGGACCACGGACCACGGACCAAGAATTAGAGTCTGTTCCGAAAGGTATCTGAGCCCCCGAATGGGGGCGGTGGTGAATAGCCAGGGGCGTCAGCCCCTGGGACCGTTCCGGCGCCCCTCTCCCCTTGGCAGA
>JAJPJC010000212.1 GCA_021324445.1 Isosphaeraceae bacterium
CCTCGCGCGGCGGCAGGGTCACGCCGCCCGGGACGAGCACGCACGGCAGGTGCTTGGATCCGGCCAGGGCCATCATCATGGCCGGCAGGCCCTTGTCGCAGGTGGCGACGCCGAGGACTCCCTTGCGGCGCGGCAGCGAGCGGATCAACCGGCGAAAGACGATCGCCGCGTCGTTGCGATAGGGGAGGCTGTCCATCATTCCGGTCGTCCCCTGGGTGCGGCCGTCGCACGGGTCGGAGACCATCCCCGCGAACGGCACCACATCGAGCCGCCGTAATTCTTCAGCCGCTTCCTGCACGAGCAGCCCGATTTCCCAGTGGCCCGTGTGATAGCCCAGCGCGATGGGACGGCCGTCGGGCGCGCGCAGACCGCCCTGGGTGCTGAGGATCAAGTACGGGTCGCGCGCCACCTCGCTCGCCGACCAGCCCATACCGGCATTCTGGGTCAAGCCGAAGAGGTCGCCCGAGGGCCACTTCTCGAGCATCTCACCGGTCAAGGGAAGGGCGCCTGCCGGCCCTTCGGCCGTCGTCGTCACTTCGTACACGGCCGGATCGGGGGAGTCGAGGATCTCGGTGAGATCGCGGGAGAGAGAAGGCTGAAACGTCGCCATGCGTGCTTTCATTCAGTTCCGCTTATAAATCAGAGAGTGGGCCGATCCTAAATCAGAGAGTGGGCCGATCCGGTACCCGAGGAAGCCACGTTGGATAGAGGAGGAGTGTCCCTGGGAGGCTCCCCCGATTCTAACGGCTCTTTTTGGGACAGTCACGTGTCTGATCCGATGAACTGCTCCGGCCGGCGCGGTACATTCCTGGGAAGATGATCCTGGAAGAGACACTGATGCCGATCCATGACTGGTCGAGAGTTCCGGCGGGGCTGTTCCACCACTTCCACCAGCAGTGGACGTGCCGGCTCTGCGATGCCTTGAACGCGGGGCCACTGCCGAAGGGCTCCTCCGCGCTGATTGAACAGAGTGCCGCGGGAATCTACCCCGATCCACCCAGGACCCGGTTCGCCAGCCAGGTCAGCGATGAGGAGGTCTATACCGCCAAGGCCAACCGGATCGCCATCCACCACACGCTGGGAGAGGTCATCTCCATCATCGAGATCGTCTCACCGGGGAACAAGAACAGCCGGCACGCCCTCCGCGCGTTCGTGGAGAAGAGCCTCGACTTCCTCCACCGAGGCATCCATCTCCTCATTATCGACCTTTTCCCACCGAGTCGGCGGGACCCCGAGGGGATCCACAAGGCGATCTGGGACGAGATCCGCGATGAGCCCTTTGAGCTTCCAAAGGATCAACCACTCACGCTGGCGGCCTACTCAGCGGGGGTGCCCATGAAGGCGTTCGTCGAACCGGTCGCGGTGGGGGAGCCACTCCCGGACATGCCCGCCTTCCTCGACCCGGACACCTATGTTCTCGCACCGTTGGAGGCGTCGTATCTCGCGGCCTGGGAGACGTGCCCTGACGATTTCCAGCAGGCGATTCGCACCTCCGGGACGTGACTCGCGCCGCCAATCCCTCAAGGGTACACTGTCCGCGATTTTGACGGACCATATTCCAGCCACCAATCCTTGCATGATTGCTCCGCTTCTCCCCGGGGTGTCGAGCGAGAGCAAGATTCGCGTGGGTGCGGCGAATAACCAACCGATCGACGAAACCAGCGGCGAAGGACCGCCGCTCTTGCGAGTTCCCTGGGCCATTCCCGGACGAGTGGTCAAGGCGGATCGGGAGTTTGCGAAGATGCGAGTACGCGCAACGTTCTCTCTCCTGCTGATGCCCTTGGCGATGGTCCTCTGGGGCTGTGGCGGCGAGCAGGTCGAGTCGGGGGCCAATGCCACGGCGCGCGGGATGGAGCGGGTCGGCGGCGCCATGGAGTCGGCCGGCAACGCCGTCGGCCACAGACTGGAGGAGGCCGGAAAGGGGACCAAGCTGGAGAAAGTTACCACGGCGACCGGCTCCGCCCTCGAGGCGGGGGGCGAGAAGACCCATCAAGTCCTCGACAAGGGAGCTGAGAAGGTCAAGGATCTGGGGGTCAGCGCGGGCAAGGCGGTCGATAAGGCCGGCGAGAAGATCAAGCAGATGGAGAAGACGGCCGGTGAGAAGCTCAAGGATCTCAAAGAGAAGGCTGGTGAGAAGCTGGGCGAACTCAAGGAGAAGGCCGGCGAGCTCAAGGAAAAGACCGCCGAGGAGTTGAAGGTGCTCAAGGACAAGGCGAAGGACCTCGTCAACAAGCCAGACCAGAAGCCCGAGCAGAAGGACTGAGGGTCGGTCGGAACCGTCCTGCTTGAGCGCAACTCTTGACGACGTGGGAGGTCAACCCCGAAGATGCAAGTGTGGGACCCGCAGGCCCCGAGCGGAGTCGCAGCACCCTTCCGCAGCAGCGCCCAAGACCCGGCCTGTCGGTCCCATTGCCGCCCGTCGCAACCCTGACGGCGCGCCAGGGCCGGAGGCAGTGGCTGTTCTCCGAAGGAACTCGGAGATAGACTGGAGGACAGCGGCCGTGATGTGAGGGGGGTGTTGGGAGTTGCCGGTTGACCACCATCGAGGCGCGGAGACGGCGATGGACCGAGCGGGAGTCGGGACCGCGCGCGGGCTGTTGTGCCCGGAGTGTGCCACGGAGCTCGAGGGGGCTCGGGGTGGCGCGGGCGCGGCGACCGTCGCGCGGTGCTCGCGGTGCGGGGTTCTGGTGCGGCTCGACGACTGTGGTGGCCGGCCGGGACACGAGGCGATGGGCTTGGCCCACCGCTCCCCGCCCCTGAGCAGCCTGAGGCTCGCCTGGCATAACTGGATGCTGCGGATCTTCGAGCGGCTTTACTGGCTGGTCACATTCGCCGGCACGATCGTCTGCCTGACCGCGGGCGGGATTATTCCCGTGATCCACGGCTGGCTGAGTAACCAGATCGACAACTGGTCCGACCTCGTCGCGGCGCTGGGTGGAGTCTGGTTCCGGGTGGAGAGTCAGAATCCGGACAGCGACCTTGGGCCGGTCCTGGCCCGGGTCGATGCCCCGCAGTTGTTCACCACGATCGAGGCGGTGGGCCGGCGGCTGGGCGTCAAGCCACCGGGCCAGGTCCGCCTGACCTACCTGCCCTGCTGCGGCGTGGTGGCCTGGGGCCGCTCGCGGGCCCTGATCATCGGGCTGCCGCTGTTCCGCGTGCTCACCCAGGGCGAGCTCCGCGCGATCGTGGCCCATGAGCTGGCGCACCTGGCGCGGGGCGATGCCACCCGCGCGGCCCGCTCGGCCCGCTTCGTCGAGGCGCTGGAACAGGCCGTCGAGCGCAACGGCCCGCGGGTTCGGGGTCCGCTCGGCGCCTGGGCCCGCTATTGCCTGCGCGAGACGTCCCGGCTGATCGAGCCGGTGGCCCGCTCCCAGGAGGCGCGGGCCGATCGCTTCGCCGCGGCGATCGCCGGCGGCAGCGCCGCCTCCTCCGCACTGGTCAAGGTGGCGATCATCCAGCCGCTCTTCCGCGAGCTCCTGGAAGCCTACGATCCCAACGACGCCGGCGCGCTGAACCTCTACGCCTTCTTCCGCGCCTTCTGGTACCGCCTGCCGTCGGAGGTCCACACCGCCATGCGGCTCAGCGTCCTGACCCGCCGCCACGACACCTTCGACCCCGCGCACCCCCCCCTGCCCGACCGCATCGCCGCGCTCCAGTCCTATTCCGACCCGGTCAACCTCAACGGCGATGGCTACCCGGCCACGACCTTCCTCGGCGACCCCGAGATCTTCGAGCAGATGCTGCACAACCGGCTCTTCGGTCTGCCCCCCGTCGAACCCAGCATTTTTCACAAGGCCGGAACCTGATCCGATCCGATGGCGGCCGCTCGACCTGACCTCATTTCTGCGATGCGCCTGCGGCGGCCTTGAGGTACTGGTCGAAGAAGCGGAACGTCTCGGCACGGGTGCGCTCCAGCTCGGCGCCGCCCCAGCCGTGCTGGGCTCCGACCAGAAGCTCGACCCGGCCCGGGACGCCCGCGGCGGTCATGGCCTCGGCCAGCTTGATCGCCTGGGTGAACGGGACCAGAGGATCGTTGGTCCCCTGAAAGGTCAGGATCGGCGCATCGTCCTTGGTCACATACGTCCGGGGCGATGCCTTGGCGGCCAGCTCGGGCTTCTCCGGCGGTGCGGCGCCGAGGAAGTCCTTGACCAGCGGCTTGGAGCGATCCGGGATGTCCCTGGCTCCCAGCTCGGTCGGACCGAAGTAGTTGACCACGGCCTTCACCCGGCTGTCGGGTGCACCACTGGAAATGTCGCCCTCGAGACCGTCGTCCGGGCTGGTCACGCCCAGCATCAGCGCCAGGTGGCCGCCGGCGGAGAAACCGATCGCGCCGACGCGCTCGGGGTCGATCCGGTACTTCTTCGCGTTGGCCTTGATCCAGCGGACCGCCGCCTTGACGTCGTGGACCTGGGCGGGGAAGGTCTCCTTGGGACAGAAGCGATACTGGGGCGAGATGGCCACGTAGCCGTGACGGACGAACTCGGGCAGGATCGGGCCCACGTCCGCCTTGTTCCCCGCGCGCCAGGCGCCGCCGTGGATGACCAGGACCGCTGGGAACGGGCCGTCGCCCTGCGCCGGCCGCGCCAGGTCGAGTTTCAGCTCCGTGGTCCCGACCTTGGCATAGACGATGTCGCGCTCGGTGGTGACCTTCTCGTCGGCGCCACGGACCGGCACCGCGGCCAGGCCGGCGAGCAGGATCGCGGTCCACGCTCTGCTCGGGAATCGCAACGACATGAGGCAGGCTCCTCGCTAGAACCACAGAGACTTATCGACAACATTGAGGAGAGGCTCGCCGCGAGCGAACCGGCCGACATTCTCCACGAGGGTCGCCAGGTGTCGAGCGGCGATGACGGGCGAGTACCCGGCCGTGTGGGGCGTGAGGATCACGTTGGGGAAGTCCCAGAGCGGGTGATCGGCCGGCAGGGGCTCGACCTGGTAGACGTCCAGCGCGGCCCCGGCCAGACGGCCCGCGCGCAAGGCGGCGACCAGGTCGTCGAGCACGACGATGGCGCCCCGCCCGATGTTGATCAGGTAGCTGGACGCGCGCAGGTGCGCGAGGGTCCCGGCATGGAACCAGCCGGTCGTCTCCGGAGTTTGCGGCGCGGCGATGACGGCGAAATCGCTCCAGGCCAGCAGCGCCGGCAGCTCGTCAGTGCCCGTGACCGCCTCCACGCCGTCGGGCGCCTGGATTCGTTCCGGGAAGCGGTCGACGCCGCGAATCGTCATCCCGAAAGCCCGCGCTCGCCGCGCGATCTCGCACCCGATCCCCCCCATGCCGATGATTCCCATCGTCGCCTCGGGGAGGTAGATCGTCGCGCGATCCATCGCGTTGACCGTCCCCGGACCAGTCATCGAGCTGACCCGGGCCGACTCGCCACCGGCCGGCTCATACCGGTGCGCCACCTGGTTGCGGATGTACGTATGGAGATTCCGGGCGAAACAGAGCACATACCCCATCACCTGGTCGGCGATCACGTCGCCGAAGAGCCCGCGCACGTTCGACAGTACGCAGGGGTGCGCCTCCAGGGCGGGGAACATGTAGTGTTCCAGGCTGGCGGTGAAGGCTTGGACCCAGCGCAAGCGGTCGGCACGCGCCAGCATCGCGGGGGTGATCTTGCCCACAACGGCGTCGGCACCGGGCATCGCGGCCTCGGCCTCGGCAGCCTCGACGGCGTTGACCCACTCGGCCGCGGGTGCCGCCGCGCGGAGGGCCTCGAACCGATCGGACTCGACTGCCGGATAGATCACGAATTTCATGGAGTTGACTCCGCGCCGCCACCTCGCCCCCTGGGATTGCGGCAGACCTGGGTCAGATACCGGGCGATCCGAGCGGCCCCATCGCGGGCCATCGGCGGCGGACCGGGATCCATTTGTAACGCGCGCTCCAGCGCGCGCTCCAGCCGGAGGACCTGGAAGTCGCGCCCCGAGACCGGCAGTCCTCCGCGCCAGGAGCGGAGGGCTCGATCGAGCGGCCGGAACTCAGCGAACCCGCGGCGCGGGGGGTAGATCATGGGCGTGCCGCTGGCCATGGCCTCGCACGCCGTGCCATAACCGGCCTTGGCCACGACCGCATCGCACGAGGCGATCAAGTCACCGCCGGGCCAGGCGGCGGAGGGGACCACGTGCAGGTTCTCGAGCCGGCCGACCGGCGCGGGGTCATAGCTGACAAAGTGGATGCCGCGCCGGGCCAGCCGCTCCAGCCGCGACCAGCCCAGGTCGCTCTGACCATAACGGCCGATGTAGAAATAGACCAGGCGCTCGCGACGGCTCAGACCCAGTTGCCGCGCCAGCTCATCGCGGCGGTCGCGGCCCTGATGGACCACCATGCCCACGGGAATCGCCGGCCCCAGCCAGGCCATCCTCAGGGCCGGCTCGATCCGGAACAGGCCGGCGGCGTGCCGGTAGGCCCGGCGCAGCTCGGCCACCAGCCGTACGGCTTCGCCCCCCAGCGCCCGAGCATACGGGGCGTAAATGTCGGCCCAGGTGAAGTTGGCCATCAGAAACCCGGGGACTCCCGCCCGCCGGGCCGCCACCAGAGGCACGGCCGGCGAGTCACAAAGGACCGCGGCCGTCCCACGCTCGCGCAGCCGGTCGACTTCCTCGTCGAGCCGCGCCATGGCCTCGGCATGCACCCGTGCCGCCAGCTCCAGCGTGGCCGGCCCATCCGTCGCGCTGCTGTCGCCGGGCGGGCTGACCACCCCAACGTCCGAGACGTGTGCCTCCAACTCCACCGGCCGCGTCAACCGCTCTCGCCAAGGATCGAACAAGTTGGGGTGCGACCGGATCCAGACCGGGATGGACCGCGGGATCCGATTCACCACGGCGGACGTGCGATGGAGATGCCCGAATCCATGACTGGTCACGTAAATGGCGATCCCATGGGCAACTCTGGTCGGTGAAGATGGAACGGACGCCATCGGGGCTCCCTCCCGGAGTCCTTAGCGGCTGGTGGAAACCCGAGGAAGGAGTCGAGCATCTTCGAGCGGCCGCTCACGGACCACCGACCACGGACCACTGACCGCGGTTCCCCAGAAGACGCCCGCCAGGGTCAGTGCGCCCCCCGCCACGAGGCTGGGCGTGATGGCCTCGCCGAAGAGCCAGCTCCCCCAGCAGACCGTCAAGATCGGCGAGACATTGCTGAAATTGGCCACCTGACTGGCGTCGAGACTGCGGAGGGCGAGGTTCTGGCAGGCGAGGTTGACCGGAGTGATGAACAGCGTGAGGAAGGCCAGGGCCAACCACGCCGACGCCGAGACCTGGGACAACGACGGGATGCGTGGCGCACTGACCAGCGCGATCGGCAGGTCGAGCAGGCAACCCAGCAGGAACGTCGAAGCCAGGACCGGCAGCGCGCCGTGGCGCATGATCAGCGGTTTGCTGACGGTGAGATACGAGCCCCAGGACAACACGGCGCCGACGAGCAGGGCATCGGCCAGCACCACCGATCGCATCGCGGCAGGTGGGCCGCCGGCCTGCCAGGCACCGCCGATGCCAATGATGAGCACGCCCGCGACGCTCGCGAGAATCCCCCAGAGCCGGCCCAGGTCCGGCCGTTCCGATCCCAGAGTCCAGGCCAGGAGCAGGACGACCAGCGGGCAGGTGGCGTAGAAGAGCCCGACATGCGAGGTCGGCCCCAGCCGCGTGGCGTTGAGGAAGAAGCCCTGGTTGATCGGTACGCACAGCGCCGCGGCCAGGCCGAGCAGGCGACCGTCGGTGCGGAGGATGCGTGCCACGACGCCCAGGCCGCCCACGACCGGCAACAGACAAAGTCCCGCCACCCCGAACCGCACCACCGGCAGCCACGCCACCGGCAGCTCGCGCACGATGAACTTGGCGGCCGCCGCCGTGGTCGATCCCAGCACAACCAGCAGCAGGACATAGATATACGCGCGAGGATCGGCCTCCCCGCCGGGTCCTGGAGCCCCTCCCACGCCGCTCGTCTCTTCACCCTCGCCGTCCTCGGACGTCGACATGATACTCCCCGCCTTCAGGCCGTCCCGCAGCTCGGCCGCGGGCCGGCTTCCCCTTCAGTGATTCACCACCGTCACCCACGCCAGCACCTGCGCAGGCCGCGAATCGTCGCGCGACAATTCATCGTAGGTGCAAAGGCAAGTCTAGGACACCTCGAAATCAGGGCCGAGTGGTCCGGCCACCCGCCACGCCTCGGACGCCAGACCGACATGGCAGGTTCGCTCCGTGTCTTCAGGTCGCGCGCCGGCTCCCGAAGCGATCGGGGAGAGCCGAAGCGGGGCGGGGGACGGATCGAATCCCAATCTCGACCGGCGGTCAGGGGCCGGCTACGATGGAGTCTGCCCCAGGCGAGCGAAGAGAGCCCGGGCCCACAATCTTGTCTTCCAGGGCGGTCCGATGGCAGGCCAATTCCGAGCTGTGACCGAACCCTGGAGGCGCTTCACCGGGCCAAGCGTCCGGGCGCTGCTGCTCCTGATCTTCGGGATTGGTTTGGGATTGGGGTGGCTGGCCAACCGGGCCCAGGTCCAGCGCGCGGCGGTGGCCGCCATCGAGCGCGCCGGGGGAAAGGTCTGGTACGACTGGGAATGGCGCAACGACGCGCCCGTCCCCGACGCACGTCCCCGATGGCCGGCCTGGTTGGTCGAGGCGGCGGGGGTCGATTTCTTCTCCGAGGTCGTCTCGGTCAACTTGCCCGGCCGGGCGACGGATGCCGAGCTGGCCTCTGTCGGTCGGCTCACCGGCTTGCAGCGGTTGGACCTGTCCGGTTCGCAGGTCTCCTATGCCGGCCTGGTCCACCTCAAGGGGCTGCCCCGGCTCCAGACCCTCACCCTGAGTCGAATCCCGGCATGCGATCTTGGTCTGTCCCAACTGGGGGAGCTGAACCACCTGAAGGTGCTCTCGTTGCAAGGCAGCCAGGTGACGGACATCGGCCTGGCGCCGCTGGAGGGACTCCACGGCCTGGAGGAGCTCGACCTGTCCGGAACCGCGGTCGGGGACAACGGGCTGGCCCACCTGGCAGGGATGACCAAGCTCCGTCGGCTCGAGCTCAGGTACACGAGGATCACCGATGCCGGGCTGGCCCACCTCGGGCGGCTAAACCAGCTCACGGAGCTGTCCCTCACCGGCACCGCGATCACCGGCGCCGGGTTGGCTCACCTCGCAAGCTTGATCGGCCTCGAGTTCCTCGACCTCGAAGGCACGCGCGTCGGCAACGCCGGGCTGTCCAGCCTCAAACCCTTGGCCGCCTTGCAGTCGCTCCTGCTCAAGCGCACCGCCGTCACGGATGCCGGGCTACCGGACCTGGCGCAACTGGCCCAGTTGCGCGAGCTCACTCTCGACGGAACCCAGATCACCGACGCCGGACTCCCCTTCCTCGGAAATCTCGACCGGCTCTCGTTCCTCTCGCTGCAACATACGCCGGTCAGCCCAGCCGGGGTGCGGAAGCTCCAAGGAGCCCTGCTCCGGACCGATATCACACATTGATGGACAGGATCATCCGTCGATTCGGGGTGCGACCGATCTTCACCGCGGCGCCGCGGGCGGAGCCGGCTCGAGGTCCTGCGGTGTCGACGGCTTGCCCGAACCGGAATCCGGGACGGGTTCCCGTCGCGGCGGAGAAGCCTGCGGCCGTGACGACGAGGGCGCCGGGACGGCCCGCGTGTTGAACCCGTGACGGGCCTGAGGGATCGGCTCCAAGTCGGCGGGACCGGCCTCGCTGGTCTGAAGAGCCGTGAGCAGGGCCTCCCAGCGGCGGATTCCCGCCTCGACTTTCTGCAACCGCGCCCGCAACTTCTCGGCTTCGTCCTTCAGGTTCTTGAGCTGGGACTCGGCCACCTTCCGGTTTTGCTCGACGAACGCCTGGACATTCTTCTCTGGATCCTCGCTCTCGCCGGCTGAAGGGAGGCCCGAGGCCGTTTGGAGCTCGACGGTCGATCCGGCCGAAACCACTGGGGCCGTTGGAGGAGGTTGCGCTGAGAAGGGGTCAGCCTTCTCTTGGCCGGGCAAGGACACCGGCGCCGGCAGCGTTTCGGCGGGCGGGGGAGGACTCTTCTGAGCCAGCGTGGTCCGCGCCACCCAGCCGATCCCGACCAGCCCGGCGACCGCCACCGCGACAGCGAGCTGGGGACGGATGCGAACAGTCGACCGCACGACGCACCTCCTTTGCGTGGGACCGGGAGTTCTCGAAGTTGCTCCGACGTCGCGAGAGTTTATCCGCGCTGGGCGCTTCGGCCCATGGAAATCTCTCGGGACGACTGGGTATCAAGCGGGGAACCACCCCGCAAGCGTCGTTCTCAACTTGAGGAACGCCGGTTCCCGGCAGCGCTGGAAACCGACCTTCTGCGCCAACTCAAAATAAATCGAGGATGATCGAGGCTTACTTCTGATCCTGAGAATTTTCTCCATCGCTTCCTTCGGACGGTCTGGCTTGGTTTGATCACGCGTCAAGAAATGATGATCGATCAGCCACTTTCGCAACGATGCCAGGTCGGACTCCCATCCGAGGGCGCCCGGAACATGAGCCGACTCGCTCCAGACCCAGATCTCCAGCTCGGGATCGATCACGACGGCTGCAGAGCGATCGCCCCAGCCGGATGCCCGAAGCTGCCTCTCAACGTCGTCCTCCAGTTGCTCTCGGGCTTTGGCCTCGCGCCCGCAGCCTTCCCGGTCAAATAGGACCAGGCCATGAGCATACCGATTGCTGAAAGGGCGGAGGAGGTCGTGGCCCTGCTTGAGGCACCCGGAATCCCGCGCCGGGTGGAGGAGAACCTGATGGTCGACCTGACGAATACCGAGCGACTGGTGACGGCTCAGAATCCCCTTGATCGCGGCCTCCATGTTCTTGTCGGGGACCAGGATGACCAGATCGTTCATCGATTCGCCCGCGATTAGCCCAGGACACCAGCGGCGAAAAGGACTCCGAGGTTCGTCTCCCCTCGCCAGTCTCGCAACGCGGGATGCTCGCTCCCCAGGACGATATCTGTGGCCTCATCTTCGGTCTTGGCGAAACAGAGGATTGTGGAGGGATCAGCAACGCTCAGAATCACGGGTGAATGGGTCGCCAAGAGGAGCTGAGCGCTATAAACCGAGGAAAGCGATTGAAACATCGTCTCCACCGCGCGGGGATGAATGCCATTTTCCGGCTCTTCAATGAGATAGATCCCCTTGAAGTCGTTGAGGTAGGCCGGCAGTGTCAGGGCAAGGAGCCGCAAAGTTCCATCGGATGCCATCCAGGAGGGGACCTCAAGTCCTCCTCGATAACGAATCACAAGGTAACGATGCTTGTCGTCCGGGCGCTCGACTGTCCGGATGTCCTCGATATCCGGAAGAGCCGTTTGGAGATGGTTGATCCAGTCGCGAAAACGATCAGGCATGTTGTGCGTAGGTGGTCTGGCTGCCGTAAGGGCCGTTGGGAGGATTCTGGCCTGGAGAATACTGGGCGATCTACTGGTATTGTGCCTATCATTGAGCGATCGTTGATTGAGGGATTCGATTACCCAAGGCAGGTTGGAGCCGTCGGGACGGAGCCCGTGAATCCTGATGGGCGGGCTCGCCTTCCGGATCAAGAGACTGTTGAGGACGAAGGATTGCACTCCCTCGGAGAGCATCTCCTTGAGCCAGGTGGTAACTGGGAATTTGGTGGCATCGGCGGGAAGGTTACCGAGTGCCGACTTCCTCGGTCCAAGTTTGAAGGCAGGCGCCCAGCCTTTACCCGATTCCTGGTAAACCTCGGAATAATAATTGTCATTCCCACCAGGAACCTTGTGGATGACCGTCTTGGCAGCCCTGCCGGACACTTTTTGCGTCAAGATGGTGGCCGGTGGCTCGTGAGGCGCAGGAAACAACTCCCTCTGATGGATGACGGCACGGGTTGCTTTCTTCAGGAGCGCTTTCTCGCTGAGGATCTCGATGTCTTTGGTCTGCGGATTCTGGCCGATAGCAACCTCATAACGAACCGCGTCCAGTTGCTTCCCATCAAACAGCTTTCTGAGGTCGTCCGGGATTACCGCTTCGATGGCCAACTCGAACCGATCGCCACGACGCCCCCAGACGAGGTCTTGGAAGTTCTGAGTCCGGTCGACGACGGCCGCCTCGGGTCCCTCGGAGACGAGCCTGCCCAAGAAGGCGACGACATCCAGGAAGGTCGTCTTGCCGCTAGCGTTGGGACCGACCAGCACATGGAACGGACCAAGATCCTGCCGGATATACCGCAGGCAGCGGTAGTTCAGCGCCTCGATCCGAGTAATCATGGCAGGTTGATCTCTCTCATGGACTGGAGGATGTCCCTGCGGCGATGGCCAGCGCCAGCCAGCCGGCGAGCATCAGGACCCCGCCGACCGGGGTGATCGCGCCCAGCCAGCGGAGTCCGGTCACGGACAAGATGTAAAGGCTTCCCGAGAAGATCAAGGAGCCCAGCAGGAACGACCAGCCGGCCACCTGGAGGGCGGTGCCGCCTCGTCCGGTTGCCGCCAGCAGGCCCACGGCCAGCAGCGCCATTGCACAGTACATGTGATACTGAGCGGCGGTCTGGAAGTGCGCCTGGAGCCGTTCGGCCGCCAGGCCACCGGGCTGATTCCCGAGTGATTGGAACCGTTCCTGGAGCCCGTGCGCGCCGAAGGCACCCATCGTCACGGCCAGGAATCCCCAGATGGCGCCGATCCTCAACCAGAAGCCTGCGTTCATGGCGATCCTCCCACTGGCTGGATTCCCGTGCGCACCGAGGCAAAGGCCCCCGAGCGAGCGCGCGGCCGGGCCGGCTCAGGTCACGACGCCGCTGGTCAGGGGACTGTCCGCGTGCCCCAGGACGATGGCACGGGCTTCCGCGGCGAGGAAGAGCGAGCCCGTGACGCAGATCAGGCCGTCGGGGGCGGTCAGGCGGCGCGCCAGGGCCAGCGCCTTGGCCGGATCGGCGGCCGTTCGGATTCCCTGCCCCGTCAACATGAAGACCGCGGTTTCGATCGTTTCGGGGGGGACAGACCTGGGGTTCTCGACGTATCGGGTCGCGATCACCTCATCGAAGATGGGCAGCAGCGCGTGGAGCTGACCGCGGAGGTCCTTCTCGCGCGTGGTGCCGAAGACCAGGGTGCGGTGAGCCGGAGGGAAACCGGTCTGGAGCGTCTCGGCCAGGGCCGCGGCCGAGGCGCCGTTATGGGCGCCGTCGATGACCAGCCAGGGCCGCTGGCCGAGCACCTCGACGCGTGCCGGCCATTGCAAGCCGGCGAATCCCCGAGCCACGGCATCCCGGCTGACGGCCAGGCCGGGCTGGACCTCGGCCAGGACGTCCAGGCCCGCCAGGGCGACCGCCGCGTTATGAGCCTGGTGCGGACCCAGCAGGGGCAGGGTGAGCACCCCCCAGTCGGTCCGCCAGGTCCGCACCGCCACCCGGCAGGGTGTGGGGCGGGCCAAGGGGGGCTCGGGGAACAGGGTCTGGTAATCGAAGGCGCCGCCCAGTTCGAGCAGCCGGCAGCGGCGGCGGGCGGCCATCCGGCGGATCGCCTGCTGGGCCTCGCCGTCGCGCACCCCGCTGATGGCCGGACGCCCGCGCTTGAAGATGCCGGCCTTCTCGGTCGCGATGGCCGCCAGCGTGTGGCCCAGTTGCCGCGTATGGTCGAACGAGATGCTGGTGATGATCGACAGCAGCGGATGGACCACGTTGGTCGAGTCGAGCCGCCCCCCCATGCCGACCTCGAGCACGACCGCCCCGACGCCACAGCGGGCGAAATGCAGCAGGCCCATGGCGGTGGTCATCTCGAAGAAGGTGCAGCGGTGCTCGCGGAGGTGGGGATCGTCGAGCTCGAGCGGCTCGATGGCCTCCCGCACCTCGTCAACCAGGGCGATCAGCTCCGCGGGCGCGGCCGGTCGGCCGTCGATGGTGAACCGCTCCTCCAGCCGGTGCAGGTGCGGCGAGCAATACAGCCCGGTGCGCACGCCGGAGGCGGTGAGGGCCGCGGCCATCATCGCCGCCGTCGAGCCCTTCCCCTTGGTCCCCGCGATGTGGATCACGCGCAACCGGGCGTGCGGATCGCCCAGCCGCCGGAGCACGCGCCGCATCCGCCCCAGCCGCAGCTCCCCCGGGACCTTGGGCATCCCCAGCCATTCGTAGTTCAGACGGCTGTAGAGGTAATCGAGGCGCTCTTGATAGTCAGACAGCATGGCGGGTCGGTCGGGTTCGACTCCTCGTGGCCGGGATCCTCCCAGGCAGTGGTCCGCGGTCCGTGGTCCGTGAAGGGGAGACTCAAGAGACCTGGCCCGGTCCACCCTCTTGACTCTCGGACCACTGACCACGGTCCATGGACCACTCCCGGCGGAGCGGCGGGCTCGGCTCCAGGCCGATCAGGTGCTCGATCCGCGCGCAGAGGTCCGTCAAGGAGAGGTCCTTGGTCCAATAATCATCCACGCCGAGGGCGAAACCCTCCAGCCGTGTGTCCGCGTCGCCGACGTGCGAGAGCACGATGATCTTCAGTCCCACGGCCTCCGACGTGCGGCCCAGGTGCTCCAGGACCTCCAGGCCGTTGAGGATCGGCATCCAGATATCCAGCAGCAAGATCTGAGGCGCATGGGTCCGCACCATCACGAGGGCCTCGGCGCCGTCGGCCGCCTCCAGGACCGTGTGGCCGGCGCGGCGCAGGCATTCGGCGTACAACCCCCTCAAGTCGGCGTCGTCCTCCGCCAACACGATGGTCGCCGCCGCCTTCGCGCTGATCTCGTCGAATGATTGCATGGCCTTCCGTCGCGATCACCCACAGTCCCTGAACGAACTCGGACCCAGGAGGCAGGGGGAATGTCCCCAGCATACCCGGGAGCCAGATCGCTTCGCCATGCCAGTCGGCCGGGAATCGAGGACGCGGCAGGGGCGGAAAACGGGACTTGACCGTCCCTCGCAGGTCGCTACGCTGGCCGGGCAGGTTGCGGGGACGTGGCGCGTGGCTGGGGATCAACCCATGGTGCATGATTTGATCGGGCGAGTGGAGCAGCTCGGCCAGCCCCGGGTCCTCGTCGTCGGCGACTTGATCCTGGACCGCTACATCTGGGGCTTTGCCGAGCGGATCAGTCAGGAGGCCCCGGTCCCCTTGTTGCGCGCCGACCATCGCGAGCACCGCCTCGGCGGCGCCGCCAGCGTGGCGACGATGCTGCGCGCGCTGGGGGCCGAGGTCCGGCTGATCGGCGCGGTCGGCTGCGACTTCGAGGCCACGGTCGTCCGCGGGATGCTCGCCGCCCAGGGGATCGACGATCGCTGGGTGGTGACGCTCGAGGATCGGCCCACGACGTTGAAGGAGCGGTACATCGGCCGGGCCCAGGACCGGCATCCGCAGCAGATGATCCGGGTCGACTACGAGACGCGCGACCCCATGCCGGCGACGGCCCAGGCGGAGCTGCACGGCCGGCTCCCCGCGGCGATCTGGTGGGCCGAGGTGGTCTTGATCTCGGACTACGACAAGGGCGTCTGCACGCCGAGCTGGCTCGGTGCGGTCATCGATTCGGCCCGCGGGGCGGGGGTCAAGGTGCTGGCCGATCCGATTCGCGCGCCGGACTACTCCCGATACCGGGGCGTGCACTGCATGACGCCCAATCGCCTGGAGGCCCAGCTCGCGACCGGGCTGACGATCGCCCGCCCCGAAGACGCGCTGCCGGTGGGACGGCGCCTGGTCGAGTCGCTGGACATGGAGGCCGCGCTGGTGACGCTCGACCGCGATGGCATGGCCCTGGTCCGCGCCGACGGCCGGGCGGAGTTGTTGTCGACCCGTCCGCGACAGGTCTACGACATCACCGGCGCCGGCGACATGGTCCTGGCGGTGGTCGGGCTGTGCCTGGCCGGCGGGGCCGACTACGACGAAGCCGCCGCGCTGGGGAATGTGGCTGGGGGCCTGGAGGTCGAGAAGTTCGGCGTCGCGCTGTTGACCCGCGAGGAGATCATCCGCGACCTGGTGGAGCACCATCAGCCCGAGGGGTCGAAAGTCCTGGACCGCGACCACCTCGTCATCGAGGCCGGCCGGCGCCGCCGGGCCGGCCAGAGGGTCGTCTTCACCAATGGCTGTTTCGACCTGCTCCATCCCGGCCACGTGCGCCTGTTGCGGCAGGCCCGATCGCTGGGTGACTATCTCGTCGTCGGGATCAACTCCGACGCGAGCGTCCGGCGGCTCAAGGGTCCGGACCGGCCGCTCAACACGGCCGAGTCCCGGGCCGAGGTCCTCAGCGCGCTGGAATCGGTCGACGCCGTGACGATCTTCGACGACGACACCCCCTTGGACTTGATCGAGGCCATCAACCCCGACGTCCTGGTCAAGGGAGGAGACTACCGCCCCGAGGAGGTGGTCGGCCGGGCGGAGGTCGAGGCCGGCGGAGGCCGGCTGGTGCTGATCCCCCTGGCCGAGGGCCATTCCACGACGGGCCTCGTCCACCGCGTTGTCGCCGGAGCGGTCAAGGTCCACTCTGCCGAAACTGTCCCGGTGCCCCACATCACGCGGAACGCCGTCCCGAACCTCACGCGCAAGTAAGGCGGGCGCCAGCAATCGATTGACCGGCCACTCGCCAAGGATTCTTTCCCTTTTGGAGCGGAACACGACATGGAGGTCAGGGACGGGCCATGCTCGGGTCGACTGATTCTTCTTGCGGCTTCCTTACACCTGTTGATGGGCGCCCAAGCTCTGGCCGACCCCCTTTACACCGCGATCGACCTGGGTACGATCAACCCCTACACCGGGGCTGTCCCGAACGGCAACGGGACCATCACCGGGTCAAACGGCCTCACCTACGCGTTCAATCCCGTGCAAAATGACTTGCCCGCGCAGTGGGACCGTGTTTCCCAGGGCGTGCCCATCGTGCAGCCGGCGCCGGTAAATGGTCCAGGCACGAACGGAAATCCCAACTTCGCCTTCAGTTACTCGTACTTGTACGCCATGAACAGTCAAGGACTGGCCGTTGGAATCAACCAGTACGGTGTCGCTGGGCACCTGGAAAATAGCGAGGTTTTCCTCACCCAGAAACAGCCCAATGGTTCGTGGGGAACTCCGACTCCGCTCTGGCCGGGACTCCAGTACTTTGATGAGGGGAACCCCTACGGTCTCGGGATCTTCGGTATGACACCGACCGGTCAAGTGCTCGGCTACGGGGTCGCGAATCCGTACCAGGAGTCGCCCGCCATCCTGTATCTTTACGACACGAAGACGCAGACCCTCACGAACTTGAACAATGTGATCAACTCGGTGACCTGGACCAATTCCACGAATCTCCCCAACGGTCAGAGTCCGTACTGGAATCTCAACAGTCCCCTCGCTCAATTCGACAGCAGCGGACGGATCCTGGTTCAAGCGACCCAGGGTTATGGTGGGACGCCACACGCACTGCTCCTGGTTCCGCAGGGAGTCTCGGTGGACCCGCTCGCGATACCCGAGCCCGCGACCTGGGCCGTGTTCGCGACTCTGATCGGCGGCTGGATGGCTCACCAGCGGCTTCGTACTCGCACTCGGTCTTGGAGAACAGCCGTGAGCGGAACCGGAGCCGCTCTTCGGGATGCGGGTTGAGGAGAAGGCGGTGTCGGCGCGGTTTCTTGTTGACGCGCGTTCGCACGGCGCGTCATTCCTCTTTGGCCGCCAGCTCGCGGAGGAGGTCGAGGGCTTCATCCAGGTCGCAGACGGCCGCGCCGCGGACCCGGCCGCGGCGGTCGAGCTCGGCCAGGAGCATCAGGTCGTCGTAGTGCTCGGATTGCTGGAGCCGCGCCCGCGCCTTCGTGCCCAGGGTCCCGGACCGCAACGCCTGGGCCTCCATGTGGTGGGCGATCAGCCAGGCCGTGCGCTCCGGGATCGATCCTTCCAGGGCCTGGAGGGCCGCCGCGACGTGATCGGACGGGTCGATCGCCTTGCCGACATCGTGCAAGAGCGCCGCCAGGAGGAACTCCTCATCGTACGGCCGTTCCTCGCGCGCCAGCTCGAAGACCTGGAGACTGTGATAAAGGGCATCCCCCTCCGGGTGATGCTTGGCGCCCTGCTTGACTCCCTCCAGCGGCTCCAGCAGCATCCGGTAGAGCAAGTACGGGTCGATCCGGTCCTCGATGCCGGCCACTTCGGCCTCGAGGTCAATCTCGGGGTATTCCTCGCGCAGGAGGGCCTCCAATTCGGCGATCGAGGCCCGCTCGATGGCCTTGCCGGTGATCGAGCTCTTGAAGACGTAATGCGCCTTGTCTTCGGGGTAGAGCGTCAGCTCGAAGTTATTCCGATCGTAGAGGTGGATGTGGGTGAAGACCCGCTCCTCGCCGTACTTGACGATCCGCTTGTGCTCGACGTCGTACTGGAGCCCCAGCTCATCGAGCGTGTTGGTCACCAGCGCGAGGCTGTCACAAAAGAGGTGGATATCGATATCGGAGCCCTTGCGGACGTGGCCGGTGCGGACACTGCCGATCAACCGGGGCCGGAACCGGGCCAGCAGCCGCATCAGGCGCAGGGCGTCCAGCCGCATGTCGCGGAGGGTCTCCAGCCGCTTGGGACCCTCGTGCATCCGCGCCATGGCCTGGATCTGGTCGCGGATCTCCTTGTTGCTGGGCAGGTCGCCCGGCCGGTAGCGATACTCCAGGCCCAGCTGGCGGGCGGCCTTGCGCTTGGCCGTGAAATACTCGGACTCGCTGCGATGATACATCATCTGGGCGGCCAGAAAGGCGATCTGGCGCCGAATGCGTTCATCTGCCATGAACGGAGGTGCGCCGATTTCAGCCCATCGAGGCGGCGCAGGGCGAGGTGGGTCGAAATCCGGACGAAACCCAAGGACCGGTCCCGGCTCATGCCGGGGATTGCGATCGATTCCGAATCGCCATCAGAACGATATCCCGAGCGAACGGCCTGGTCAAGATGAGTGGGGACCTGTCCATCTTTGATCGGCCGGTGGGCGTCCCGGCTTCAGCCGGTCGCGGTGGGGCAGCCGCCCCCGGCTGCCGCTTTCGCCCGCAGGCGGTACTCCCACCCATCTCATCCAGGTTGGCCGATCACTAAGTCAACAAGACACTGCCTTGACGTGCGTGTAGGCCGGGAGAGGGGCCGGCGACCCGCCAGGGTGATCCAGGGGTCGCGGGAGTTCGATCCGCGGGCCAGGCTCGGCGGTCTCGGGGGAGCATGCGGGTGATCCGCTCCAGCAGCTCGAGCGGATGATAGGGCTTGGTCAGGAACTGATCGACATCGAGCGCACGCAGGGTCGCAACGTGGTCCTCGACGATGGCCGCGCTGCAGATCAGCACCGGCTGTTGCGGCTGCGTCTTCTTGATCCGGGAGCAGACTTCCAGCCCGGACAGCTCGGGCAGATTCAAGTCGAGCAGGACCAGGTCGAAGGGGCCATGACTCTGGAACAGGCTGGCACCCTCGAGTCCATCGGCGGCCTCGATCACGTCGAAAGCCTCTCCCCGGAGGAATTCCGCGACCAGTCGCCGCAGGAGATGCTCATCCTCCACCAACAGGAGCTTGCCCTGCCGCGTGCCGTCCATGGCCTTCTCCGCCTCGAAGTCTGGACCCATCCCGGCGACCCGGGCCGGACCAATCCCGGAATCCCGAGCCCTCTGGCGATCACGGCAGCCGGGGGTGGCTGCCCCACCTGCGATCGGGAGAAGGACGGGTCAAGATGAGAGCGGACATCTTACCAGCGCGCGGGGAGCGCGCCCACGCGAGTTCCGCGGACCGCCGAGCAGCGGGCGGGAAACCGCGCCAACGGCGCAGCAGCAGACTTCTGTTGAGAGGACCGTAATCATACCGAAGCGCTCCCTGCGAAAGCTGGGAGAGGCCCCGGGACCGGTTCGCCTGAACGGTGCCGGTTGCCTGTTATCGAGTTCGCCTCCAGCGATTCCGGCGTGCCGGCGACCCGTCGGCCGCGGGTGTTTCACCGGTCTGGTCGTCGCGGAGGTGTCGCCCGGTGAGCGCGACGAAGACATCTTCCAGGCTGACGTGCCGCGTGGTGAGCCGGGCCAGGGACCGGTCGTGCTGCTCGAGCGCCTCGAGCAGGGCGGGGATGGCGCGATGCGGCTCGGCGACCGTCAGCGAGTAGCCGTCGGCCTCGGCCCGTGCGGCCAGCACGGAATCCAGTCCCAGGAACGAGTCGGCCTCCGGCGCCGGGGCGTTCCCCTCCAGGGCGAACTCGACGATGTGGTCGCCGCCCAGCCGCGCGATCAGCTCGCTGGGCGATCCCAACGCGATGATCGTCCCCTGGTCGATGACGGCCACCCGGTCACAGAGCCGCTCGGCCTCGTCCATGTAATGGGTCGTCAAGACCACGGTGCGCCCCCGGTCGCGCAGGTCGCGGATCACGTCCCAGAGCTGGCGGCGCGACTGCGGATCCAGACCTGTGGTTGGCTCGTCCAGGAACAACAGCTCGGGATCGCCGACCAGGGACAGCGCGACCGCCAGACGCTGCTGCTGCCCGCCGGAGAGTTGCTCGATGTAGGCGTTGGCCTTGCTCTCCAGCGCCACCCGCGCGATCACGTCCTCGGGCGTCAGGCCGTCCTTATAGAAGCTCCGGAACAGCGTGACGATCTCGCGGACCGTCTCCTTGTCCGGCAGCCGGGTCTCCTGGAGGGTCACGCCGATCCGCTCGCGGATCGCCGTCGCGTCGCTCCGCCAGCTCAAACCGAGGACCTCCACCTCGCCGGAGGTCGGCTGATTCAGACCCTCCAGGATCTCCACGGTCGTGGTCTTGCCCGCCCCGTTGGGACCCAGCAGGCCGAAGCATTCACCCCAGCGGATCTCCAGGTTGATGCCGTTGACCGCGTGGACCGGCCCATTCCGACCCGGGTACTGCTTCCGCAACTCCCGCACGCGAATCGCCCAATCTGATTGGTTATTGGTCATTTGTTATTAGTTATTAGTTATTGGTGGCTTCGCGGGCTGATGGGCCTGCTCCGATAAAGGACAAGGCACTCGAACGAGGCGGCTGAGGGCGCATGGAGCGGAAGCTCCAACCAATGACAAATAACAAGTAACAAATAACAAATCAAATCACCGTCCCATCGATCAGGTTGGCGAATTTCTGGGTCACGACGATGCCGTCCCGGATGACGTGGGAGGGGAATTCTTCCGAGTCTTCGATCCCGGCCTGGTTGATGATCCGGACGTTGCGGCCGATCCGTGCATTCTTGTCGATGATGGCCCGTTCGATGACCGAACCGGCGCCGACGCCGATGTCGGGCCGGTTGAGCCGCCGGTTCTCGGCCCGGTGGTGGGGGAATTCGGGGATGTCGATCCCCATGATGTAGGTCTCGCGGATCGTGACGTTCTCGCCGACGCGCGAGCGGACGCCGATCACCGAGTTCTCGATCACGGAACCGCGGCCGATGACCACGCCGTCACAGATCAGGCTGTTCTTGATGGTCGCGCCGATGATCCGGGAACAGGGGAGGAACCGCGGCCGGGTGAAGATGGGTCCGGCTTGCGAGGTGAAGTCGAACGGGGGGTCGTCGCGGGTCAGCTCGATGTTGGCCCGGTGGAACGCGCCGACGGTGCCGATGTCCTCCCAGTAGCCGTCGAAGAGATGCGCCTGGACGCGGTGAGTGCTGATGGCCCTGGGGAGCAGCTCGTGGCCGAAGTCGGTGGCATCGCTGCTGCGGAGCAGGTCGACCAGCAGCGGCCGATTGAACAGGTAGATCCCCATGCTGGCCAGGTAGGGGCGCCCCGTCGCCTCCAGGCCCAGCCGCGTCAGCCAGCCGGGATCGGTCCGCACCCGGTCCAGCTTCTCCGGCGTCTTGGGCTTCTCCTCGAAGTCGACGATCCGGCCGTCGGCCTCGATCCGCATGATGCCGCAGGCAGTGGCCTGCTCCTCGCCCACCGGCAAGGCCGCGATCGTGACGGCCGCCTTGTTCTCCTGGTGGGTGCGGATCATGTCCTGGAAATCCATCCGGTAGAGCTGGTCGCCGGAGAGGATCAGCACGAGATCATAATGACTCTCGGTGAAGTACGGGATGTTGCGGCGGACCGCATCCGCGGTCCCCTGATACCACGACTCGTGCTCCATGGTCTGCTGCGCGGCCAGAATCTCGACGAAACCGCCACCGTAGGGATCGAACTTGTACGTGTTGTAGATGTGACGGTGCAGACTCACCGAGTTGAACTGGGTCAGGACGAAGATCCGGTTCAACCCCGAGTGAATGCAGTTCGAGACCGGAATATCGATCAGCCGATACTTGCCCGCGATCGGTACGGCCGGCTTGCTCCGCGACTTGGTCAGCGGGAAGAGCCGGGTGCCGCGACCACCCCCCAGGATCAGCGAGATGACCCGAGGCATCGTACCCTCCTCGTCCCCGATTCGTGGACCTCTTGGCAAGAACTCACCAGCCCCGCATCATGTTCGACTCGATCACCTTGCGCGCGCCCTCCAGGTCGCTCCCCGTCGCCTGCATGTACAGCCGCACGGCATGGAGTTTGTCCCCCTGCGCCTTGGCCACGCAATCCCGCGCGATCGAGCAGGGGTCCCCCTCGGCCTGAATCCCCAACAGCTTCTTGGAAATCACCCAGGCGTCCCGCGGCCGGTGACTGACCCGGATCACCTCCTCACTGGGATAGTGCGTCGCCGCGAACGCCCGTGCGGCCTCACTATCGGCCACACATGCAATCATGATATGAGATGTCGTTTCGACCTCGAACAGGGGCATGGCCGGTCCCTTTCCGGAAATGGGGGTTGTCCTGGACGATAGGTTCATCGGAGCGGCTGGGGCGCAGGCGCGGTCCGATACTGGGGATGGTACCCGCCAGAAAGTTGCCGGTCAAACGGGTGGCCTGGTTCGGGGCTGCGACCCTGCGGAGGCGGTCTGAGCCGGGAGCGGGCGACCCTTGCCCCGCCGCGGCTCGGCTGCGACAATCGAGGGGGCCGCTGAGAGTCGAACCGTTCCTGGCCTGCCGCTGTCCGACTGCGGTGGGGATCCGGTCGTCGGACCGGCTCTGCCGGACGGGATCGGGTCGCCAGCCGCGGCCGTGCGGCGGGAGCGCCTGAATCCCACCGGGGTCGGGCCGGCACAGCCGGCCCGAGAACTTTCCCTTTGGCGCAGAACGATTTATGCCTGAGACTTTGTTTGCGAAAGTTTGGGCGCGGCACGTGATTGCAGCGACGGACCAGGCCACGCTGCTCTACATTGACCGGCACCTGGTCCACGAGGTGACCAGTCCGCAGGCCTTCGATGGTCTGCGGCTGGCCGGGAGGCGGGTCCGCCGGCCCGACTTGACGTTTGCGACTGTCGATCACAACGTCCCGACCGAGAACCAGTTGGACATCCGCGACCCGCTGTCGCGCCGGCAGGTCGAGGCGTTGCGGGCCAACTGCCGCGAGTTCGGCCTGCGGCTTTACGATATTCAGAGCGGGCACCAGGGGATCGTCCACGTCATCGGCCCGGAGCTGGGGCTGACGCTCCCCGGCCTGACGATCGTCTGCGGCGACAGCCACACAAGCACGCACGGTGCCTTCGGTGCCCTGGCCTTCGGGATCGGCACCAGCGAGGTGGAGCACGTGCTGGCCACGCAGACGCTCTGGCAAGGAGTGCGACCGAAGTCGCTGGGTGTGGAGGTGACGGGCCGGCTTGGACCAGGGCTGGAACCCAAGGACATCATCCTGGCCATCATCCGCAAGATCGGCACGGGGGGCGCGACCGGTCACGTCATCGAATACTTCGGCTCGGCGATCGCGGCCCTGTCGATGGAAGGGCGGATGACCATCTGCAACATGTCGATCGAGGCCGGTGCCCGCGCGGGCCTGATCGCTCCGGACGAGACGACGATCGAGTACATCGCTCGGAACCAGCGGCCCTTCGCCCCGCGCGGCGCGGCGCTGGAGGCCGCCATCCAGGACTGGTCGACGCTGCGGACCGACGATCCGTCGGCCTTCGATCGCCAGGTCACCCTCGATGCCGGCCAACTGGTCCCGCAGGTGACCTGGGGCACCAACCCGGGCATGACCGTCGATGTCACCGGCGTGGTCCCCCGCCCCGAGGAGGTCCCGTTCACGAACCCCGAGGACGCGCGCCGCGCCCTGGCCTACATGGGTCTGGCGCCCGGGACGCCGATCGGCGAGATCCCGGTGGACGTGGTCTTTATCGGCTCGTGCACCAACGGCCGGATCGAGGACCTGCGGGCCGCCGCTCGGGTCTTCCAGGGGCGGAAGACGGCGCCGGGCGTCCGGGCCCTGGTCGTCCCCGGCAGCGAGGAGGTCCGCCATCAGGCCGAGGCCGAGGGTCTCGATCGCATCTTCCTCGACGCCGGCGCCGAGTGGCGGCAATCGGGTTGCAGCATGTGCCTGGCCATGAACCCCGACAAGCTCCAGCCCGCCCAGCGCTGCGCCAGCACCAGCAACCGCAATTTCGAGGGCCGTCAAGGACCAGGCGGACGAACCCACCTGGTCAGCCCGGCCATGGCCGCCGCCGCCGCCGTCACCGGCCACTTTACCGACGTCCGCCAACTGCTTGGGTAGTGGCGCGTGGCGAGTTGCTGGAAAAGATCGGTCTTCGTCTTCGGTGACGTCGGAGCGAATCTGGACTCTGGAATTGGGAATCTGGAATCGGAAGCATGCAGCCCTTCGGAACCCACAAAGGCCATCTGGCCGTCCTGGACTGGACCGACGTCAACACCGACCTGATCATCCCCGCGCGCTATCTGAAGCGAATCGAGCGGACGGGTTTTGGCCCGGCGCTCTTCGCCGACAAGCGGTATGTGTCCGGCGGAGCCCCCGATATCGACGACCCGAGCCGCCATGGGCTGGAAGATCCGGACTTCCCGCTTAACGATCCGGCGCTGCGCGGCGCGACAGTGCTGGTGGTCGGCCGCAACTTCGGCTGCGGATCCAGCCGGGAACACGCTGTCTGGGCGGTCATGCAGGCCGGTTACCGGGCGATCATCGCCCCGGGGCGCGGCGAAGGCTTCGCCGATATCTTCGAATCGAACGCATTCCAGAATGGCCTGTTGCCCATCGAGCTAAGTCCGGAGGACTGGGGGTCGATCGCCACAGCCGGCCGCGACCACCCGGGTCGAGCCGAAGTGACCATCGACCTCCGCGATCAGACCGTCACGCTGCACCGCCCCGACGCGGGCTCGCCCCAGGAACCAGAGCCGAGATTCGCCTTCGAGGTCCCCGAATCGCACCGGCAGCGCCTTCTGAAGGGCCTGGACGCCATCGCCGAGACCTTGCTCCACGAGGGCGAGATCCATCGCTACGAGCAACACGCCCCTGCCTGGCTCCTACCTCGAGACGAAACGGTCTGAACCGCCAGCCAGCGAGGAAGGGGCCGAGCGCCGTCGCGGAACAGCACGCCAGCGTTTGCACCGCCACAAAGGGTCCGTCGATCTTCGCCATCCGCACGGTTTGGTCGCCCACCGAGCTCACCGCGATGCGCCTCCCTCGATTCCATCTGAGAACGTTCCTGATCGGGATCGTTCTTCTGGCTCCGCTGTTCCCGGCCTGGGCCTTCCTGCGGGATTCGATCCGCGATCTCGAGCGGAGCTTGTACGAGTTCTATCGTCCGGGAGGGACTCACGAGCGGGCGTGGGAACCGATGGTGAGCCCAGCGCGGTCGAAGCCGGCCGCCGCCGCGAATGCGGAAACGCCCCGGGTCGTGCGGCACGTCGTGGTCTACGCGGAGCCGGGCCGGTTCGCGGGCTGGCCGGCCAACCATGGGATCTGGTCGTGGGGCGATGAGATCCTCGTCGGTTTCAGCCGGGGGTATTACAAGGACCGGGGCCGATTCCACCACATCGACCACGACCGTCCCGAGGAGTTCCTGCTGGCGCGGAGCCGCGACGGCGGCCTGAGCTGGTCGGTCGAACAGCCACGGCCTCCGGGGGCCCTGGCGGGCACCCCTGGCATGCGTCACGGGCGGATGCCGCCGGATCTCCCCCCGGAGCGGCCCGCCGAGCTCGACGGCCGGATCAACTTCACGCACCCCGATTTCGCGATGACGCTCCGCATGGAGAACTCCCACAACGGCGTCTCGCGCTACTACTTCTCCTACGACCGCGGGGTGACGTGGCGCGGGCCCTACCGCCTGCCCTTGTTCGGCGAGCAAGGGGTCATGGCCCGCACCGACTACATCGTTGATGGCCCGGACGACTGCCTGGTGTTCCTCACCGCATCGAAGGCCAACCGCCGTGAAGGCCGGCCGTTCTGCGCCCGCACGAGCGACGGCGGCCGGACCTGGCGATTCCTCTCCTTCATCGGGCCGGAGCCGGCTGGGTACGCCATCATGCCCGCGACGGTGCGCGTCTCCGCGACCGACCTGGTGACGACGATCCGGCGGCAGGATCCCCCGAAGAGCTGGATCGAGGCCTATGCCTCGCACGACGACGGCCGGTCCTGGTCGTTCCTCTCCGTTCCGGAGCCGGACACCGGCGAGGGGAACCCGCCCAGCCTGGTCCGGCTTCCCGACGGGAGGCTCTGCCTGATCTACGGCGTCCGCGCCCGACCCTTCGGCATCCGCGCCCGGCTCAGCCCGGACCGCGGCCGGACCTGGTCCGATGCGATCCACCTGCGCGACGACGGCGGCAGCAACGACCTCGGCTATGTCCGCTCGATCGTGCGGCCCGACGGCAACGTCGTCGCCGTTTATTACTACACCGACCAATCGAGCCCGACGCGTTCCATCGCGGCCACCATCTTCAACCCGGGCACGCCGTGAGCGCGCATCCCTCGCGGCGCGGGAGTTCTCCCCAAGGCGCCTCCGAGGTACTGAATCTGGTCCTGCCTCGCATCGGCCGTTACCGGAATCCCCGGTAGCCCGGCACGGCCTGGTCGAGCCTGGCTCGGGCCGCCGCGGCCGCCATGGCGTCGCGGATCGCTTTGGCCCGCTCCTCCCAATGCTTAGCCTCTTCCTCACGGTTGGTCTGCTTCAGCAGACTCGCGAGATGCTCGTCGACCTCAGCCAGTTGGGGGTTCATCTCGGGATTGCGCCGCTCGTGGATCGCAATCGCGCGCTTGTACAGCCCTTCCGCATCCCCAAACTTCTTTTGCCGGACACACACCCCGGCCAGCTCGTCGAGCGTGGCCGCAGTGTAAACATGCATGGGTCCAACAATCTTCTCTTGCATCGCCAGGGCCCGTCGCAGCAGCGCTTCCGACTCGGCAAAGTGGGCTTGTTCCAGGTGGATCAGGGCCAGGATGTACAGGCTCTGGAAGACGGCATCGGGATTGACCCTGGGATGAGACTCGCGGACGGACAAGGCCCATCGGGCCAAAGGTTCGGCCTCGGCATAGCGCCCCTCGTGATAGAGCACCCGGGCGAGATCGGCGTAACTCCGCGCCAGCAGCCGCTGGTCGCCGCTCGGGTAGGGCCGGATCTCCGCGATGGCCATCTTGAATCGCTCCTCGGCCCTGGCGTAATCCCCCCGGTAGAGATACCGCCACCCCGTGTTGTTGTAAAAGTTCCAGTTCTGAAAGGCTCGGAACGGGATTTCCTCGCCGCTCACCCTGGCCGGACTGAGCCAGAGAACCGCCAGAATGGCCAGTAGATTCCCAGCAAATCGGCAAGCCTCGCGCATGGCGACCTCCTGCATCAGTTCCTTCGTGCCGCCAGCCGTCCTCTTCCATCTTATCGCCGGCCCGCCCCGGGAACAAACCAGCGAATCATGCCGTTCCCGGAGGGAAGCGAGCATTTTTTTGTCCGTTCCGCGCGGCGTTGACAATGAACCGATAGTTGAAGGTTCGCCCTCGCGCGGCTCGCGACAGCGATGGCGGTCCCCGCCCCTGACATCCCACCACCAGCGCGGTCGGTTCTCGGCCACAACCAGGGCCTTCGAGAACCCACAGGAGATGGAGCCATGAGGATTGCACGCGTTTGCATGTTTGCAGGAATGGCTGCTTGGGCGGTCTTGATGACACCGCCCATGGCTCGCGCCGGGGGGATCACTCCGGCGATCACGATCATCAATACCGCCCCCGGCGGCGATGGCTACACGTTCACCAATTTCGACGGGCCGGTCCCTTCCACGACGGCCGGCACCGGTACGAACATGAATGGGATTTCCAACACCGGGGTCGCCGTCGGCTTCAGCACGCCGGACGGCGCGACCCTCACCAACTTCACTGCCAATCCGTTGACCTCCACGGCGGCGAACGTCCTGAACATCAATGGCTCGACGGCCGCCATGGCCTTGGGGATCAACTCCGCCGGCACCGTGGTGGGAACCGACGGGAACGGGAACGCCTTCTCGCTCAGCAACGGCACGGTGACCATCCTCCCCACCGCGGGCACGCCGGCGATGGCCTTCGGGATCAACGACAGGGGCATGATCGTCGGCCAGGAGACGGTCGGCAACACGACGCCTGGCTTCCTCCTGAACGGCACCACGCTCACCACGATCAACGCCCCGACCGGGTCGAATTCGGACATCGTCAACGCCCAGGGGATCAACAACAACGGCCTGATCGTGGGCTTCTACGCCGGCAACGACGGGAACCAACACGGCTTCATGGCCAACGCCAGCTCGGCCAGCGGTGGCGTGATCACCGGCACGGCGATCACCGACCCGACCATCCCAACCACCTTGCCCGGGGAACCCGCCGGCACCACGTTTGTCTTCTCCCAGATCCTCGGAATCAACGACCACGGCCTGGCCGTGGGTTATTACGGCGACTCCACCGGCAGCCAGCACGGCTTCTTGTACAACACCCTGACCGGGCAGTACACCTTCCTGGATGACCCCGACGCCCGGATCGACACGCACCTGGGCACCGTGATCACCCAGATCACAGGGATCAACAACAACGATGAGATCACGGGGTTCTACTCGGACGCCAACGGAGTTTTCCACGGCTTCGTCGCAACGGTCCCTGAGCCCGGTTCGATGGTCCTGATGGGCCTGGGGCTGGCCGGGGTCGCAGCCCTCGCCCGAGACCGCTGGCGGCGGGGCCTCCGCCAGCTGGCCCGAGAGCCGGCGCGCGGGGACTGAGCAGGTGCAGAAGAGAGATCGGAGCTGGTACGATAGCGCCTCGATTTCGTGGTCAGGCGAGCGGTCCGGCGGAGTGAAGAGGGCCGCCCGCCGCCCCGTTGTTGGGGTGCGGAGGGGATGTC
Organism: Isosphaeraceae bacterium; assembly: GCA_021324445.1. Taxonomy (GTDB): domain Bacteria; phylum Planctomycetota; class Planctomycetia; order Isosphaerales; family Isosphaeraceae; genus JAJPJC01. The sequence continues at coordinate 28,976 of JAJPJC010000212.1, forward strand.
TCAAGCGATCAACCGACCGAGGACCGTCTCGGTCAAACGGGTGGTCTTGCTGACGATCGGGCTGGCCCCGGCCGTGCTGCTGGTCCTCATCGGCCTGGTCCGGCTCTACGACCGGATTCCCGGCTGGGTCTACTGGAAGGCGGGGCTGATCCTGCTGATCGCCGCGGAATTCGCCTACGGGGTCACCGTCGCGCTCACCGTGCTGGGCATGGTGGTGCTGGGAGTCGTCTGGGTCCGGACGCCGGGTTCGTGGACGAGCCGGCGCCGCCTGTCCGCGGCCCGCGGGCTGCTGCTGTGCGGCTCCCTGGTGATCGCGCTGGTCCTGGGGGAAGCGATCGCGGCGTTGTGGTTGATCCGGGCCCGTAACGCCACCGCGATGCCGGCGGGCGGCCAGCGGTGGAAGCCGAGCTGGCAACCGATGGGGCCGACGCCCGAGGTCCCGGTGGCGATCCAGCCCCCTACGGAATTCCCCGATCCTCCCGGCGACCGGACGATCGACCTGGTGGTCATGGGGGAATCCAGCGCCGCCGGAATCCCCTACGAGCAGTGGGTCTCGATCGGCAACCTCCTGGTCTGGCAGCTCGGCGAGGTCTTGCCGAACCGCCCGGTCCGACTCGAGGTCCTGGCCTGCTCGGGCGAGACCCTGGAGCTCCAGCATCAGCGCCTGAACCATCTCTTGCGGCGTCCCGACCTCTTGATCGTCTATTGCGGGCACAACGAATTCTCGTCGCGCCTGGACTGGGCGCGCGAGCCCGATCATTACTTCGATGAACGGCTGCCGACGGTTTGGAGTCTCCTGGTCAAGCAGATCGAGGTGATTTCTCCGATCTGCGGGCTGATCCGGGAGACCGCCGAGAAGTGCCGGATTGCGATCCCGCCCCCGCGGGAGGGGCACCGGGCGCTGGTCGATGTGCCGGCCTACACGAGTACCGAAGCGACGATCCTCCTGGTCGACTTCCGGCGCCGGCTGGAAGCGATCGTCTCCTACGCCGAGCGGGTCGGCGCCATGCCGGTCCTGATCGCCCCGGCGGCCAACGACGCCGGGTTCGAGCCCAACCGGTCGTTCCTCCCCGCAGCGACCCCACGGAGCGAACGCGCGGCGTTCGCGCGGCAGTTCCTGGCCGCGCGGCGGCAGGAGGCCGCCGATCCGGCGGCGGCCCGTGCCGCCTATCGGGCGCTGCTGGCCCGCCAGCCCGGCTTCGCCGAGACCCACTACCGGCTGGCCCAACTCCTGGAGCGCGCCGGCGAAGAGGAACTGGCCTATCGCCATTACCGCGAGGCCCGCGACCTCGACGGCTACCCGATGCGCTGTCTGACCACTTTCCAGACGGCCTATCGCGACGTGGCGGCCCGGCACGGCTGCATCCTCGTGGACGCCCAGTCGTACTTTCATGCGATCGGCCGCCGCGGACTGCTCGACGATCACCTCTTCCACGACGGGATGCACCCGTCGTTACGGGGTCAGATCGCGCTGGCGCAGGCCGTCTTGCAGGCGCTGAAGGCGCGGGGCGCCTTCGGATGGCCCAAGACTATCCCCACGCCGCGGATTGACCCGGCCCGGTGTGCCGCCCACTTCGGCATGGGGCCGCACGCCTGGCGATACCTCTGCCTCTGGGGGATCATGTTCTACGACCTGACTTACCCGATGCGGCATGACTCCAGCCGGCGCCTGGAGCAGAAACGCGCCTTCGCGCGCGCCGCGGAACGGATCGCCGCCGGCGAATCGCCCGAGGCGGTCGGCCTGCCCAATATCGGGGTCCCCGCGGCCGTGCCAGCAGTCTTCGGCTACGCTGAGGCCGGCCCGACCACCTCCCGACCCGGGTCATCTTGACCGAGCAGCCGCAGCAGGATGTTGTCGTGAGGATAGGGATGGCCGCGGTACTGGCGAAATCCTTCGGCGTGGGCGACTCCGATCTCGGCACCGCGGCTGGCTCCCCAGCGCGCTTGCATCTCGAGATACTCGTCGATGCCGTGCTGGCGGAGCAGCCAGTTGCGCTGGCTGGCGTGGCAGGCCAGCATCCGGCGCTTGGTCTCGAAGACCCGCGAGACGTCGACGAGGAAATCGGCGGGCACCGGCCGTCCCTCGCGATCCCGACCCTCCAGGGGATCGACGAAATAGAGGTGGGGAATCCTCGGTAGCGGGGGTGCGGGCTCCCATTGGCGGGTCACGTAATTCGGGCACGATGCGGCGAAGCAGGCGTCGCGGACCAGGAGGCTGGTCATCTCGTGGTCGGCGATGTAGTCGACCGGCGGAGCGGTCAGGATGACATCGGGCCGGGTGCGGCGCAGGACCTCGGTCACCCGCCGCCGCGACTCATCGTCGTTGAAGATGGCCAGGTCGCGAAACTCCAGGCAGAGGTAATCGGCCCCGAGGACCGTGGCCGAGGCCCGCGCCTCGTCGCGACGGATCGCGGCGATCGTCTCGGCGTCGTGCTCGGCACTGCCGCAATCGCCCGGCGTCATGGTCGCCAGCGTGATCCCACAGCCGTGCTCGCGCAGCAGGATCAAGGTGCCGGCGCACTGGAACTCGATGTCGTCGGGATGGGCATGCAGCGCCAGGATGCGGACCGGCTCGGTCATGGGAAACCCTTTCGGCGCGGGCCAGTTTACCGATTGGGGGACTCGGAGGGGTCTCGCAGCCCCCCGCCATCCACCACCCCCTCTTTCGTTTTCCCCCAAAACGCCGGCGCGGTCAAAGAATTTCGCGATTTTTGGGAAAAATGTTCTCGCGTGCGCTAGCCGACCTGTGTACATTAGCAACCAAAGAGCCAGTTAGTGATCGCCCGTGTCACACAGGGTATCCTGTGCGCAGTCGATCTCGGCTCTTCGAGGGCGTACCCAGATTTGGAGGCCTACCATGGCGGACCTGGAAGCGTTGACCCCCCGGCAACGGGAGATCTACAACTTCATCCGGAGCAAGATCCAAGGGCGAGGTTACGGACCGACGGTCCGTGAGATCGGCGTGCATTTTCAGATCAAGAGTCCCAACGGGGTGATGTGTCACCTCAAGGCCCTTCAAAAGAAGGGTCTGATTCATCGCGAGCCCAACATGTCGCGGGCCATCCAACTCCTGGAGGACCCGGTCAATGCCCAGCACATGGGGTTGAAGCTCGTCGGCCGCATCGCCGCCGGTCAGCCGATCGAGGCCGTCGAGCAGCACGAGGAGCTCACCTTCTCCGAGTGGATGGAGCCGGGGGACAAGTTCGCCCTGCGCGTCTCGGGCGAGTCCATGATCGATGAGCACATCGCCGACGGCGATTACGTGATCATCCGCAAGCAAGAGCAAGCCCGCGACGGCCAGATCGTCGCGGTGCGGGACGACGACGGCGAGGCGACGCTGAAGCGGTTCTACCGGGATCGCAACCGCATCCGGCTGGAGCCGGCCAACAAGGCCATGAAGCCGATCTTCCGCGATCGGGTCAACATCCTGGGCATCCTCGTGGGAGTCGTCCGCAAGTATTGAGCCCGAGTTCCGGGTGGCGGCGGCCCTGAGGCCACCCCGGGATCCGGGAGTTTCGTGGCAACCTCGCTCGGGAAGGATCATCGGCCGATGGAATCGGACGCCACCCCCCCCGCGGACCTCGTGCAGTTGTTCACCGACGGCGCCTGTAGCGGCAACCCCGGGCCGGGCGGATGGGCCTTCATCCTCAAGCACCCGGCCAGCGGGCAGACCCTCGAAGCCTCGGGTGCCGTCCCCGAGACGACCAACAATCGCATGGAGCTGACCGGGGCGATCGAGGGCCTCTCGGCACTCAAGCGCCCCTGTCGCGTCGAGCTGGTCACCGATAGCCAGTATCTGGCCAAGGGGATCCGTGACTGGCTGCCCAATTGGAAGCGCCAAGGATGGATGCGTAAGGAAGGGGGACGGCTCAAACCGGTCGTCAACCTCGACCTCTGGCAGCGGATCGATGCCCTGGTCGCGACCCACCACGTGGAAGTCAACCACGTGCTGGGTCATCGCGGCCATCCCGAGAATGAAGCGTGCGACCGCATGGCCGTCGCCGCCTACAAGGCCCTGATGAAGGAAGGGATTTTCAATCCGTCCACGTCAAAGGGGAAGTAGGGCCGGCGTAATCGATTAGCGGCCCTCTTGCAAGCGGCAGCTCCCAGTGATATGACCGATTTGTATGCCAACTCTGCTCGGACGTCTCATCCTTGTGATCAAGCAGCTCCTGGACATGCTCTCCCAAGTGGTCGACCCTGCGGGCGTTGAGCGATCGAGACAACCAGCGGTTGCTCAACGAACTGGGTTGGCAC
>JAJPJC010000381.1 GCA_021324445.1 Isosphaeraceae bacterium
AAGGACTCATGACTCAAGACAATACAAGAACCTGGTTATGGATCGGGCTGGGTTTCGCCGTCTTCTGGGTGCTCTACCTGGCGTTCCTGGGTCCGCGGCGGCCGGCGCTGCTGGAGAACACGGGGCTGAGCCAGCCGGCGGCCTATGGCTGGTCGCTCACCGACCTGAACGACCAGCCGGTCTCGTTCTCCCGCTTCCAGGGGAAGCCCCTGTTCCTCAACATCTGGGCGACCTGGTGCGGGCCGTGTGTGCGGGAGATGCCGTCGATCGCCCGCCTGGCGCAGGATCCGCGGTTGCAAGGCAAGGGGATCGAATTCGTGTGCGTTTCGATCGATGACTCGTCCCAGGCCGTGCGCCGCTTCCTCGAGGGCCGGTCCTGGAGCATGACCTTCCTCCGCGCCGAGCAGCTCCCGGCGGTCTTCCGCACCGAGGGCATCCCGGCGACGTTTCTCATCGCGCCGGACGGTCGCATCGCTGCCGCCGTGGAAGGCTCCGCCCAATGGGATACGCCCGAGGTCGTCCGCTCCCTGGAGAAACTCGCCACCGCGCCGCCGCCGGCTCACTGAGGATCTCCCCGGAGACGATCGGGCGTTGCTTTCAGGGTCAGGAACGCCGCGCTTGTTCGTGCCACCGGGCGGAATCTCAGGCATGGCGATCCCAGGCCCGGCGCGCTCGTCGACTCGAGAAAGGAGGAAAGCCGTGCTCGCGTGGACGCTGGTGACAGGGATCTCCTTCGGGATGCTGGTCGCGCAGGCCGAGTTGCAGCGCGAACGGGGAGCACGGCGGCCCGCCCCCGCGGCGGCCGGCACCGGCCACGGGGTCCCACTGTTCAACGGCCGAGACTTGACCGGCTGGTACACCTTCCTGCAAAAGCATGGCAAGAATCAGGACCCCGATCGGGTGATCACGATCGAGGACGGGATGATCCACTTATACAAGGACGCACCCGAAGGCAGCACCGTGGTCATGGGGTATATCGCCACCGAGAAGGAGTACGGCGATTATCACCTCCACCTGCAATACCGATGGGGGACGAAGAAGTTCCAGCCGCGGCTCGCGTTGAAGCGGGACGCTGGATTGTATTACCACCTCAACGGGCCGGATGCGGTCTGGCCGCGTGGTCTCCAGTACCAGATCGAGCAGACCAACGTGGGCGATCTGATCACGCTCTACGGGTTCCAGCTCGAGAGCTCGATCGACCCCAAGACCCGGGGTGCCGCGATGTCCACCTTTCAGGACGCGGACCAGGGCGGCCAGCCGCGCGTGCTGGGGGGCCGGGGCATCGCCTATCAGAAGCGGCGGCCGGGCGACCTCGAAGTCGACGGCTGGAACACGGTCGAGATCATCGCCCGGGGCGATACGACGACCCACATCCTCAACGGCCAGGTCGTGAACCAGGGCCGGAACATCCGGTTCGCCGATCCCGAGCATCCGGGCACGCCGCCTCAGCCTGTTACCCGAGGCCGGATCGCACTGGAGATCGAGGCGGCCGAGCTGTACTTCCGCAACGTCGAGCTGCGGAGCCTGGGGGATCGACCCGGGCGGGGCGAGTGAGGAGGTCATCAACCCCGAATTGCTGGGTGGCTGCGCCGATCAGGCTTTCGCCGCTTCACGGTCGGCGCTCTGGTCCAGGTGCGCTCGAGCCGCCGCGAGCAACTCTTCATCCTCGATGTCCCAGGTATCGAGATCGGCCCAACCCGCGACATTGGAGACGAGCTGACCGAACCTCCAGCTCGGATACCGACGGCACAATTCCGCGAGCGCCTCGAACAGCGCGGAGCGGTCCTCAGGGATCATGGAAGCACATCCTTTATCTTGGGCATCTTGGTGACATCCAAGCCGGGAATATCCTGGATGACCTCAACGGGAACAGTCTGGCCGGGGCACAATTTGGCGGCGCGGGTTGCCCGAGTGACTCCATCATTGATGCGGAAGTGGCCATCCTTGCCACGGACCGCCTGGAGCGGAGGCATCCCGACGAGAGACCTGCCGTGCGCGGCGATCTGTCGAGCCAGCTTCGTCGGATCGGCTCCTTGCGGGCGGCCGGGCGGGACTCGCAGTTCCCAGGATCGATGTGAATGACTCTGGGCATTGGTCTGGTGGACTGAGAGGATCCACCGGTATTGTCCACGATTCCTCCCGCATCTTCGGCCGCAAGGGACCGCAGACCGACTGACGAGTCTTCCGAGCCGCATCATGCATCCTACTCGAAAGCGAGGAACGAACCTAGGTCTGGCCATGGTGTCGCGGCACCAAAGGCCCTGGACTGTTCACCGGCGTACTCGCGCGGCTTGGGGCGCCGGCTTGACGTGCCTGTCCAAGAACTCGACGGTGCGCCGCAGCGCATCCTCGCGATCGTCGCCGCGGAACCCGTGCCCGGCACCGGCATAGATGTGCATCTCATAATGCCTACCCGCCGCCTGGAGGATCTGCTCGAGCTGGTAGGCCTCCCGCACCGGCACATTGCGGTCGGCGTCGCCGTGGAGGATCAGGACCGGCGGCAGGCGGGCCGGGTTGAGCTCTTCCCACGCGGGCCAGCCGCCGAAGTTCTCCACCACCGCGGAGACCCGCCGGTCCCGCGCCGCGACCGACAGCGAAACCCACGACCCCAGCGAGGAGCCGAGCAGGCCGATCCGCTTGGGATCGACATCAGGCCGGCGCGCGGCATAGCCGACCGCGTCGCTGACCGTCCGCTCCCAAATGGCGAAGGATCGGGCGTTCTTCCGGCCGTTCCTGGGATCCGGCTTGAGGTCGCCGAAGTAATGCGGGACCATCGCGACGTAGCCGGCCCGGGCCAGGTGCCGGGCGAGGGCGTGCGACCCGGAGCGTTTGCCCTCGCCGACCCCCCCGTGACCGTGCACCACCACCACCGCCGGATACCTGCCGGGCGCGCTGGGGGTGAAGACATCGACGACGAACTCCTTCCCCCGACTCCGGAAGGTCTGATCCGCCTCCACGATCCCGTCCGGCTCCGGCGCCGCCGGCCCCAGGGCCAGGATCGCGACCAAGGCCAGCGCGGCGGGATTGCCCTGCATCGACTGCGGCACGCGAACGGAGGTCATGGGACGTCCCGCCGGCGAAGCGAGGTCAGGTTCCGGGGTGGCGAGGTACGATGATACAAGGCGGCTGGTCCGTTCGCCAGGCCGGGGCAGGGCCTGACGACGGGGCCTGCCCGCGAGCAACCCCACCGTCTTGAGCCCGGTCGACCTGCGGCAGGTTGTTGGCGCGAGGGCGTTTGGGTCTTACGATGACGGTTGCGTGTGAGGGATGGATGGGGACCGGTCGAGTTCGGTTTTCACTCGCCGGCTCGTCGCGGCGTGGCACGACCTCTCGCCGCGGCCGGGATGGTCTGGCCGCCGAGGGCTCGCTCCTGCGGACAGGGAGGCAGCACTCGATCGACCGGCTCGGTCGGAACGGAACGAGCAGGAACGAGTCCGTGCGTCCGCTCGGCTCTCCCGTCGTGTTTGTCCCGTGGACCTGGCATCTGGATGAGGACCGCACCCGTGCGACAATCTTGGATTGGTTCGACCAGCCCGCGTGGGGATGTGCGCCCGTCGAGGACTTCGGCCCGCCCGCTGGGCAGCCGCCGGCTGCCCTGGCTGGTGATCCTTACCGGCTTGGCGGTGCCGTCGGGCCTCCCGGCCCAGACGACGCCGGCGCCAGCCCAGGGCGGTGGCGCGTCCGTCCGCTCGGCGTCCGCGTCCGGATCCCCGGCGCTGGCCCGGTTCATCCCCAAGGAGAACTTGCTGATTTATTTCGAGTTCTCCGGGCTGGACGCCCACGCGGCGTCCTGGCACAAGACGGCCGCCTACCGCCTGCTCACCGAGACGCCGCTGGGAACCATGCTCGAGTCGGTCGCCGGCCAGCTCCTGGACAAAGCCCTCAACTTCGTTCCCAATCGCAAGCTCAGCGGCCCCGAGGTTGTGACCCTGCTGAAGCATCTGGCCAGCTCCGGCTGGGTCATCGCGGCTCATGCCCGGTCCACGGCCGCGGATCCGTCGATCATCATGGTCTTCCGGGGTGCGTCCCACAAGGAGATTCGCCCACTCTCCAGCCGGATCCTCGGCTCGGTGATGGGGAGCGAGTCGCGGCCCCGGATCGAGCGGAAGGAGGGCCGCCCCCTGGTGGTCGTGCCCCAGGCGTCCGCCGGCGGGAAGGCGACGGCCTGGGCCTGGTGGCCGGAGAAAGACCACGACCTGGTGATCTGCGAGCACTTCCCCGAGGATGTCGACGCCGTCCTCGCCGCGCTCGACGGCAAGGCCCCCAGTGCCGCCGACCACCCGATCGTCCAGGCGCTGTCCAAACCCGAGGGGGACTTCGACCCGGTCTGCATCGCCTTCCTGGAAATTGCCGATGCCCCCAAGGTCCCGACCAAGCTCGCCGGATTCCTCGACAAGCTCAAGGGGGCGGGGATCCACCGGGTCGACTACCGCTGGGGCTGCGACGACGATGCCTTGATGGAGGTCCTCCGGGTCGTGGCGCCGCGGCCCCGCCATCCCCTGCTGGCCCTCTTCGATCAACCGGGGTTCGACAAGACGGCCCTGATGCCCATGCCCGAGGGGGTCGACTCGTTCGTGGAGCTGTCGATCCAACCGGCCCAGTTGCTCGATGCCATCGCCGAGGTGGATCCCTCCGGCGCCGTCAAGGGCCACATCGAGGAGTTCGCCGAGGCGGTCCTCGACAAGGGGAAGATCGATATGCGGAAGGACCTGCTGGCGCAGCTCGGCCCCCGGATCGCGCTGTTCGTGGCGCCGGGGCGGTCGGCCACGACCAGTGATGAATCCTTCGAGACCAACTGGCTGCGGGGTTTCAATCCGTCGATGGCTGCCCTCTCGACCATGTCGCGCGTGCCCAAGGTCACTCTGGTCGCGGAGGTCCACGATCCCACCAAGTTCGCCAAGGCGCTCGACGGCGCGATCGTCGCGATCAATGACAAGCTCAAGGGCGAGGCGTTGGAGCTGGCCCACCAGGAGCAAGCGGCCCAGGCGGAGCAGGGGGGAGGCCCCGCGTCGAAAGCGGGCCGGGGTCCCGGGGCCAGGGCCGGGGGGGGGTCGCGGTCCGGGCGCCGCCGCGCCGTCAACGACTCCGCCCCCAGGATCGAGCCGGTCCCCGGCCAGATCGGGTCCTATATGCTGCGGACCCCCAGTGAATCACCGCTGAAGCTCGGCCCGCCGGGCTTCAAGCCGGTCATCCGGATCGAGGGGAAGTATGTCGTCCTCTCGGTCGCGGGCGACGCCGCCGATGCGGCCCTCAAGGCAATCAAGCGCAAGGATTGGAGACCGTCGGAGGATGTCCAGCGCGCCTGCGAGCGCGTGCCGTCGAATCTGGTGCTGCTGGGCATCGGCGATCCCCGCGAGATGCTGCCGCAATTCCTGGCGAGCCTGCCGGGTACCCTCCAGACGATGATCAATACGGCGATCACGCTCGCCCGCAACCGCGGCGCCGGCGGCAATGCACCGGGCGGCGGGATGAACCCACCTGGCGGTCCAGGGTTCGGACCCGGCGGGCCGGGCGGACCCGGTGGGCCGGGTGGCCGTTTCGGAGGTCGGCGCGGGGGAGAAGGCGGGCCGGGCGGATTCGCCGGCGGCTCCGGCGGGCCGGGCGGATTCGCCGGCGGCTCCGGCGGGCCGGGTGGATTCGCCGGTGGCCAGGGCCCTGGTGGGCCCAACAACCCCGGCTCCGCCGCCGAGACCATGATCGAACTGAAGGTCGACCCGGAGAAGCTACCCAAGGCCGAGGAGATCCGATCCCGGCTCTTCCTCAGCACACTCGCCTTGGCGGTCTCCGACCAGGATATCCGGCTGATCCAGCGGCGCGCCTTCCCCAACCTGTTCACCTGGAGTCTGGCGGGCATCGGGGGCCTGGCGGGCGGGATCGCCGGCGCGCAAGCGGCCCAAGCCCAGGGCGGTGGCCCGGGCCAGCCGGGTGGGCCCCCGGGCCAGTTGGGCAGCCCCAGCCCCGGGACTGCGACTCCCGCCCCGGGGGCCGGTGGCCCGCCCGGCGGCGGGATGCGCCGAGGACGCGGTGGCGGCCAGGGACCCGGCCGGTCCGGTGGTGCGCAACCGGGACGCCCCTAGCAGGGCGACTGACCGCCGGCTCGACCGCGGCGCCGATTGCAGACAGGTTCGGTTCAATCCTGTCGTTCCGGAGTGTTGCGCAGCCCTCCGCGCACGTGTTCGCACCAGCCCCGACCCGCTCCTGCACTGTCCGGCCGCTCTCACCGACGGCGGGACGGACCGGCCGGCGGGTCCAGGGGTCACCCTCCACCCTCGGAGTGGAGGAGCTCCCTGTGCCGAGAAGTCCTTGTCATCTCAACGGAGAACCTGCGATGGAATTCGTCCCTGAAGTGACCGCGTATCTCGAGAACAAGCCGGGGCGCCTGGCCAAGATCTGCTCCGCGCTGGCTCAGGAGAAGGTGGACATCCGGGCGCTGTCGGTGATGGAGACCGAGGGTCCCAGCGTCTTGAGGTTCGTCACCACCAACCTGGAGACGACCAAGGCGGTCCTGACCTCGCTGGGGACTGAGTTCAAGATCACCGAGGTGCTGGCCGTCCCGCTCGAGAATCGCACCGGGGCGCTGGCGAAGGTGTTGGAACGGCTCGCGGCCGAACATATCAATGTGGAGTATGCTTATGTGTCAACAATGGCGACGCCGGGCAAGTCGCTGGGGATCTTCCACACCTCCAACCCCAAGCGGGCCTCCCAGATCCTGAGTGAACCCGCGAATTCCACGACGCGCTCGGTGGGCGGCCGCCGGCCGCTGCACTCGCGGTAGGCGGGCGGGCCGGTCGTGGCGTGGCGGCGGGAGCTTGCTGGGACTGATCGGGAGAGATCGCCAGCCGTGGCCAAGAAGAAGAAAGTGCGGGTGGCCCTGCGGAAGAACCGCCAGAAGCGGACGCGGTCCAACGACCTGACGCGCCAGTTCCGCGACGACGAGCCGGGCGCGGCTGCGGCTCCCGCGAGCGATCGGGTTCATCCCCGGGGCGAGCTCTCGCGGCGCCGGACGATCATCGAGGAGGTCCCGGCGGCCGCCGGCGATCGGGAGACGACCTCGGCCCCGCCCGAGGCGGCGGCCTTGCGCGCGATCGATCGAGCGGCGTGTCTGCCGGGCCGGGTGCTTCGCGTCCATGGGCTGGTCCTGATGGTCCGGGCCGATGACGGCCGTATCTATCCCTGCCATGTCCGCCGCCTGCTCAAGAGCCTGGCGATCGAGGGCCGCCACGTGGCGACCGCCGGCGACCGGGTCTGGTTCCGACCGGCCGGACCCGCCGGCACCGAGGGGCTGATTGAAAAAGTCGAGGCCCGTCGCGGCGTGATCACCCGCGGCTACCGCAATCGCCAGCAGATCATCGCGGCCAACGTCGACCAGGTGCTGATCGTCTCGGCCCTGGCCGAGCCGGGCCTCAAGCTCGGCCTGGTCGACCGCTACCTGGTCTCGGCCGAGATGGGAGGCGTCCGCCCCGTCATCGTCTTCAACAAGGCCGACCTCGTCGACCTGGCCAGCTATCAGTGGGTCATCGGCCTGTATGCCCAGCTCGGCTACGAGACCGTCGTCAGCTCGGTGGCCGATGGAAGGGGCGTCGAGCGCCTCCGGGCCCTGGTCGCGCGCGGCGTCACGGCCGTGACCGGCCAGAGCGGTGTCGGCAAGAGCTCCCTGCTGAACGCCATCCAGCCCGGCTTGAACCTGAAAGTCCGCGAGGTGTCCGACTGGACCTTCAAAGGCAAGCACACGACCTCGATCGCCGAGCTGATCGAGCTCGATTCCGGGGGCTTCGTGGTCGACACCCCCGGCCTGCGCCAGTTCGAGCTCTGGGGCGTCGTCCCCGGCGAGCTGGAGGCCTATTTCCTCGAGTTCCGTCCCTTCATCCCCCACTGCCACTTCCCGGACTGCTCCCACACCCATGAAACGGGCTGTGCCGTCCAGGACGCCGTCCATTGGGGCCAGATCCATCCCGGTCGGTACGAGAGCTACCGCAAGCTCCACGATCACCAGCCGTTGCCCGGCGATTGAGCGTCGGTTCGATCAGGAAACCTGGAAAGCCCCCAGGTGGACCGGCGCGGTGGGCTGTGACCAGGCACGTCAGTGCCTGGTTGGGACGGGACGAACGTCCGCCAACCTCGGGCGTCAGCCCGATCCCCCCGGCCCCACGGATCGCACTGACGTGCGAGGCTGGAGGTTCCCCGTCCGGACCACGGGCTGACGAGATCGTCCAGCTTTCGCGGCAACTTGGGGGCTCTCGATCAGACGGCTCCCTCCAATCGCCCGTTCCGTCCGGCCGCCTGGGGCCAATGGTGTGGCCTTCGCCTGGCCTCGGTCGCGGGCCTTCAAGAGCTCCAGACCATTCTGCGCCAAGACCAGCAACCTCACCTGAATCCGCGCTCGCTCCAAGCCGAAGCTGGCGAGCTGCCGCAGGCCCCGATGCTGTTTCAGATCGGCGAACTGCCGCTCCACTGTCAGCTTCCGCAGCGTGTAGATCGCCTGGCCCTCGTCCTGGCGCATCCGCTGCCGCAGGGCGTCGTACAGGTCGTCGTGTTCGCTCCGCTTGATGATCCGGCCGCGCTGCGGACTGCGGGTGCACCGGTCGCGCAGCGGGCCGCTCTGGCAGTGCTGGGCGAGGCAGCGATACGGCGACTGGTTCAACTCCCCGGTGGCCCGCTGGTCGGTGCCGCGCCGCTGCCACACCACGAGATGCTCCGCCGGGCAGCGATACGTCGGCTCCTGGGGCAGCCGAGTGAATGCCGCCTTGGGGATCTGCCGGAGCGATTTCTCCGCGGCCCGGGCGGGTCACCGGGTGAGGCCACAGCCCCGGCCCACGAGCCCGACGCCGGGCTCGTGGGCACCACCGGTGGGTCCGCCGGCACGGCGGCGTACCTCGTGATCTTGCGGTCGCCGCAGATTTTCAGATTCAGAATACCCGCCTCTGTGCCGTCATTCACGACGACCTCCGGCATCCTCCCGCTCAGGTCTTGGGTTCGCCCCAGGAGCGGACCGAACCACGGGGCGGCGGTGGCCGCCGCGAACACGCCCGAGCCCA
>JAJPJC010000105.1 GCA_021324445.1 Isosphaeraceae bacterium
CAGATCGTCGACTGGCTCCGCCGCGCGGCTGCCAAGGAAGTGCTGTTGCGTGAACTCATGACCGTGCCGGAACGGATTCCAGCGTAACTGACAAAGTCGTATTAAGCCAAAAAAGCTTGATTTTCCGATGAATTGAATTCTGCCGTTCGCCTTAAGGCGCGGCGGCCCGGAGGTTCGCCCGGTAGTTGAAGCGGTCGTTGGGGGCGGCATCGCCGTGGAGCGTGAAATCGGACCAGTCGCCGGTCTGCTGAGCATTGTCGGCCCACTTGAAATCGATCGCGGCGGGTAAGGTGGCCAGTCCCAGAGCCGTGCGCGGCACGGCCAGCTCGAGCTCGTGCCCCGCGACCCGAGAGCCGATCGCCTCGGGCGCGTTCCATTCGTACCGGCCGCCGACGTTCCGCTCGAGGGAGCTGCCGGCTTCGCCGGCGGTCTTCCGGTTGACCACAACATCGTAGCCCAGCCAGCCGGTCTTCGGGTTGTTGTCGCCGTCGATGAATAGCAACATCCAGTTCGGGTCGGTCGCGGGCGTCAGTTTCTCGCGCGTGCGCACGTAGAAGTAAACGTTCCGCGCGTCGACACTGACCTTCGCGGCCACCAGGTCGTTGCGGCCGGTCTGGTCGACGTAGCGGAGTGTCTTCCCCCATCCGGGATGGTCCCGGTGCACGGGGTCGCCGATCGTGTCGCGGTACTCCGGCTGGACGGCCCCCCAGTCCTGGAAGCGCCCATCGATCTGGATGGGGCGGGGCTCGATCGGCGGCAGGGGCCGCACGCCCTTGAACCGGCGGATGTTCGCGACCAGTTGATAATAGTAGTTGTCGCCGTGACCGCCCTTCATGGGCTCGACGTCGCGGCTATATTCGGTGTTGAACTCGTCGACGAAGGTCACGGGCCCGGAGCCGTAGAACGGCGCATCGCTGCCGAAGCGGCCGGCGAACCACTCGTTCCAGCTCGTGACGAAGACGAACGCCGGGTCGATCGCCAGCGCACGACGCCACTGCTCGGCGAAGTTGCGCCCGGAGGTATCCTGGCCCTCGGGCCCCGGCTGCCGGCCGTCATGGAAGCTCCGTCCGTGGGAGCGCGGGTTGCTGAGCACGCTCACCTTGCCGTCGGCGGCGTTCTGGGCGACACCCACCGCGACCTCCTCGGGCACCCCCGGGGTCTGGTAGAAGGCGTGCTGGGGATGGACCTCCAGCCATCCCCACTGGCCGGGGCCGGTCGGGCCCTGGAAATAGTCCGGTTGCGGCTTGCGGAACGTGAAGAAGCGAAGGATCCGGTCATCGTCGGGGTTGGGCAGCCCGAGCTTCACCAAGCGATCGCCGGCCACGGCCGCACCGTCGGCGAGGGCCTGCCCCCGGGCGACGACATCCTTCGGGTCGCCCCACCAGCCCACCCGGCTCGCCGGTTCCGACAGCTCCAGGTAGTACGGACCGGGCGGCAGCGCGGCGTTCAGCTCCAGCATGGTCCAGGCGTTGTCGACGACCTTCTCGACGCGGCGGGTCGCCAGCCGCTCGCCCCCGGGCCGGGAGCGATACAGGGTCAAGGTCGCCGCGGAATCGGTCCTTCCCCAGGTGGCCAACTGGCCGCCCACGGCGGTGAACGGCTTTCCCGCGGTGAACGTCTGGCCGAGGGTGTGACCTGCCGCCAGCGCGACCGCCTGCGTGCGCCGCCCCAGCACCTCGTGCTCTCCGACGAGGGCCGGGTCGGCCAGGATCAGCGGCCGGCCGTCCCATCGAAACCAGAGCTCGGGGTAGAGTCCGCGGCTGTAGAGCTGCTCCCAGAGCTCCCGGACGACCTTCCGTGGTTCGCCGAACGGGCAGAGGAACCCGATCTGCGGGACGCGGTTGCCGTCGCGCCGCACCCGGTCGAACACGCGGCCGAGGGCCTGCCAGCTTCGCGGATAGGTCGCCTGGTTGGTGACGTCGAAGAAGACCGCGTCGACACCGGCATCGGCCAGCATTTGCGCGTGCTTGCACAGCACCGACTCGTCGTCGCCGCGATAGTAGCCGAAGATCGACTCCCCCCAGTGATGCGGCATGTAGAGCCGAGGCCCCCAGAGGGGATGCCTGGGATTGCGGATCGCGGCCGGGTCCTGGGCGAGGATCTTCGAGACGTCGAAGGGCCCCGCGTCGCCGGACTCGCCGTGCCACAAGAAATAGAAGATCCCGACCGACTTGCTCGGTCGCGGTGGACCAACCTCATCGGCGGCCGGCAGGCTCCGGCCGAGGGCGTCGGTGGCGACCCACGTGTCGCTCCGGACGTCCCACGGCTCGGCCGCACCCGCGAGGCCGGACAACCGAAGCATCAGGCCGGCCAGCGCGGCGCCCAGCATCAGCACCTTCGCGATTCGCATGAGGGAGTTCCTCGCCGGAGGAGTTCCGGTCCGCTAAAGGGATGGGATCGTCGTCCCTGACCGGCCCCAACAGGTGTACGAAACGCCCTCCAGGGCGTCCGACCGTTCCCTTTCCATATATCCCCGCGCTGCGACACCACGAAAGCCCCTCGTCCCGGGAGCGGGCCTCGGAGTCCGTCGACACCGTCTCGGAGGCGAGGTTCGGGGATGTCTCCCGCATGGATTTTTCCCCCTGGTCACTTGACAGGGCCGCTCCCGCTGGCTAGACTCCCCCCATTTGATCAGTGATTATCAGATGGCCCGCGAAGGAACCGACGCTGGACCGATCGAAGCATTTCCCAGCGGCGTCCACATGACCGCAGTTCCTGTCCGTTCGTTTTCGGGAGGGGGTCGTGCCCATGCGAAGTCGCCGTGCCTTTACGCTGATCGAGCTTCTGGTCGTCATCGCGATCATCGCCGTGTTGATCGCCCTGCTGCTGCCTGCCGTCCAGTCGGCGCGCGAGGCCGCCCGGCGGGCCCAGTGCACCAACAACCTCAAGCAGATTACCCTGTCGATCCACAACTACCACGACCAGAACAACGCCGTCCCGCCGCTGGTTGAGAACGGCGGCAACTTCCTGTGGCAGTCGGCGACGTTCGACGCCTGGCCGATGAGCTGGTCGGCGGCGACCCTGCCGCAGATCGAAGGGCTGACGTTGTACAACGCCCTGAATTTCAACTGGGGAGGGCTCACCTCTCCACCCAACACAACCATACTGCACACCCAGGTCGCCGCGCTGATCTGCCCGTCGGACGGCATCACGATTCCGTCGAGCGGCACGACCATCCGGAACTACCACGCCAACGTCGGCGGGCCGCCCGAACTCGGGAGCTGGGACGGCGCGATCATCCCGCCGAAGTCGGACGGCAACGGCATCAACGGGCTGGACGGCTACGTGCCGCCGCTGACCGCCCAGCCGTGGAACGCCAACCTCGGGACGATTGGCTTCTCGTCATTCACCGACGGGTTGTCGAACACGGCGATGTTCAGCGAGAAGCTGGTCGGCACCGGTCCCACCGGTTCCGTGCCGCGCACCAACCCGTACGCCAAGCGCGGCTACGGCTGGGTGATCCCCATCGTCGTGAACGTCGACACGGGCAATGCGGCGGAGGCGCTGTCCGTCGCGCGGGCCTGCATGGCCGTCCCCGGCAACCAGATGTCGAAGGGGGGCGCGCTGCCGGCGGGCAACGGCCTCAACTGGGTCGCCGGCAACGAGAGCGGCTGCCTGATCTGGGGCGCGTACAACCACTCCGTGGGGCCCAACAACGTCCAGTGTGTCGCCTCGAACGACCCCAACGGCGAGGCCTGGGGCTCGCTGCCGGACGCCATCCCGCCGGGGAGCAACCACCCCGGCGGCGTCAACGTCGCCATGTCCGACGGGTCGGTGCGGTTCATCAAGGACTCGGTCAGCCTCCAGGCCTGGTGGGCCCTCGGCAGCCGGAACCGGGGTGAGATCATCAGCTCCGATCAGTATTGAGCGGCATCGTCCCGGTTCCCCTGTCGCCCCTCGGCCGCCGGGGGGACCGGACGGCGCGACTCGCGCAACGGCCCGTGCAACCCGTCATCCTACCCGAATGGTCATGTGAGGGACGTGATGCGTTACCACCTGCGCAAGGTCCTGGCGAGCAGCGGAGTCGTCCTGGGTGGCATCCTCCTCGGCTGCGACAGCGGGGAGACCAAGACGCCCCAGAAGTTCGATCCCAAGACACCGGCGATCGAGCAGATGAAGGCGGACATGATGAAAGTGAACATGCAGGCGCTCAAGAAGATCGGCGCGGCGCCAGCCCCGGGCGCCCCGAAGTCGCAGCCCTGAGGAGGGACAGCTCCGCGCCCGAACGCGGGGCACGCGCAGCCGCGGGGAGCTCCCGTGATGGTGATCGACCTACCGGCCGCGGCGGCCCATGCCCTGGACCGCGGCCTTCGTCGTCGGCTCACCCGGGCGGTGCGGAAGAGCTGGCTGCTCACCGTCCTGGCGGCCCTCACCCTGGCCCTGGGCCTGGCCGCGGCCGCCTGGGTCCGGTCGGAGCCCGACCGACTCTACCAGCGGGCGCAAGCGGAGGCCCGCGCCGGGCGATACGACCAGGCCGCGGCCACCCTCGGGCGGCTCGACCGCATCCCCAGCCCGACGCCGAACCTGCGCCTGCTGCGGGCGCAGGTGGCCGGGGCGCTGGGTCGCACCGAAGCGGCCGTGGCCGAATTGCGGGCGATCCCCGACGAGGACTCGCTCGCTCCGCTGGCTCGGCTCTCCGAGGGGCAGCTCGAGGCGCGCCGCGGGCGGCTCCGGGCGGCCGAGAGGGCGTTCCGGACGACCCTGAAGCTGACGCCCCAGTGCGCCCAGGCGCGGCGGGAGCTGGTCTACATCTATAGTATCCAGCGCCGGCTGCCCGAGCTCGACGAACAGCTCAACGCCCTCTCCGAACAAGGGCAGCTCGACCTCCAGCACCTGCTGCACTGGGGGATGGTCCGCCACACCGAGTGGGACGCCGAGCAGGACATGATCGGCCTGAAGCGGTACCTGGCGGCGGACCCCGACGACCGGTACTCGCGGCTGGCCCTGGCCGAAGCCCTGCGCCAGCCGGGCCAGACCACCGCGGCCCTCGAGACACTCGCGCCGCTGCCCGACTCGGATCCCGACGCGCGGGCCGCCCGGGCCGCGCTGGCCCTGGCCACCGGCGACCGCTCGGCCGCCGCGGCGCTGCTGGCCGGCGGCCCGGCCGACGTTCCCGCCCTGAAGCGGCTTCGCGGTGAGCTCGCCATGGCCGGCGGAGACTTTCGCGCGGCCATCGGCGCGTTTCGCGACGCACTGGCCGCCGAACCGAACGACCCGGCGGTGATGTACCGGCTGGCCTTGGCCCTGACCGCCGCCGGCGATCGCGCCGCCGCCGAGCCCCTGCTCGCCGCCGTCGGGCGCCACAACGAGCTGGGCAAGTTGCTGCACCGTGCCAAGACCGAGGGCCTCAAAGATGAGACCCTCGCTCTGCGGATCGGCCTGGCCTGCGCCGAGGCGGGCCGGCCGTCCGAGGCCCGCGCCTGGCTGAACTGGTTCATCGCCCGCAACCCGCTGGAGCCCCGGGCCCAGGCCGCGCTGCGTCGCCTCGAACAGGTGGCCCCGGCCGGGGAGCGGTCCTCCCCCGCACGCCCCTGAGGCGAGTGCGGCGCATCCCCGCGCGCCGGCGTCAGGGGGCCGAACGGTCAGGACAGACCCGTTGGCCGGGCCTCGGTTGTCGCAGCGGATCGTGACCGGACCAGCGTTGCGACCACGGCGGTGAAGGTCGCCACCAGCAACGGGCCGCGAGCAGCCGGGCCAGCCTCTGCCAGGCAGGAGTCGTTCACCCGCGGGGCCGCGCGGAAAGCTTTCCGAGTTCGAGCCTCTTCCTCCACTCTCGAGCTTGCCTGACGCCATCACACCATTTTTCCTCCCAAGAATTCGAAACTCGCTGACCGTCGCGGATTTTGTGGTAGCGGATTCCGGTATCCGCCCAGTGATGCGGAGACCAACAGATTCTGAAGCCAACAGTCGTGATCGCGATGTTGATTGAGCCGTTCGGCCGGGCTGCGCCAGCCCCGGTTCGCGCGCCACGGCCGGGTGCCACGGCGCGAAGTTCCAGAGCAACGCCCAGGCCCGGCAGTGCCGGCGGCTCGCCTCCTCCGAGCCGTGCAGGTGCTGCCCGGCCTCGAAGTACCCGTCCATCTGCCGCAACACTCGGTCCACCAAGTTGCTGGTCCGATGGCCACCCGGATGGGCATAGGCGATCGACCACCGCGGCCGCTTCGAGCACAGGTCCAAGACCGTCTCCAGCACGACCCCCGAGAGCGGCTCCTCGGCCCACTCCTTCAGGCGGCGAAGCCGCTGGGCGCAGCTCCGCCGGTCCGGCGCCCGATAGGCCCCCCAGACCCGGCGGCCGACCGCGCGGATCTGCTCGCCGATATGCTTGCCCCGGACGCGGCTCTTCAGCCAGCCGTGCCGGAAGCACGACAGCAGCGCCACCGCGGGGAACAGCGCTTTCCAGGCCGCTCGCGTCCCCTTCCAGCCATCCGGGTTGACCGTCGCCGGAGTCTAGTCCGTGGCGACATCCCGGGCCTCCTGCCGGAAGACCCCGTAGGCCGCCGCCCAGTCGTCGGTCCCGGCGGCCGCGGCCGGCTCAGCGCCCAGGCAACAGCCGCCGCCAACCGTGGTCGCGATCGAGATCTTTTGACCGGCGCGGGTCTGATGATGCTCGTCGGCGGCGCGGTGCTCGGGCAGATCGACCTTGACCGTCGTGCCCACGATGCTGGCGCGCCCCAGGGCGCATTCCAGGCAGTAGTCGACCATGCGGTCGCGGCTGAAGACCCGGGCCCGCGCCCAGACCGGCACACCGAACTTGCGGAGGACCAAGGGGGCTTCGACGTCCTCGGCCAGCGCCGTCAGAGAGGGCATGAGGAACGAGGGCCGGATGCTGTAGGCCCTCCCGTCCTTCAAGACGATGCGGCGGATGCGGATGCGCTGCTGGGCCGACATCCGGTGGTCCTTGAGCTGGTAGCCGCGAGCGAAGTCGTCGGGGAACCGTTGTGGTTGACTGTCTGTTGGGAAAGGTCGACGAGGCGGATGACCTCTCCCTGACCCACCTTCAGGTCGGCACCCCGCAATCCGGGAACCAGTTGGTCGTTCGCCAAGAGTTGCTGCATTGTGACTTCACCAGCGATGTTCCCGAGAGGCGACACGGCAGACCAACCACCTGGAACTGACGACCCCAAGGGAACATGACCGGTTACCGGACCATTCGCCGTTCCCAAGACCTCGATGCAGTCCTGACCTCGACCAGCCTTCCCAAACAATCCGAGAGGGAGGGCGGCTACCCGCAGGTCATCGCGATCCGTCCGCCGCAAGCCTCGCCTCAAGCTCCGCCGACTTCGAACCGAACTCCCTGAGCCAGCGGGAGATCGCGACCGTAATTGATGGTGCAAGTCTGGCGGCGCATGTAGGCTTTCCAGGCATCGGAGCCGGCCTCACGGCCGCCGCCGGTGGACTTCTCGCCGCCGAAGGCCCCGCCGATCTCGGCACCCGAGGTGCCGATGTTGACGTTGGCGATCCCGCAATCCGAGCCCTCGGCAGAGAGGAATTGCTCGGCCTCGCGCAGGTCGTTGGTGAAGATCGCCGAGGTCAAGCCTTGCTCGACCGCGTTCTGCAGGGCGATTGCCTCGGCGATCGACCGATAGCGCAGGACGTACAGGATCGGCGCGAACGTCTCCTCGCCCACGATCGGCATATCTGCCTGCGCCTTCACCAAGGCCGGCTCGACAAAGTATCCGGGCCGGGAGAGGCGATTCCCTCCCCAGACGATCTCACCGCCCTGGCGGCGTGCGGCATCGAGGGCCGCCCTCATCGCCTGCACGGCCTCTTCGCTGATCAGCGGTCCCATCAACACCGAGTCGTCCCAGGGATCGCCGATGCGGATTCGCCGGTAGATCTCCACAAGGCGGCCAAGCACCCGATCATGGATCGTCTCGTGGAGGAAGAGGCGCCGGGCGGTGGTGCAGCGTTGTCCGGCGGTCCCGACGGCGGCGAAGACCGTGGCGCGGATCGCCAGCTCGAGGTCGGCCCCGGGGGTGATGATGATGGCGTTGTTACCGCCCAGTTCCAGCAGGGCCCGACCGAGGCGACCTCCTACGACCTGGCCGACGCGGCGACCCATCCGGCAGCTCCCGGTCGCCGAGATCAGCGGCAAGCGCGGATCGTGAATCATCCGCTCGCCGATCTCGTCAGGGCCGCCGATGCAGAGCTGGAAGATCCCGTCGGCGCCCTTTTCCGTCGCGACGCGGTCGACGATCCGATGCACGGCCAGCGCGGTCAACGGCGTGCGGGGCGAGGGTTTCCAGATCATGGTATCGCCGCAAACCGCCGCGATCATGGCATTCCAGGCCCAGACGGCGACGGGGAAGTTGAAGGCGGTGATGATGCCGATGGGTCCCAGCGGCTGCCATTGCTCGATCATGCGGTGCTGGGGGCGCTCGCTGGCGATCGTCAGGCCGTAGAGCTGGCGCGACAGGCCGACGGCGAAGTCGCACATGTCGATCATTTCCTGGACCTCGCCTTCGCCCTCGCTGCGGATCTTCCCCGTCTCGAGGGTCACCAGCAGGCCGAGGTCGGCCTTGTGGGCTCGCAGGGCTGCACCGATCTGGCGGATCAGCTCGCCCCGCCGGGGTGGCGGGACCAGTCGCCAGGTGCGGAACGCCGCGCTCGCCCGGTCGACCAGCCGGTCGTACTCGGCGGCCGTGGCCGCGCGGACCGCAGCCATCGGCTCGCCGGTCGCCGGGTTCGTTGACCGGATCATCGGCGCGCCGGCACCGAGTGCATCATCCTCCAGGGAGACGCCGCGATTGACCGCGCCGATTCCCAAGCGGCCGAACAGGTCCTCGAACATGGCGTGCCGCCCTTTCGCTGGTCGAACCCACGGAGCGAGACATCCCCTCCATCATAGCGTCCAGCTCGCGCGCACGGGGGCGGATCTCCCCCTCGAGGCAGCGCGGCTTCAGTACAATAGAATCAATCCAGGGCCAGGCTCTGGCTCACCGATGCCCTCCAGCGGCGCATCATGCATTCACTCATTTCCTGCGAGGTGATCATGAGATTTCGACTGGAACTCACGCGGCGTCATCCCCTCCGCCAGCGGATTTTCGACTTCCTCGAACGTCGCCGTCGTCACGAGCGTTGGTTCAAGCGGTGGATCCTCACGGCGACGTGTCTGACCGTGGCCCTGGTGCTGGAGACCTTGCCGCGGGGGCGTTATCTCATGGCTGGATTGGCGTCCGAGGCCCGGCAGGCCGCGCGGTACGCGATCGGAGTTCCCACGCCCCGGGAGGAGATCGCCGACGCCTGGCAGCGGTATCGCCTGCTGGGGATCGCCGAGTCGCGCGCCAAACTGGTCGAGGTCTTCGCCGAGGCCAGCCCAGAGCTGCAACGCTTGATGCGATACGCCGGCCTCGGGCCCGAGCGCGGACTGCTCCGCTGGGGCAACTACAACCAGACCCTCCTCCTGCCGTCGACGGTCTTCGAGGCCGACGACGCCGGCCGCTCCTACCGCCTCCGGCCCAACCTGCGCTCGATCTGGCTGCGCAATGTGTCGCTGAAGAATGGCGTCCTCGGGTTCTTCCTGGTACCCGACGGGCCGGGCCTGGCCGCGGCCATCCGGGGGACACCGGCCATCCCGGTCGAGACCTCGCGGCAGACCACCAATTCCTGGGGCCTGCGCGGCCCCGAGCCGGACCCCCACGCGCCCCTGCGCGGCATCGTCCTGGGCGACTCCTACATGCAGGGCCTGTTCATCGGCGATGACCAGACGCCGAGCGAATGCCTCAGGCGATACCTGCAAGACCGGCTCGAGACCAGGGTCTCGATCCTCAATGCTGGTGTGATGGGCTACTCGCCCGAGCAGTACTACTACTCCCTGCTGGCCTTCGCGGACCGCTTCCGCCCCCATTTCGTGGTTGTGAATGTCTTCGCCAACGACTTCGGCGATCTGTTCGAAGTGCCCTCGAAGGGGCACGCCGACTGGGACGAGGGGAAGTACTGGCTGGACCTGATCGCCGACCTGTGCCGGCAGCGGCAATGGCCGCACCTGGTCGTCGCCGCCCCGCTCCGATCGCACATGTTCGGACGGCGGCAGGGCGGCTTCTACCCCGGGATGCTGACGAACATCCTCGACCTCAACGGGATGTCCTTCCTCAACCCGATCGAGGATTTCATCAACGCGCACCTGAACCTGGTGATTCCCAAGCAGCGGCAGGGTCAACGACCTCCGGGCTGTCCCCTGTTCAACGACGCGATCGGCGACGGCCACTTCTCGGCGGCCGGTTCGGCGGTGTGGGCCGACTCGGTCGGCCGCCGGCTCGCCCTGCTCCTGGAGCAGGACCAGGTCGGGCGGGGGCCTCGTCCCGGATCGGGCTAACCACCCGTTGATCGCCCCGCGAAGCTCGGCCAAAATGGTGAATGACCAACTGAGGGTATGCTCCCGGGCCGAGGCGTTCATGAGACTGGTGCTGGAACTCAAGCGGCGTCGTCCCCTCCGCCAGCGCGACTTCGAATTCCTCCGGCGTTCGCACCGTCACGAGCGCTGGTTCAAGCGGTGGATCCTCGCGGCAACGTGCCTCACCATCATGGTTCTCCTGGCCGCGCTGCCGCGCGGTCGGTATCTGGCGGCGATCCTGGCCTCCCAGGCGCGCCGGGCCACGCGAGCGGCGATCGGCCTGCCGGCGCCCCGGTCCGAGATCGATGACCAGTGGCGGCTCTACCGCGAGCACGGAATCGACGAGTCGCGCCAGGCGTTGCTCGGCGACTATGCTCGAACCGAGCCCGGGAATCAACGGATCATGCGTTACGCCGGGCTGGATCCCGAGCACGGTCTGCTGCGCTGGGGGAACTTCGACCACACGCTGCTGCTGCCGGCGACGATCTTCGAGAAGGACGAGTCCGGCCGCTCCTACCGGCTCCGGCCCAACACGCGGGCGATCTGGGTGCGGAACATCACGCTCGAGACCGGCGTGTTGATGTTCTTCCTCGTGCCCGATGGGCCGGGACTGGCCGCGGCCCTGGAGGGGACCTCCGGCATTCCGGTCGAGACCTCGCGGCAGACCACCAATTCCTGGGGCCTGCGCGGCCCCGAGCCCGATCCCGAGGCACCCCTGCGCGGCATCGTCCTGGGCGACTCCTTCATGCAAGGCATGTTCATCGGCGATCGGGAGACTCCTCCGGAATGCCTCGGGCGCTACCTGGCAGACCAGCTCAAGACCAGGGTCTCGATGCTCAACACCGGGACCCTGGGCTACTCGCCCGAGCAGTATTATTATTCCTTGCTGGCGTTCGCCGACCGCTTCCGGCCCCACTTCGTGGTGATCAGCGTCTTCACCAACGACTTCGGCGACCTCTATGACGTGGCCGCGAAAGGCCGGGGTGACTGGGAGGAGGGGAAATACTGGTTGGACCGGATCGTGCAACTCTGCCGGTCGCGGCAGTGGGTGCACCTGATCGTGCCGGTCCCGTTCGAAAGCCATCTCTTCGGCCGGCGGAAGGCCGGCTTCTACCCGGGGACCCTTTCCAATATCCTGGAGGTCAACAGCACGATGTTCCTGGACCTCTCCGACGAGTTCATCAACGCCCACCTGGAGCTGGTCATCGCCGGGGAGCTCAAAGGGCAACGACCGATGGGCTGTCCGCTCTTCAATGGCCACATCGGCGACGGCCACTTCTCGGCGAAGGGGTCCGAGGTCTGGGCCGCCGCGGTGGGCCGCCGGCTCGTCCTGCTCCTGGAGAAGGACCGGGTGTCCCGCGAGCGGTTCCAAAAGTCGGTGCCGGCGCCGGCGCGCGCGACCAGCCCGCCGGAGCTGAGAATGGGGAGTCGATCCCAGTGAGCCAGGCGACCGAGAACCTCCCGCTGTGGTTGAGCAGTCCCGGAGTGCACCGTCGATCGCGATGGGAGCGCGCCCTGCGGCGGATTGTCCGGCCGCGGCCGGTGCCGCAACGCGTCTTCGCCTTCGTCGACCGAGCCCGCCGGCTCGATCGTTTCTTCAAACTGGCGATCGCGGGCTTGACCCTGGGCCTGCTGGTGGTCCTCCTGGCGGCTCTGCCGGCGGGCCGCTACCTGGCCGGCTGGCTGGCCACGCACGGGCGGTGGACCGCCTACCGCATGATCGGGCTGGAGCCCGAGCGGGATGAGATCGACGCCGAGTGGCAGCGGAAACGGGACTACGACGTGGCCTCGGCCCGCGCCCAGCTTGCCGGCACCTTCGCGGCCTACGACCCGCCGCAGCAGCGGTTGCTCCGCTTCGCGGGGATGGACCCCGACCACGTCCTGCTGCGGTGGGGGAACTTCGACCGCACCGTGATGCTGCCGGCGACCGTCTTCGAACCTGACGAGTCCGGCCGGTCGTATCGGTTCCGGCCCAACACGCGGTCGATCTGGATCCGCAATTTCCCGACCAAGGGAGCGGTCAAAGCCTATTTCCAGGTCCCCGATACACCGGAAGCCGCCGAACTGGTCAAAGGGACCGGCGCTGCGATCGTCGCGGAGTCGGCCCAGACGACCAACTCCTGGGGCCTGCGCGGTCCCGAACCCAATCTCGAGGCCCCCTTCCGCGGCATCGCGCTGGGCGACTCGTACATGCAGGGTCTGTTCGTGGGCGATGACCAGACGCCGACCGAATGCCTCAAGCGCGATCTGGCGCAGCGGCTGGGCGCAGCGGTCGAGATCCTCAACACCGGCCATCTCGGTTACTCGCCCGAGCAGTATTATTACTCCCTGGTGGAATACGCCCAGCGCTTCCCGCCTCAATTCGTGGTCGTCAGCATCTTCGCCAATGATTTCGACGGCGACTGGAAGGCGGTGCTCGAGGGTCGGGGCGGCGATTGGCCGGAGGGGAAGTTCTGGCTGGGCCGGATCCGTCAGTTCTGCGCGGCCCGCGGCGTGGCCTGCCTCTTTGTCCCGGCCCCCTGGGTCAACCAGCTCGACGGGCCGCAGTTGGCCGGCTTCTATCCAGGCGCGGTCTCGAACATCCTCGAGACGACCGGATTCGAGTACCTCGATCCCATCAATGAGTTTTCCAACGCCCTGCTGGCCCTCTCGATCGACGGTCTGAAGCGGGGCGAACCGATCTCGGGCAATCCGCTGTTCAACGGCCGGATCGGGGACGGCCACTTCTCGGCGCAGGGCTGCGTGGTCTGGGCGGAGGTGGTCGGCCGCCGGCTGGGGCTGCTGGTCGACCTGCAACTGGCCAAGACCGGGCTGGCGCGGCCACTGCGGCGTCTCGGTCCGCGCGACCGATCATGGCCAGGCAGCCGCAGCGGGGCTACTCCCCGATCACCTTGACCAGCACCCGCTTCGGTCTCCGCCCGTCGAACTCGCCGTAGAAGATCTGCTCCCAGGGGCCGAAATCGAGCTTCCCCTTGGTGATCGCCACGACCACCTCGCGGCCCATGACCTGACGCTTGTGATGGGCATCGGCGTTATCCTCGCCGGTGCGGTTGTGTTTGTAACGGCTGGGTGAGGGGTCGAAGGGGGCCAGGTCCTCCAGCCACTTCTTGTAGTCCTCGTGCAGGCCGGGTTCATCATCGTTGATGAACACGCTGGCCGTGATGTGCATGGCGTTGCACAGGACCAACCCTTCTTGCACGCCGCTCTTGCGGACGATCTCCTCGACTTGCCGCGTGATGTTGAGGAAATCCATCCGGGCCGGGATATTGAAGGTCAGGTATTCGGTATGCGACTTCATCCGGGACACTTCCATCGCGGGAGAGATGCACTGCCACTTGTGTGACGACCTCGGGTCGACGTATCATACCACATGGTGGGGTTGTCCCGAGAGTGCCTCCTGACCGCCGCCCCCCGACTCATCGCCCTATCCCCAGGTCCCCGGCCGTTCCGCGGCGAAATCCACAAGGCCTCCCAAAAATGAACACAATCGATTATGTTTATAGATTCGATCCGAAGAACCCCAGCACCAAGCCCTCGCCTCCCGATGGGGACGTGGCCCGGATGAAGCTGGAGGACGGCAACCGCATGTTCGCGCGGTGGATGGCGAGCTGCCAGGGCCAAACGCTGACCGAGGATGAGGAGCCGAAGTACGTCGTCCAGTGCAACGGCCTGGAGGTGGGGATGGTCCGGAAGCAGGGAGGGATCCCCAAGCAAGCGCCGTTCGCCGTCGTCGTTGGCTGCTCCGACGCCCGGGTGCCCACCGAGATGATCTTCGGCCAGGGCTTCAACGACCTGTTCGTCATCCGCGTCGCCGGCAACGTCCTGGGGGACGTCTGCCTCGGCAGCGTCGACTTCGCCGTGGAGGCACTCAGCGAGAGCGTCAAGGTCATCGTCGTGCTCGGGCACAGCGGCTGCGGCGCGGTAACCGGGGCCGTGGACGCCTATCTGCGGCCGTTGAAATTCTGGTCGAGGTCGACTTCACCGGCGTTGCGATCGATCCTCCAGAAGATCTTCGTCTCAGTCCGCGAGGCGGCCAACGGCCTCGATGAAGTCTGGGGCCGGGAGGGGCGTCAGTCCCCCCATTTTCGTGAGGCCCTGATCGAGACGGCCGTCTGTATCAACGCCGCGCAGGCGGCCTTCGCCCTCCGCCAGGAGATCGAGACCGCGGGGCGGTGGGAGATTGACGTCTTGTATGGGGTCTACAACCTCTTCAATCACCAGGTCAGCATGCCCAACAATCCCTACGCTCCGGCGACGGACCATAACGTCCGGCTGGCCCACGCACCATCCAACCCGCGCGAGTTCCAGATCCTGGCGCGACAGATGGCGGAGATCCTCACACCGGACGGGGAGAAGCACCCGATGCCCGATGGGAACGGCTGCATCGCCGCCTCCGCCAAGGACGACGGCCAACCGCGGCGAGTGGACCCGGGCCAGTTGGCAGATGAGACCGGTCTGCACCCGGCGCAGACGACGGAGAATTGACTCTCACCGATCCACGGACAGAACTGGAATCTGGCGATCGGCCGCGGCCCGGTCCGGAGGCCGGGGGCCATGGCCGAGTTGCTGGTCCCGTTCCGCCAGGATCTGCTCGGCGGCCCGCTCCCGCGTGCTGACGCCGGGCTGGGGAAAGAACCCGCCGGCCAGGATGAGGGCCGCGAGGGTCAGGACCGCCAGTCGCTCGCGCGGTCCGATCCCCAGGAAGACAGTGGAGACGTGCCGCGCGCCGGTGAAGAGCCGTAAGTAGGCCCGCACCACCGCGATCCCATTGAGCGCGGCCACGGCGACCACGGCGATGCCCAGGGAGGGGTTGACCTTCACGGCGCTGTCCACCAGCAGCTCGGTCGAGATGAACCCCACCGTTCCGGGGAATCCCACGCTTGCCAGGCCCGTGAGCAAGAAACAGGCCGCCAGCGTCGGCGAATGCTCGTAGAGGCCGTGGAACCGCGCCAGCGAGAGCCGGCCGAACCGCGATTCGACGGCGCGGAGCGTCAGGCCGAAGCCGGCCAGCGAGAGGATCACCGAGAACCACAGGCAGAGCGACCCAGTCAGCGAGATCGCCGTGTGCAGCTCCAACCCGACCAGCACCAGCGACGCGTGGCTGAGGAACAGGAAGGCGTAGAACCGCCGCGTCTCGCGCTGGATCACGGCCATGCCGGCGGCGTAGACGGCGGTGGTCAGCGAGGCCAGCGCGAGGCTGCGCAAGGCCCAGTCCGGCGCGATCGGCAGCACGAGGCGGACCGCCGCGTACACGCCGCTGAGCGGGGCGACGTATAGCACGGCGATCCCGAAGGTGGCGTGCTCGAACCAGTCGGTCACCCAGCAATGGGCCGGCAGCGTGCCGCAGCGCACCAGGATCGCCAGCAGGAGCAGCACGGTTGCCCAGGTTGGCGGCGCCGCATCCCGCCCGCTGAGCTGGATCCCCGTCCAGCCGATCACTAGCAGCCCGAGGAACAGGCCCATGTGGAGGACATAGATCCGCGTCGACCGGCCCCGGGTCAGCAGTTCGACGGAAGGTGGCACGGTCGAGGCCGCCAGCAGCCCGATCAACACCCAGGGCTCCTTGCAGGAAAACGCGGCCAGGCCGATGGTCTCCGCGGTCAGGGACCACGTGAACGAGTACCGTCTCATCTTCATCCGCGTGGTGGCCATCACCGTCAGGAAATGGATCAACGCGACCGCCGGCACCAGCGGGGCATTCAGCTCGTCCAGCCGGAACACGCTCCGGTTGAAGAGCGCGGGCTGAACGCTCCAGCTCGCCAGCGACTCGGGTGCGACGCGAAGCTGGAAGCCCAGCCACGCCAGGACCGCGCATGCCAACGCCATCCCCGTAAACCCCAGGCCCCATTGGTGGGCGCGGATCGGGTCCCGCTGCCGGCTGACCCACAGCGAGCCGACCAGCGTCAGGAAGATTGCCAGCTCGAGCCAGGGAAGCTGGAGGATATTCATGAAAACTCCTCGATCGTTCCGAACCGAGGCTTGACCTCGTCCGACTCGCGCGACGCTCCGCCCGAGAGGAAATCGGTCCAGCGCCGTTCCAGCCGGTCGCACCACTGAAAGGCGCGGACGAACGGGGTGACGAGGTACACGGATAGGATCGCGTCCAGATAGCCCTGCTCCAGGGCCAGGCGGTACAGCCAGGAGGCGGCTCGGTCGGTCGCCAGGCGGATCCAGGGAAGCTTGGCCGGCGGGAGATGCTCCCCGATGGCATTCTCCAGGGTGTGGTAATCGTGGAGCAGGGTCGGCGCCCGCAGGAACTGGAGCGTGCGGAGGCAGGCGTGGCCCAGGAGATGGATCAAGGCGATATACCGCAAGCCCAGTCCGATCTCGGTGACGATGATCCCGACCTGGGTGAGCGAAGCGTAGGACAACACGGACTTGATATCCGTCTGCACGCTCCCGACCAGGTAGGCCAGCACGGCGGTCGCCAGCCCCAGCACCAGGACGATGCCCGCGAGGGCCGGCGAGGCACCCAGGAGCGGGCTGACCCGCAGGAGCAAGAAGGCCCCCAGGTGCACTGACAGGGCCCCGTAGAACACGGCGCTGGAGGGGGTCGGTCCCTCCATGGCACGGGGGAGCCAGCCCGAGAACGGGATCAGCGCCGACTTCCCCGCGGCCGCCACCAGCAGGAGCAATCCGACCAGGAGGGCCTGATGCGCCGAGACCAAGGCGTGCGACTCCGGCCAAGGAGTCGTGCCCAGCAGCTTGTCGAAGTCCCCGTGGCCTCGCAGGTGGTGCATCGCCACAGCCGCCAGGAGCAAGGCGGCATCCGAGACGCGGTAGTTGACCCAGACCCACAGCCCGTTCCGTGCCGGCGCGGGGCGCTCCTGGAAGAACGCGACCAAGAGCGCCGAGGAGAGCCCGACCAGCTCCCAGCCGATGAAGAGCGTCTCGATCGTCCCCGCCAGCGACGTTACCACCATGCCCAGCAGGAAGAGGGCGAAGAGGACGAAGAACCGATTGAAGCCCTGCTCGCGGTGCAGGTAGCGGCTGGCGAAGGCCCCGATCGTCCCCGAGAGCGTGAACGACAGGATCGCCATGGGCACCGACAGGCGGTCGTAGACGAACTTCACCGCGAAACGGAAGTGCGGCGGGATCGCAACCCAGTCGCCCAGGTCGATCGCCACGTGCCGCGTTCCGAGCACCAACATCGAGCCCAACACGACCACCGCCGCGAGCAGCCCGGAGACCACCGCCACCTGAACCGACCGGGCCGTCGTCTCCTCGACGAGCTTCCTGTCCAACAGCGACGAGACCCCCAGGACGACCATCAGCGCCAGGGGGGCCGCGACGACGACGACACCGAGCAGGATCAACCAGGGCGGTTCAGGGGACATCGTTTTCGCCTCGCTCCGTCGGACCTCATGGCTCGATCTGGGCGAACTCCAGGTGATCGCGCCAGCCTCGGTACCAGTCGACCGACGAGCCGGCCTTGGGGAGGACCGCGGCCTGCGGTTGATAGTCCCGGAACCGGCCCTCCTGGAAGACGCTGATCGCCTTGGTCTCGGGATCGATCACCGCCAGGGCCACCCAGCCATTGGCACAGAGACGGCGGATCCCCTCGTTTCGATCCATGATCCTCAGCATGGCCTCGGGGGTCGTCTCGATCAGGAAGAGCGATCGCATCGGCTCGTGGATCTCGACCATCTGCCAGGGCAGACCGGTTCGCAAGTCGCTCGCAGAACCGTCCATGACGCCGACCAAGGCGGCGATGTTGTGGGGCAACTTGGTCCCGCAGCCCCAGCCGGTGTTGTCGACGTAGGAGAAATAATACTCGAGGCTGATGCCGGAGCAGACGGGGAAGGCGGCCTGGAGGACGCTGGTCAAGATCGTGTGGTCGGCATCATCCTGGGTCGGGTCGTAGGAGTTGAGGAACGCCCGGCGGTCCAGGAACAGACCGCGCGTCCAGTCGCGCCGGCCGACGATCGTGATGGCGTTGGTGGCGTGTCCCCATTCCGGTCGCACCTGGGCCAGGTCTTCGGCCCGGGCTTCCACATGCTGCCGCGCCCCGGCGAAACCGAGGGTCAGGGGGGCGGAGCGGAACCGCCGGCAGCGCTCGTGCGCGTTGCGGTCGCAGGTGCGCTGGATCAGCGCGCGCACCGCCTGGAACTCCTCGCGGTGGAACCCCGGGATCAGGTCCCGGTCGAAGAACGTGACGTCCTCGCTGCTGGTATTGTGGATCCCGCCGAGGAAGTAGGTCTCCGGGGGGATCGTCAGACCCCGCAGCGCCAGCCGGTCCCGGACCCGCGGGTCATTGAGCATCTGGGCCAGGGCGCGGGCGTTGGGCCCGCCGCGGGCGCCGCCGCAGGCCCCGCAATCGTGGGCCGACTCGTGGGGGTTGTTCATGCTGGTCGACCCGTGCCCGATGATCAGCACCAAGCGGGCGAAGCGCGACGTCAGCCCGGTCTGGCGGAGGACGCTCTCGGCGATCCCGGTCATCTCTTCCAGCGTGAACCCAATGCCCCGGCCCTCGGGTCCGGCGGTCGGATCCAGCCGCTCGAGGTGCAGCCGGGTCAGGCGCGGGGACAGGACCATTCGGCCGAAGGTCTGGCGGATTCGCGCCGTCAGCCGCGGGAACAACGTGCGGGCGACCAGCGGGACCGAGGCCAGCACACCCACCGCCGCGAGCACCGCCCCATGGGTCAGCAACCGGCTCCCAGTGTGGATGCGGTGCGAGGCGATGCCCAGGGTCCGCCGCGCCCGGGCGCGCCAGCGATGATCCTCTTCCAGGCTGTCGACCACCCGCTCGACAACCCAGTGCCGGGGCCGGATCACGGCCGGGCAGAGCGGGACGAAATGCGCGTCCTCGGCCCCGCGGTAATACATGGCGATCGCGAAGAATCCCGCCGTGCCGAAGGTCTCGGCCTCCGGAGCGACCTCCTCCAGGTGGCGCCGGAACGACTCCTCGCGCTCGTCGATGCAGAAGATCGCCTGGAACCGCGGCTGACGCGGGGTGGGGGCGGGGTTGGTCGCATGCAAGGCGATCGCATCGAGCGTCTGGGTGTAGAAGCGGCGCTCGTAGGCCAGGTGGAAGATCCGCCGGCGTTCCAGGGCGGTGAACGACTCGATCTCCTCCAGGAGGGTCGCCCATTGGGCGCGGCTGAGCCGGTGCAACAGGTCGGGCGACAAGCCGACGATCTGGGCGAGCTGGAAGACCGGGAAGGCCCGCTGCTCGACGCTGGGGGGCCAGTACGCCTCCAGGCTCCGCAGCATGGCCAGGGGACCCGTAAAACCCAGCGCCCCGCGGGCAGTGTAGGCCAGCGCGAACCGATCGAGCAACAGGCGGACGGCCAGGAACTCGACCAGGCTGCCGTGCGGCACCGGGTGCAGCACGCGGTCGCCGCGGATCTCGATCTGCCGGATCATCCCGGCCCAGCCACGCAGCACCAGCAAGGTCGCCGAGAGGAACGGCTCCCACTCCGAGCGGCCGACGCCCAGTTGATCGAGCGACTCGCGGATCGAGTCCAGCGGCCCAAGCTCCCGGTCCTCCAGCCGGCCCAGTTCGCGGGCCAGCCCGCGTCGCCAGTGATCCGGCGGGCCGGCCGGCTGGCGATAGAGGGCGCAGAACGCGCGGAGGAATCCCTCGTCACGACGGGGGAGTTGCCAGTGGG
The DNA here is from genome assembly GCA_021324445.1 of Isosphaeraceae bacterium. GTDB lineage: Bacteria > Planctomycetota > Planctomycetia > Isosphaerales > Isosphaeraceae > JAJPJC01. The sequence goes on from JAJPJC010000105.1 coordinate 19,945, forward strand.
TCAGCCCCTGGTCGAGGAACGCGGCGCAGAAGCGCGTCAGTAGGCCGTTGACCAACGCGTCGGCATCCTCGCCGGTCGCCTCCAGCAGCAGGTCCCGGTGTCGCACCGGAGCGTCCCGCGGCGAGCTAAATGTCGGCAGGTCCCGCACCCCATCGCAGCAGACCCGCCACAGCGCCTGGAGCGTGAATCGTTCCCAATCCCCATCGCTCCAGCTCTCGATCGTCGACTCCCCGAACCGGTCCAGCAGGTCGGCCAGGCCATCCGGCACCCCTCGATCGGCCTTGCCGCGGCGGGATGGACTCCCCGTCGTCGGCTCGTTTCCCCCGCGCAGGTCGCGGATGACCCAGCGCCGCGTCTCGGCGATCAGCCGGGCGCGGACGGCCGATGAGGCCTCTCGCCGCACCCGGCGCAGCGCGTCGACCTCCGCCACATACCAGACCAGCTCCTCGGTCGGCCCGAACCGCAAGGGGTACTGGAGCATCGCCAGGCGCAGGTCCAACCGTGTGCCGAAGCAGGGGATGGCCGCGCGCGCCCGCTCCCCCAGGTCCTGCTCGAGCACGTCCTGGAGCTCGACGAAGCGGATCCGCCCCCGCCGCAGTTCCTTCCGGTAGCGGTCCTCGGAGAGATAGGGCTGGCAGCCGTAGATCAGGGCACCCTTCTTGACCGCCTCGTGGAAGGGCAAGTCCTCGAACGCGTGCAGGGTGTTGTGATGGATGAAGACGGTGATCGGCCCCTGCGCCGGCAGGAGGTGCGCGGCCTGCTCGATCACCTCGGCCAGCTCCCGGTGATCCGGACCCGAGTCCCCCGCGCGCAGGCGGGGGCTGTCGTGGGCGATGGATGTCTTCATGAAGATCAACCGACTCGCTCGAGGTTAGGACCGCTGCGACAACGCGGATGGCAGGCTCCCCGAGCGGGCGAGCCGAGCCTCTCGCCACGCTCGCACGCGGGCCGGGCGGGCATCCCGCCGCCTGGCCGTGTCCGCGCGCCTGCGGGGGCATCTGCGGAGGGATCGGCCGAGGTTCTTTCGATCATACCGACAGGACGGGCTGGAATCGATCCTCACGCCGGCGAACTCGGCGAGGGTCCACGGCACGACATTGTCCCGTCGGAGAGGGCAGAGTACAACGCGATACCACGACCGGACCGGGCCGGGCCGATCCCGCATTCTCAGGACCGGCCCAGTCAGTCGCGACCGCCTCAGGCGATTGGGAACGACCGCCGGACGAGGTTGGCGATCACGATATCGACTGGGATGCCGATCGCCACGACCCAGCACTGGTGAAAATGGTGAAAATCACCGGCTTGGACTCGAGTCCAGTCGTGGATCGGCATGGTGAATCTCCACGGGCCGCGTCCATTTTATCCTGGGCCGACCAGCGGGTCGAGTTCGCCGCCCGGATGGCCGATCGGCTCAGGGCCGGCCTGGGGATTGAGCTCGGCCCAGGCACTCACCGGCCGTCCGCGCGGGTCGGTTCCGAGGACCTTGATGACGAGTTGGCCGGTCTGGTCGGAGATGCCCGTGAGGGGGATCGGACCGGAGGTGAGCTCACCACCAGCGGGGACCGCCGCAGTGCCGAATGCGGCGGCGACCCCGATCTGATCGAGCCGTCCGGGCCGGAAGTCGGAGGCGTGGGGATTCGGCCCTGGGGTCTGCCGCTCCCAGGAGAGGCCCGAGAGCCGGACCGCGACGCCATGGCGCTCCGCGACTCGGGCGCGGATGCCCAGTGATCCGTCGGCCGCGCGAGTCGTCTCGAGAGCCAGATCCAAACGCGGCCGATCGGCCTCCAGGGGCAGGGCCGTGACCTGGACCTGGGCCTCGGCCGGTCCCACGACCTCGATCTCGACGGCACCCGCCGCCGAGCCTTGCACCAGCACGAAGTGAGAACTCGTCCCCGCCGCCTGCCAGCACTCCGCCGGACCACCGGGGATGACCCGGCCGTACCGCGGCCCGGCCAGCTCCCATTCCCCGTAGGGAGCGCGGAGGTTCAACCCGCGGTAGCCGTCATCCCCGGCGGCCGGCCGCGCCGACATGGGGTCCATCCCGCTCCGGAACAGAGCCAGGGACCAGCGACGATACAGGTCGGCGAACCGCGACCCGGTCGCCGCCTCCAGGTTGTCGATCCCACGCCGGTCCGATCGCACCAGGGCCGGGAGCAGCCCCGGTCCGTAGCGATCGACGCACCAACGGAGGAACAAGTACGTACTCCCGCGATGGCCATGGCTCCGCAGGAGATCGGCCGCGAAGTAATCCTCGACGACCAGTTGATACCGCTCGGGACACGAGAGGAACGCGCTGACGCGATAATCGATGTTCGACGTCGCGAAGCCGTGGAAGTCCTCGGCCAGGTGGGCCATCGCCTCGTCGAGCCATCCCTCCTCCTCCAGGCAGTCGCCGGCCGTCCCCGCAGGCCGCAACCTCTTCTGGCTGGCGACGACCGCGTGCATGTACTCATGAGCGACGATGGTGCGGAGGTAAGGACCGGCCCGCAGCGCCGTGTTGAGGTACATCATGTCGCAGTGATTGCCGAAGGGAGCGGGGACGGACGAATCGAGGTCGGCCCCTTTCACGAACCCGTCGACGGCGTGCCGGCCGCCCCCGAGATGATCGAGATCGCTCGAGAGGAGAATGGTGAACCGGCCGTCGCCGTCGACGTCGCGTGCCGTGCCGAAGCAGCCGGCGGCCACGGGATGAATCCGGTCATCGAACGTGACGATCAGGTCTTCGAGGAGGTCGTCGCCGACGCGATCGGCGTCGGCGCGCGCCACGTAGACCTGCACGCGGCGTCCGACCGCCTTGAGCACGCTCCGGATGGGCGCGTAGTTGCTCGGACTGGCGAGATCACCCGGGCGCACCAGCATGTGGAACACCTGCTCGCGGGGTGGCAGCCCGTGCCCCGGCGCGCTCGGCGACGGCAGCTCCGGCGCGGCCTGGGGCGGGACCGCCGGCGGAGGGTCGCCCGCCGGTGCGGGTTCCTCGGCGCGATCGACAGGGCGGGCCGACAGTCGCAGCGGGTAAGGTCCCGAGGCGCGCGTCAGGGCCGAGACGACCACCAAGGTCTCGGACGTCGGCGCCGCGGTCGGGACCCGGAACAGGGCCCGGCCCCCATGCACGGCGACGGCCCGGGCAACCCCTGGGCTCCAGCAGGTCGCGCCCGCGCCGAGACGCCGGGGTCGCGCCCCGGCAATCCATCCCCCTGCCAGGAGCAGCAGCGCGGCGGCCACGACCCTGGCGGGCAACCGATCCGGATGGCGGAAATGGTGAGGCAGCATCCCGTACCACCGCGATCAGGCGGCCCACACACAGACTCCCACCCGTGACGGTGATCCGCCCGACACGGCAACAGCCATTCGATCGGCCCGGCCAGTTCACCGGCTTGAACCGATTGCGCCGCCAAGGCGGTGCGCACGGAGACCCCGCAGAACTTGAGGGTTTCCGGCAGCCGGGCCTCACGTGACGGCAACGTGAATCCAGGAAGATGGCGCGATCGCTCCGGCCCCCGATCCGGCGACCCACCAGATGCTCTCACGGTGCCTTCGGGTCGGTCACCACCAGGTCGATGGCCGCGAAGTGTTCGTGATCGCTGTGGGTGTTGCGGCTCTCGACGCGGACCAGGTAGGCGCCCGGGGTGTCGATCTTGAGCGTCGTCCGCAGCCCGGCCTTGCCTCCTGGCTTGAAATCCAGGTCGAAGGCGCTCTCCTGGACCACGTCGTCCTTCAACTCGGGGATTTCCTTCTGACCGGCCTTCCCTTCGCGGACGATGAAGAAATGCACGACCACGTTCTCCAACGTCTTGTGAGGATAGACGTTAGTGAACATGACCTGGATCCGGATCGACTCGTTGGTCCTGGCCTTGAGCACAGGCCTGGGGTTCTTCCCCCATTCCGGCGGGGTCTGGTCGACAAAGGCGGTGACCTGATCGCCTCGGGTGGAGACGTCGAGCTGGATCTTGGCATGCTCGGCCCGGGCCGAGGCCGCCGGTATCGCGCTCAAGACCATGACGCCAAGCAGAGTCCAGCAGCGGCGCATCGCGAGACCTCCGGATTCGGTTGACTTCAGGACCATTTCCAAGCCGATCTTCTGAAAGAAGACCCGTGGTTCCTCCCGATCATCCTATCGCCGGGTGCGCCGCGATGGGCAAGGAAATCCTGAGACCCGATTCCACCTCCCGGCGCCGGATGGTCGAATCGGCCGAGGTGCTGTCGTAAGTTGTGACCGGACATAGGATATCGACCAAGGCGCGATCGGCGGACTCCTCCTCATGATCCCCACTTGCGATCAGGTCCAGCGGACCGCCTACGAGCGCTGGCTGCGGCGCGGCCGGGTTCACGGGCAGGACCGCGAGGATTGGTATGCCGCCGAGAAGGAGCTTCGGTTCCGTCTGAACTACGAGACGATCGTGGAGTACCCGCTCGTCTCGGGTCAACGGCTGGTCCTGGGTGATGGGGCGGTCCGCGCCTGCCGCTTCTGCGAGCGGACCTCGGGTCAGGCCCGCTTCGAGGTTCCGCATCCCGTGCTGCCCGGCCTGCTGGGGAGCCGGGCGCCCCGGACCTTCGCGATCTGCGACGAATGCCAGGCGGAGTCGCGCGAGCCACTCGAGGGCGACTTCCGCAGGTTCTGGAGCGGCTTGCAAGCCGACGCCGGCGTCACCCCGGCTTCGCCCGAGCCGTGGCGCCGCCGCCGCGGCTCACTCGCCGCGTACAAGTCGCTGGTCGCCGGCGCCCTGCTTGTCTTGCCCGAGAGCGAGCTCGGTTACGTCCCGGATGCCCTGGAATGGGTGAGTCATCCCGACCCCGAGAGCGACGCCGGCCTGTTCGCCGGGGCGGCCTGTCGCGTCTATTCGGGCGACGGCCTGGGCGGGCGATCGTGGGTCAGCCTGGCGCGGCGGCTCGATGACGAGATGCCCTGGCCTTACCTGCTGTACTTCCTCGGGGCTGAGGGCCTTGTCGTGCAGGTCCACATCCCATTGTGCCTGCGCGACGAGGACCTCGACGGGCAGCTCCTCTCCATCCCCGAGCGTGTGTTTGTCGCGGGCGAGGGCCCGGATTTCCGACAGAGCGATTCCAAGGTGTGGCCGCTGGCCCTCTCCCTCCCCGTAGGCCGGTCCGCCCAGAGGGATCGCGCGATCTTCGTCAGATCTCACTAACATCGTGATCTTGCGGTCGCCGCAGATTTTCAGATTCAGAATACCCGCCTCTGTGCTGTCATTCACGACGACCTCCGGCATCCTCCCGCTCAGGTCTTGGGTTCGCCCCAGGAGCGGACCGAACCACGGGGCGGCGGTGGCCGCCGCGAACACGCCCGAGCCCA
>JAJPJC010000417.1 GCA_021324445.1 Isosphaeraceae bacterium
CTCCCGGCCCGGAGCCGATCCTGGGCCGGCGCCGCGGGGGCCTCGGGAGCCGGCAGGGGCGCCGCGGGCGTCCCGGCCGGGGCGGCGACATCCGCCGCCAGGGCCGCGCCCAGCTGCTGGCACCGCTTCGCCAGGGTCTTGGCGGTGACCAGGGTGTGCCGCGAGGCCAAAGCCGCCGCGACGGTGCCATCGACAGCGGCCCGCTTCGCGGCGGTCCAGCCCTCCGCCCGGGCGGCCTGGAGGATCTGTCGATTCCACGCGTCCAGGGAGGGTCCCACGCGGTCCCGGAACGAGTAGAGACCGGTTCGCGAGGGCCTCAGGCCCAGGAGCAACCATTTCACGGCATCGTCGTTCGAGCAGTCCTGGAACCATTGGGCCGGGCTGAGGCGGCCGCGGTGGTGCTCGAAGAGGACCAGCCGCACCAGCAGCTCGGGGGGATAGGGGCGACTGCCCAAGCCGGCGTAGGACTGTTCCAGGGCGGTCCGATCCAGCGCGGTGACGAACTGAGCAATCCGGCGTGCGGGATGGTCGGGTGGGAGCTGGCGATCGAGTTCCAACCAGCGGTCCGACGCCGTGGTCCAGGGGGGAGCGATCCAGCGCGGCCGCGGCGAGTTGTCGGGAGAGAGGGTCAGTTGTAGCATGGGGATGGCCTCTGGGACCAGGCCGTGTCGGGGAGCACCACCCAGTGACACCCGGCAGGTCCGCGGACATCGGTTCCCAGCGGCCGTTTTACCCAATTTCCCTATCCCCCTGCAAAAGCTGGACGATCTCTGACGCCCGTGGTCACCCCGCGCACGGCGCTCCCGAAAGCCCAGAGAACCTCTGCCGCCGCTGACTCGAACTCAGGATTGGCCATCGCGATGGCCGGCAATGAGACTTCCAACTCCGTGCCGCGATCTCAGCCCGCCGCGCCTTCCTTGCGACGGCCATTGGCGGTCAGCGCGGTCAGCGTCCTGGCGCTGCTGATGGTGGCCGGTTGGCTGATCGCGACGGCCAACCGGACCAATACCGGGTCTCATCGAGCCGTGCTGGACCGCCTGCTGACGATCGACCGGCCCTTCCCGCCCGAGGGCCGCTTCCCGGGCGATCCGTACATCGGCTCGCGCGCCTGCGCGGAGTGCCATCCGGGCGAGGCCGCGCTCCATGCGCGCTCGGGCCATGCGGTGACCCTGCGGCCGGCCAGCCGCCTGGCGCTGGCGCGGCACCTGGACGGAACCACCCTGGCCGATCCGGAACGGCCAGAGGTGCAGTGGTCGTATCAATACCGCGACGACCGGCTCCAGTTGGCTCGGACGGCCCCGGACGGCGTCCAGCGCTGGGTGGTCGACTATGCCTTTGGCTCGGGCCACCACGCCACGACGTTCGTGACCCTGGTGGATCCGGCGGCACCCCGGCTTTTCGAGCACCGTCTCACCTACTATCGCCGGGAGCACCGCCTGGACCTGACGCCCGGCCAGCATGAGGACGAGCCGCGGCCGGGCGTCACACCCTCGGGCTACCTGAACGATCCCCGCAACTCCCGCAAATGCTTCGGCTGTCACTCCACGCAGGTCTCCGCGCGCGGCGGTCGAGGCATCGACGAGGAGACCATGATCCCGAATGTCTCCTGCGAGCGCTGCCACGGACCGGGCCGGGCGCATGTCGCGGCCGCACGCGGGGGTGCGTCGGGGGATCGGTTAACCCTGCCGTTTGGTCCCGACCGGTGGACCGCCGAGAGCCAGATGCGCCTGTGCGGGACCTGCCATCGCCATCCCTCCCGCGCTCGGCCCGATCAGCTCCGTCCCGACGATCCCCAACTGGCGCGGTTTCAGCCGGTGGGGATCATCCAGTCCCGCTGCTATCGCCAGAGCGGCGGCGGGTTCAGCTGCCTCTCCTGCCACGACCCGCACGCGCGCGCCGCAGGCGACCGCGCCACGTACGACGCGGTCTGCCTCTCCTGCCACGCCGGTCCCGGCTCCAGGCCCCAGCGGGCGGTCGAGCGGTCCCAGCCGGCCGCCGCCCGCTGCCCCATCAGGCCCGGCGGGGATTGCGTTGAATGCCACATGCCGCGGGTCGACTCGGGCCAGCACATCCTCTTCACCGATCACTGGATCCGCATCCGGCGCCCGGGCCAATCGAGGACGATGCGCCGCGGGCCCGGACCCGAGCTGGATCTCCTCGTTCCCACCGAACCTTGACGGGGAAGCCGAACGGGAATGGAATCGACCGTCGTCCTCCCGAACCCCTGGCGGCGCGCCGAGGGGTCGCGTACCATGGCGGTTGAATTCCCAGGGCCGCAGCCATCTCGGTGGGCCTCAGGCCGCAGCGCTGTGTTCGACCCAGCCGACAACGCGCCGGATGCCGGGTTGGATCCGGTCTCGGAGTGAGCGCGGCCCAGGGACCGGAGCGGAGCTTTCCGTGGATTGATGAGTCTCGCGAGTGCGACCCATGAACAATCCGCCGCCGAGCCAGGAGGCCGGCCCTGTGAGGGCGCGCCGCTGGGCACGTCGCATCGGAGGGTGCCGAGCCGGGCCCGGATCCTGTTGGGGACCGTGGGGATCGCGCTGGCAGCGGCCATGGTGGTGGTCTGCGCCCTGATCGGGCTGTGGTGGTGGTCGCACCGGCCCGCACCGCTGCGCGACGCACGGGCGCTCGCCGCGCGCGGCCGGGCTTATCTGCGCTCTGGACGGCCCGACCTGGCGTTCCAGGTGGTCCAGGATGTCCGGGATGAGGAACCCGGCGCCGGCGAGGCCGTCGCGGTCGCGGCCCAGGCCCTGCTCCGCATGGGGCAATACCGCATCGCCCGCCTGGCCCTGGAACGCACCGTGAAACTGCTCCCGAATCACGTCGAAGCGACCGTCACGCTCGGGGAATTGAACTGCGATCTCGGCAACGGCGAACGCGGGCTCGAGCTGCTCGAAGCGGCGGCCCGGCTCCGGCCGAGCGATTACCGGATCTGGTTCACGGTGGGGAAGGTCCGGCACGACCTGGGCGACCATGCCGGGGCCGGCCGGGCGTACGAGCGCGTCCTGGAACGGAATCCCTCCCATCGCGAGGCCCTGCTCGGTTTGCTCGACACCCTCATCCCCAACGGTCAGTCCCAGGTCGCGGAGCCCTGGGTGGCCAAGGCCCTCCAGATGTATCCGCAGGACCCCGTGGTCCTCGGCCTGGCCGCGCGGGCGGCGGTCGATGCCCATCACCTCGATCAGGCGATCACCCTGGCCGATGCGGCGCTGGCGCGGGACCAGCGGAACATCCACGCGCTGGTCGCTCGAGCCAAATCCCGGCTCGCTCGGGAGCAATGGCAAGCCGCCCTGGCCGACGTGGAACGCGCCGTGGCCCTGGCCCCCAACGACGTCGGCCTGCTCCAACTGCTCCTGATCGTCGAGGCCCGGTCGGGGTTGAGCCAGCGCGTCGCGGCCACCCGCAGCCGGCTCCGACAGGTCCAGCACCATCTCCAGGTGATGGATGAACTGACCCACGAGATCACGCGCCGGCCGGATGATCCCGAGCTCCCTTGGAAGCTGGGCAAACTGGCGGCGGAATCGGGCCAGGCTCTGCTCGCCAGTCGGTGTTTTGAGGCCGCGCTGGCGCTCGAGCCGGCCTTTGAGCCGGCACGCCAGAGCCTGAGAGGGCTCCAGGCTTCTCATCCGGAGCTGACCTCAACTCCGCCGCGCTCGACCGGCCTCCGTGCGCCGGGGGTTGGGGCGCTGCCCTAGTTCCCGAGACCCTGGAGTCGACCGCGGCGCCGCCAGGGGGTGACGAGCCGGCCCGAGGTGCGATCATGAGTCGAAGATGGTCCCTGGCCGTGCGGTTGCTGGCGGTCCTCGCGTTGGTTGCCGCGGCGAGCCTGGGAGCGGTCGCCGCGCTGAGCGGTCTGAGCCCGGTGCGGCTGCTCGAGCTGGCGACGGCTGCAAGGGCGGCGCCCCGGCGCGGCGCCGTGGCGGAGCGGACCTCAGCCGCGGCGAAGGCTCTGCCGCTTTATTCGGACGTCTGGTTCGATGACAGCGGGATCTTCCTGGCCGTCGAGTTCGAGGCGCCGGTCGCGGACCCGGCGTCGCTGGCCCAGGTGAGCGCGGCGCGTCGGGGGCGGGCGGCGCGCGGGATCGCTCGGCTCGAGGCGGAACTGGCTCCACTCGGGCAACCCCAGACGGACCGCCAGGCGCGGCGGGCCGCGCGATGCCAGCTCCTGATCGGTGGGTTGCATCTGTTCGATGGTCGGTTCGAGGAGGCCATGCGGCATTTCGAGGCGTCCCGCGCGCTCCACCCGGAGGGCTCGGCGCTGTACGGCGCCAACATCGAGGCGCTGCTGGGCGTCGCGGCCCTGCGGCGGGGCGAGACGGAGAACTGCATCGCCTGCTGCACCGACTCGAGCTGCATCTTCCCCCTGACCCCCGCCGCCGTGCACCGCCAGACCGCCGGGTCGCGCCAGGCGATCCGCCACTTCACCGCCTACCTGGAACGGCGGCCCGAGGATCTCGGCGTGCGCTGGCTGCTCAACCTGGCCTACATGACCTTGGGTGAGTATCCCGATGAGGTCCCCGCGCGGTATCGGATCCCCCTGGAGCCGTTCCGCTCGCAGCGGGACCTGGGCCGGTTCCGCAATCTCGCCGCGCGGGTTGGGCTCGATGTCTTGGGCGAAAACAACGCCGGCGGCTGCATCGTCGACGACTTCAACGGCGACGGCCGTCTCGATGTGTTCACTTCCAATCTCGACCCGGAGCGGGGATCGGCGCTGTTCCTCAACCGGGGCGACGGCACGTTCCAGGAGCGGTCGGAGTCGGCCGGCCTGGCCGACCAGGTCGGGGCCGCCCACGCCACCCATGCGGACATCGACAACGACGGCGACCTTGATGTGCTGCTCCTGCGCGGCGGCTGGGAGTCGGCCTTGCGGCCCTCCCTGCTGCGCAACCGGGGTGATGGCACGTTCGAGGACGTGACCGCCGCGGCCGGCCTGATCGCCCCGATCGCCTGCCAGTCGGGCGCCTGGGCCGATTACGACAACGACGGGTTGGTGGATCTCTACATGGTTGGCGAGTTCAACCGCCAGCGTCCCGACCCGCGGAACCGGGGCCGGCTCTACCACAACAAAGGCAACGGCAGCTTCACCGACGTCGCCGAGGCGGCCGGGGTGCTCAACGACCGCTGGGGCAAAGGGGCCGCCTGGGGCGACTACGACAACGACGGCGACCCCGACCTCTACGTCTCCAACAACGGCGAGCCCAATCGCCTCTACCGCAACAACGGCGACGGCACCTTCACCGACCTGGCGCCGGTGCTGGGCGTCACCGAGCCCTTGGCCAGCTTCGCTTGCTGGTGGTGGGATTACAATAACGACGGCCGGCTCGACCTGTTCGTGTGCAACTTCGGCAACACGCTCGCCAATGTCGTCCGCAGCCACCTGGGCCAGCCGACCCCGGGGGAGCGACCCCGCCTCTTCCGCAACGAATGGCCCAACGGCTTCCGCGATGTGACCCGCGAAGCCGGACTCGACCGCGTGCTGGCCTGCATGGGGTCGAACTTCGGCGACATCGACAACGATGGCTTCCTGGATATGTACCTCGGGACGGGACGGCCCGAGTACCGCTTCGTCGTGCCCAACGTCCTGTTCCAGAACGTCGATGGCCGCCGGTTCGAGGATGTGACGCTCTCCTCGGGCACCGGACACCTCCAGAAAGGGCACGGCATCGCATTCGCCGACTGGGACCGCGACGGCGACCTCGACCTGTTCCTCGAGTGCGGCGGCGCGACACCGGGCGACCGCGCCCACAACGTCTTGTTTCAGAACCCCGGTCACGGCAACCACTGGCTCACGGTCCGCCTGGTCGGCACCCAGACCAATCGCGCGGCCATCGGCGCCCGGGTCCGCGTCGACCTCCCCGGTTCCGGTGGGTTGGTCTCCCGTCACCGCGAGGTCACCAGCGGATCGAGCTACGGCGGGAATCCCTTCCTCTTGACCATCGGGCTGGGCCAGGCCCGGACCATCCTCACCCTGGAAGTGGTCTGGCCGACGAGCCATTCCCGTCAGGTCTTCCGCGGCGTGCCGGTCGATCGTGCGATCGAGATCACCGAAGGCCGTGGGGCATTCCGCCTGCTCGAGGCCCCGGTGATCCCCTTGCCGGAGGAGGCGCAGGCCGTCTCGAAGCGGTGATCGCGGGGCGAGTGGGGCGCTGGGCAAGGCTCGCATCAAAGGGGAACCATGGGCGCTGCACCGATCTCGACCGCCGCGGGCGGAGCGCCGGCGCCGGCGCCGGCCCCGAGGCTGCCGGCCTGGACGATGGCCGCCCCGCTGGCCCTGCTCGCGGTCGTCCCCTTCCTGCCCGTGCTCGCCAACGGCTTCGTCAACCTGGACGACCATGCCAACTTCCTCGAGAACCCGCGCTATCGCGGCCTGGGCCGACCGCAGCTTTCCTGGGCGTGGACCACCCACTGGCTGGGCGCCTATCAGCCGATGGCCTGGATGCTCTTCGAGGCCCAGTACACGGCGTGTCAACTGAACCCGGAGGGTTATCACCTCACCAGCCTGCTGCTGCACGCCCTGACCGCCCTGGCCGCCTACTCCCTCACGCTGACACTGGTCGGCCGCGCCTGTCCCGACCTCCTCAACACGAACCCGACGGGGGTCGTGCTCGGCTCGACCCTGGCGACGGCGTTGTTCCTGGTGCACCCCCTGCGCGTCGAGGTCGTGGCGTGGGCCTCGTGCCAGCCGTACCTGCCTTGCATCGCGCTGGCGGCGCTGGCGGTCCGCGCCTACCTGGTCGCGGTCGAGGCGGCGCCGAGCCGCTACGCGCTGGGCCTGATCGGGGCGTGGGCCCTTCTGGCCCTGGCGCTTTTGTTCAAGGCGACCGCGATGGCTCTGCCGGCCGTCCTGCTGATCCTCGATTATTACCCGCTCCGGCGCCTGGGGGGCGGACCCGGCCGTTGGTTCGGGCCGCCGGCCCGCCGGGTCTGGAGGGAGAAGCTCCCCTTCTTCGCGTTGAGCTTGGTCTTTGCCGCGCTGGCCGTCCAGGCGAAGCAGTCGACCGACTCCCTGGTGGCGCTGGAGCAGCGCGGGGTGCTGTTCCGGATCGCCCAGGCCTGTTACGACGTCGGCTTCTATCTCCGGAAGACCGTCTGGCCGACGGGGCTGTGTGCGTATTATCCGGTGCCGAACGGCTTCGGCTGGGGGTCGCTGCCTGTCCAGGCGTCCGCCGCCCTGGTCACGGTGGCGAGCGTGGCCGTCTTCCGGCTCCGCCGCCGACACCCGGGCCTGCTGGCGACATGGCTGGCGTACCTTGCGCTGCTGGCGCCCAACCTGGGGCTGGTCACGGTGGGCAACACGATCGCGGCCGATCGCTACAGCGACCTGGCCACCCTGAGCGGCCTGCCCGTGCTGGCCGCGGTCATCGCCCGGCTGACCGGCCCTGGCCGCGGTCGGGCTCCGATCACCCTGGCGGTCGCCACGGCGGGCCTGGGTCTGCTGGTGGTCCTGGGCGGGTCGTCCTGGGCGTTGTGCCGCACCTGGCGCGATACGGTGAGCCTGGCCTCTCACGCCCTGAGCCAGGGCGCGCGCGCCCCCGAGGTTTACCTCGGCCTGGGTTGGGGCCTCCAGCAACGCGGGGACCTGGCGGGGGCCACAGCGACCTACCGCGCGGCGCTGCGGCTGGAGCCGGCCCACGTCCCGGCGTTGATCCGGCTGGGAATGGTCCGGCTCCGTCAAGGTCACCTGGGCGAGGCGACCGAGCTGCTCACCGAGGCGGTCCGGCTCCAACCGGAGGCGCCCGAGACGCACAACGGCCTGGGCAAAGTCTTCGCCGCCCGGCAGCGGCTCGACGACGCCATCGCCCAGTTCACCGAGGCGCTGCGGCTGCGCCCCGACTTTGCCGAAGCCCGCTCGAACCTGGCACTGGTGCGCTGGTTGGCTCGCCGGGAGGTCCCATGAGGCCCGAGAGCCAGTGCAGGATGTTGAGTGCCAGTTGCCGATTATCGATCCCTGGCACGTTCATCCCCAACCGCCGGCGCGCCGGCCCGGCGACCAGGGCCGTCAGGAGGGTGGCCTCGCCCATGACGACCACGCGGCCCTTGCCGTAGTGCAACGCCAGGCCCTGCGCCCGTCTCCCGGCGGGAAGCGGCTTCTGGTCGGGGAAGGTCAGGTCGAGGGCCGAGTCGGCCAACTGGAGAAACGCGACGCTGCCCTCCGGCCCCTTGAGCGACTGGCCGGTGAAGGTGAGGACGCGGTGGATGCGCTCGGACTCATCCCGCCCCCGGGTAATCGGGTGATCCCTCAGGAGCTGATTGGTGTCCGTGAAGAGGATGCGCGTGGGATCTCCCTGGGAATGGGGCGGGTCCACGGTATAGACCTTGCGCGTCTCCACGCCGAAGCGCTGGGCCAGGTCTTTGGCCGCCCATCCGAACGGATAATGATCGGTGATCAGGAGCAGCGCCCCACCGCGCCGGACCCAGTCGTGGACAACGTCACACTCGTCCGGGGTGAAGGCGGGCTGGGCCATCGCGGGATCCCCCAGCCGGCCCGGCTCAGCCGCGAGGGCATTGGCAATCACCAGGACGTCGCATTTCCGGAGTTCCTCCGCGGCGAACTTTTGCCGGTTGGCGGCGACGTGATAGCCATCATGGGTCAGGAGGTCGGCAAAGGGTTTGTACCGGCCGCTGGCCTTATGGAAGTTGTGGTGGGCCTCGTCGACCAGGACCCTGGGATGCGCGGTGGTGTAGGCCGGGCGGGCGACCCGGGCATCGAAGTCGGGATCGGCTTGCTTGACGGGAGCCGGCCGTCCCTCCGCCGGCTGGGCGCTCGGGGACCCGCTTCTGGAAGCCGCGGCCGGTCGGGCAAGATCCCTCGGCTCGCCGGTGCAGCCAGCGATGAGGATCCCGCCGAGGCCCGCCAGGACCTGGCGTCGAATCGCCTTCCCGAGCCCACAGTCACGGCTCATGGCGCTGCAAGCCCCTCGTGGGAGCGCCCACCAGCTGCGCCGCGGCGAGTGGCGGGATCTGGGCCCTCGGGACGCCGAGTTCGAGCAACCCCTGGCGCGCCGGCGCCCAATTCGGGTCCAGGGCGAGGGCGGCCTGATAGCTCTGGAGGGCCAGCGACTCCAACCCCGCCTCCCGGGCAAGCTGGCCCAGCCGGCATCGCGGTCCCGGCTCGTCGGGCCGCCGCTGGATCTCCAACAGGAGCTCCTCCATCCGCCCAGTCCGCCGCTGGATGTCTCGGCCGCGCGCGACGGTCTGGGCGGCCTGTTCTTTCAAGCCCCGCGCCACCTGGATCGTGCCCAGGAGCTGAAGCGCCGCGACATCGGTTGGGTCCAATCGGCTGGCGCGCTCGGCGTCCGCGAGGGCTTGCTCCGATTGGCCGGCGCCGAACCGTAACCGAGCCCGCAGGAGCAGGGCCGCGCGATGGTCGGGATCGAGGGCCAGGCTTCGGTCGACGAACTGTGCGGCCTCCTGCGAGCGACCGGCCTCCAGCGCGAGCCGGGCCGCGAGAACCAGGACTTTGGGATCGTCGGGCTGGTCGTGCAAGACGGCCTGGAGCCGGGATTCGGCTTCCTCGGGACGATGCGCCTCGGCCAGCGCCTCGATCAGCCCGATCCGGGACCCGAGGTGAGCCGGGGCGCGGGTCAGGGCCTGGCGGAAGGCGCCGGCGGCTTCATCGTAGCGGCGCAGCCGCAAATAGACGCCCTCGCCCATCGCATACCAGGGCCGGAAATCCTGCGGGTCGAGGCGAGCGGCCAGCTCGAGGGTTTGCAGGCCGCGCTCCGTCTCGTAGGCGCCCAGGTAGATCGCCGCCAGCATCTTGGCCGCCATGGGGTCGGGCCGGACGCGGAGGGCGCGTTCCAGGACGCGGCGCGCCGGGCCGATCTCCCCGAGGGCAGCCAGGGCCAACCCGCGGATCGTCAACGCCTGACCCTCGAACGGGCTCCCCTTCCCAATGCGGGAGACCGCCTGGATCGCACGGCGAGACTGCCCTTTCTGGAGATAGGCCCGGCCCCTGGCCAGGGCCTCAGTCGCCTCGCGCTTGCGCCCATTTGAGTACGCCAGCGCCACGGCAAGACCGGCGACCCCGAGGCTCAGGCCGACGACCAGGATGGCCCGGCGCTTCGCCCGTCGGGAGAGCCCAGAGGACATCACCACCTCGCCAATCAACCTGGATTTGACGGCTTGGAGTACCGCCTTTAGAAGGAAGGAGGCCGGGATTCCAACCTGTCAAATGAAGCTTGACAATCGACTAATTAGGTCCACGCACTGGGGACAGAAAGGAGAAATCGCCGGACGGAGCCGTCTCCTCCAGGAAGAGCGGGGATTCCCGTCTGTGGAGGAGCCGGCTTAGAGTTTGTTCCTCAAGGTATCTGAGCCCCCGAATGGGGGCGGTGGTCAAGAGCCAGGGGCGGCAGCCCCTGGGACCGTTCCGGCGCCTCTCCCTCTCCCCTTGGGAGAGCCCCGCGGGGGCGAGAGTCACCCCTGTCGCCCCCGCGGGGCTCCTGGGAAGAGAGGGGGGGCTCGGCGCTCCGCGGTCGACCAGGGGC
>JAJPJC010000061.1 GCA_021324445.1 Isosphaeraceae bacterium
CTCCCGGCCCGGAGCCGATCCTGGGCCGGCGCCGCGGGGGCCTCGGGAGCCGGCAGGGGCGCCGCGGGCGTCCCGGCCGGGGCGGCGACATCCGCCGCCAGGGCCGCATCCCGGTGCTGGGGACCAGGCCGCGGCGGGGAGCACCACCCAGTGACACCCGGCAGGGCCGCGGACATCGGTTCCCAGCGGCCGTTTTACCCAATTCCCCTATCCCCCTGCAAAAGCTGGACGATCTCGTCAGCCCGTGGTTCGGACGGGGGACCTCCAGGCTGGCACATCCGTGCGAGCCGCGGGTCTGGGGAAATCGGGCTGACGCCCGAGGTTGGCGGACGGGGGTCCCGTCCGAACCAGGCAGTGACGTGCCTGGTCACAGCCCACCGCGCCGGTCCACCTCAGTTCACCCGATAGGGCTGGCTCAGAACGAACTGGGAATTGGCCTCCAGGTACCGGCGCACGCGGTCGGGCCGATCGAGTGCCCGGGGGAGGAAGGCGATGGCCTGGTCGATCCGTTCGTCGGGCTCGGCGCAACTGAAGCGGAGGAAGCCGCTGCCCGCCTCGCCGAAGCATTCGCCGCCCAGGCAGGCGACGCCGAACTCATCGTCGGCCCCTTCGAGCAAATACAGAGCCAGGCCGTGCGAGGTGATCCCCAGGCGGTTGCAGACCGACCGGACATCGGGGAAGACGTAGAACGTGCCGGCGGGGCGAACGACCCGGAACCCGTCGATCCGCTCCAGGCCGTCGCAGAGCCGCTCGACCTTGCGCCGGAACCGCTCCATGTACACGTCGCGGGTCTCGGCGTCGGAGATCAGGGCCGCGCAGGCGGCCCGCTGGGCCAGCGGCGGGCTGCACGAGGCCGTCGTGTTGATCAGCTTGCCGATCGCCTGGACGACGTCGGGAGCCGCCACGGCGAAGCCGATCCGCCACCCGCTCATGCTGTACGACTTGCTGAAGGTGTAGGCGGCGACGGTGCGTTCCAGCATCCCCGGCTGGGCCAGGATCGAGGCGTGCCGGCCCGACCAGACCATGTGGCAATACGGCTCGTCGGAGAAAACCATCAGGTCGCTGCCCCGCACCACCTCGGCGATCGCGGCCAGGTCCGCCCGGGTCGCCACGCCGCCGGTGGGGTTGTGCGGCGAATTGAGGAAGATCGCCCGCGGCTGCGGATCGGTCGCCACGAAGCGCCGGACATCCGCCGGATCGGGCCGAAACTCGCGCTCGACCCGCAGCGGAGCCAGTACCGCGCGCGCGGCCCGCCGCTCGAGGTTGGGGAGATACGTCGGGAAGTGCGGGCTGAAGATCAAGACGCCATCGCCCGGATCGAGCACCGCCTCGGCGAAGAACTGCTCGAACGGCTTGGCCCCCGACCCGACGACGATGTTCTCGCTCGTGGCCTGGTAGCCGAACTCGGCGGAGACAACCTCCGCAGCCGCCATGCGGAACTCGGGCAGTCCCAGGCTCGGGCAGTAGCCCGTCTGGTTCTCCTCGATGGCGAGGATGCCCGCCCGCTTGGCGTGCGGGGTACTCGGGAACGGGCTGTCGCCGATCTCCAGCTCCACCACGTCCTTGCCTTGGGCCTTCAGGGCCCGCGCGGCCGCCAGCACCGTGAAGGCCGTCTCCGCCGTCAAGTTCCGCACCAGCGCGCTCAGTCGGGCCATGGGACGTCGCCTCAGTAGGGTGGGTGACGCCGGGTCCGTCCCGGCGAGACTCACCATCGCCAAGCTTGTTCGACCGGTGGGTTGCGCTGCGCTGCACCCACCCTACGAGATCGTTCTTACCGCGAGGCAATCACTTGCGCCAGCGGGCGGACGATCCGGGGAATGACGGCCTGCAGCAGCAGCTCTTCGCCGACCTCGCGCTGGCGGCGGAGCGACTCCAGGAAGCTCTGGTCCGGACCGGACCCCCAGTATTGCCGCACGGTGAAATAGACGCTGATCTGGTCGTCGCCGAACTCGCGGGTCCGGACCTGGTAGGCATTGGTTCGGGTCTCGATCGCCAGCCGGCACTGGAGCTGGCACGACTCGTTCAAGGCCAGGGTCAGCGAGGGCTCATAATTGATGACCTGGGCTTGAGGCAGCTCGAAGAGCCCTTCCATCCCGGTGCCGACCCCCAGCGCCACGGCGACCACCTCGTCGTGGTTGCCGTCATAATTGAAGTCGAAGCCAAACATGACGTCCAGCGCCTCGCAGTCCAGCAAGCTGATGGTCAACAAGTGCGGGGCCAGGTCCAGGACCATCTCATGCTGGCGGAACGCGTCCTCCAGACTGGGCGGATTCATCTGCCCCGAACAGAGCCGGCGCGGCTCAATCGCCAGCCATCGGTAGGACTCCTGGTCCTTGTCGCCTTCCAGGACGAGATCCCCGTTCTCGCGGGTATAGAAGTTCCGCAGCTCGGGAAACCCCTTTTTCATCTGCTCGAAGAAGTGCAAGACCGTGTCGCGGTTGTTGGGCAGCTCCATCTCGGTGTTCAGGTTGACGTTGACGTAGAACTCGTCCGCGTCGCAAATGTATGGATTCATCCGCGTGGTCCTGAAATCATGGCAACGCCACCGGGCTCCCCTCCTGACCGAAGTGACCGCGCCGGGTCGGGCCCCGGGGAGTCCGGCGTGGATGAGGGTTGGCAAAACAACTATCCTACCACAACCCGACCCGCCGCGAAATGAATGAACGGCCGCAGACGATCTGCGGCAATCCATGCTTCGATCTATGCAGCACCGGCCGGGCACGCATCTGCTTGGGACTTAGGTAATTAGAACCGAGCACCGGAAGTCGGGGTCTCCACACCATTCCTGCACTCTTGCGCGAATTCGCGTTCCAGAGGGTGTCGCTGGAACCTCGATGCGGATCCACCCCAAGATCAGGCTATCGCATGCCGGAGTTCACCGTCCCGAGGACTGGCGAGGGGTTCCCGACGACGCACTGGAGTCGGGTCGTCCGGTCCACGGACCGGACTTCGTCCGAGGCCCGCGCGGCGCTGGAGTCGCTCTGCGCGGCCTGCTGGCATCCCCTCTATGCCTTCATCCGTCGCCGCGGCCATGACCCCGAAACGGCGGCCGACCTGGTGCGGGGCGTCTTCACTCATCTCCTGGAGCGCCACGTCCCGGACGGGGCTGATCCGCGACGGGGCCGGTTCCGGACCGTCCTGCTGGCCGTCGGCCGCAACTTCCTCGCCGACCAGGAGGAGCAACGCCGGGCACAGAAACGCGGTGGCGGCCGTGCGATCCTCTCGATCGACCGGATGAGCGCCGAGGGACGGTATGGCGCCGAGCCGGCAGATACGATGATCCCCGACCGGCTCTTCGAGCGCGCCTGGACCCTGGCGATGCTGGAGCGGGTTCTGGGCGGCCTCAGACGCGAGTACGAGGGGGCCGGCAAGGGAACTCTTTTCGAACGCCTGGAGCCAACCTTGGCCGGCGGCCCGGGTGTCGAGCCCCTGGCGGCGATCGCCACCGCAAGTTGATCGATATCCGCTTGGCTAGGGCCGACGATTCCGACGGCTCGGTAACCGATCAAGGCTCGACCGGCCACCGTCGCCGTGGCCTTCGCGGCGGCTCTGGACAGCTGGGCAGCAGTCCGGCGCAGTCGGCTCAGCGATCGACCGGGTGCGGAGCGGCTGGCTCAGGTCGCACGTGTGGCGGATCCCGACCCCTTCCGCAACCGGCTCCGTGATGCCCTCGACTCACCTGACAACCGAGAACGCCGCGACGCCCTGCGCGCGCTGGCAAGCTCGGCGAGGGACGACGAGCTTCCTCCGATCAGCCTGAACTTACTTGGGGCGGCCCTGCTCGTCGAAGGTGATCCCAAGACGGCTGAAAATGTGCTGCGACCGGCTCATCACCGCTATCCCGGCGACGTCTGGCTCACCTCTAATCTGGCGCTCTGCCTGGTGCGGTTGGGCCGACGAGAGGACGCGATCCGCTACTACACGGCCGCGCGCTCCATCCGACCCGAGACGGCCCATGATCTGGCACACGCCTTGGAAGCCAAGGGGGAATGGGACGAGTCGATCGCGGTCTTCCGGGACTTGGTCCGGCTGCGGCCCGGAAACGGGCGTCATCTGACTGGCCTGCCTGGGCCGGGCGCTCCAGGCGTGCGATCGCATTCCGGAGGCTGGTGCTGCACTCGATTCCGCAATCGCGGCTCTGCGACGGGATGTCCTCCAGAGGCCGCACGATGCCGGCGCCTCTAACGATCTCGGCCTCGCCTTGCAGGCCAAGGGGAAGTTCTGGGAGGCGATCGACGAGCACCGTGAGGCGATCCGGCTCAAGCCCGATGATGCCGAGGCCCATTACAACCTCGGCAATGCCCTGAAGGACTCTGGGGATGTGCAGGCCGCGATCGCCGAATTCCGCAAGGCGATCCAGCTCAAGCCCGATTACGCCTCGGCCCATGAGGGTCTCGGCATCGCCTTGAGTCTCCAGGGGAAGCTCGCCGAGGCGACCGCCGAGCACCGCGAGGTGGTTCGGCTCAAGCCCGGCCGTGCCCCGGCCCACGGGCGGCCTGAGCATCAGACCCCGCGCAGGCCCGGCCCCACCGGGACTCACTACTCGATCCCGATGATGATGCATGATCGAGTACCAACCCTAGATTCAAAGAAGCAACTGCAGATGCGGCAGGAGATGCAGAAGCAACTACAGGCGCTACGAAACCAGCAGCAGCTGCGCCAACAAGTGTCGAAGGCGACTCCCCACCAGTCGATCAAGCCGAGCGGCTCGCGATCGCACTGAGAGTCTGTTCCGAAAGGTATCTGAGCCCCCGAATGGGGGCGGTGGTGAATAGCCAGGGGCGTCAGCCCCTGGGACCGTTCCGGCGCCCCTCTCCCCTTGGCA
>JAJPJC010000520.1 GCA_021324445.1 Isosphaeraceae bacterium
CTGGGGTTCGAGGAGGAATCCTGCTCACTCAACGCGGGATGGCTGCCTTGCTCGGTATCCGCTTCACCTTCTAACCGGTAGCGGATGTGCGCTATCGAGAGTTCATCGCCGGGGCGCAACCGTCCGATCTCCACCCGCTGGCCGTTGATCCGGATGCCATTGGCGCTGCCCAGGTCCCGGACGATAACCTGGCCTTCCTCCTGAGTCATGCAGCAGTGATGCCGCGACACTCGCAGAGAATGCAGCCGGGTGTCGCAGTTGGGATGACGGCCCACAACCACCAGAGCGCGGTCCAGAGTGATGTCAGGACCTTCATCGAGGGCGACGAATCGTGGTGACATGGAGGGAACCTCTCTGCCGAAGCGATCAGTCGCGACACGAGGATCATCGCTCCGCAAATTCCGGGCCGTGATTCCCAATCCGCGCGAGCTTAATGGGCGAGCCCAGGTGGGTCTGCCCGGATTCAGCCCTCATTCATCGGACCAAAACCCCAGGCGGAGGGCCGGACCCAGACCCAATGTTCGGTGGAGATGCACGGCGGGGCATCGATGGGGTCCCGCGGCGGCGTGACGGCACTCTCCTGATCCGGCCCGTCCTCCAAGCGGTATCGGAGGTGAGCGATCGACAGTTCATCACCGAGCTGTAACCGGCCGACCTCCACCCGCTCGCCGTTGATCCGGATGCCGTTCGTGCTCCCCAGGTCGCGGACCACGACCCCGCCATGCTCCCGTGTGATGCAGCAATGATGCCGCGAGATTCGCAGGGAATCGAGCCGAAGATCACACGCCGGATGGCGGCCGACGACGACCACAGCGCGACTCAAGATGATGTCCGGAATGATGTCCGGACCCTCATCGAGAGCGACGAATCGTGCGGACATGAAAAAGGCTCCTCAACCGAAGCGCTTGGCGGCGATACAATGATCTTGATCCGGGAGGGGCCAGTTTGTCAATTTGCTCAAGGAACCACGGTTGGATTCATGCACGCGAATGTCTCGACATCCACGGCCTTGGAGGAACTGGAGGCGCGCTGGCATCTTCGCCAGAGCTATTGGAGGCGCAAGCTCGGCCGGCTCCGGCTCGGCGTCGAGCCGATCGAGGAACAACTGGCGCGATATCGGCGGGTAACCTGGGCGCTGACCGCTGTACCCTCGGTCCTGGCGGTGATGTTCCTCACGCTGTTCTCGGTCTTCGGCCGGCCCGATATCGGGCTGATCCTCGACGCCATCGTCCTGCTGCCGATGGTGCTCGTCGCCTGGTGGGATTATGCGATGATGGCGCGGCGGGCTCGGCGTTACCGCGAGGAGGCGGCCGATTACCTCCGGGAGAAGGAACGCCTCGCCGGATCGCCTCCCCCGATCCCGTGAGGCGATCCGACCCGGGACCCACCTGAGCGGATCGCACAGCGCCGGGCACGATCGCTCAATCCGTCAGCTTGAATTCGAAGTGGTTGGATCCCTCTTTGACAGTCGCCTTCAACTCCGAGGTCTCGGGAAGTTGATACTTGGGAGGGACGAGGCTCTTGGCCTTCTTGGTCGCCTTGGCGATGTCCTGCTGGCGCCCGCCTCCGCCGTACTTGGCGACAGTCTCGTTGATCTGCGAATTGTCAATCTCCACGGCTTTGACGGTCACATTGTACGGTCCGGGCAAGGCCCCGTCGCCAGGCGTCGCCGTGGTCAGCGTGAAGCGGCCGTTCTCGATGAAGCCGTTGGCCTCGCGCTGGGTCGTGCTTTTGGGATCGGTCGGGAGGAATTGGATCTGTCCCTTGGCCACGGGCTTGTCCTGGTAGGTGACCGTGCCGGAGACCGGGTAGCGCTTGGCGAGACCGGTCTCGTCGCCGCAGCCGGCGATCAGGAGCAGTCCGACCGTGGTCAGCGCGGCACCGGCGGAGGTTGCCATCAACGGCATTCGAAATCGGATCATAACAAAGCATCCTCCGGAGATTCGAGGATGGCACAGCCCCACCCGAACCCGGCCACGAGCCGCTGGGGCGGAGTCTGGCCATCCCGATCGTTGAGAAACGAGAGAACCTCGTGCTGGAGCCGTTCTCGCTTCGCCTTGGGATCCACGGCAGGGTGGCCGAGCCCGGCTCTGCTCGATGCACCCCCGTGGTCCGGTCAATACGAATCGGAGCTGAGCACCTCGCCGCCGTTGCGGCTGCCCAAGCCCGCGTAGGTGGTGAGATTGATGCTCTTCTTGAGGAAATGGACCGATCCATCGGCAAAGAGCATATTGGCCCCACCGGGATGGTAGCTGGAGAAACCCTTGGCCGCGGACCCGTAGCGGCAGCCCAGTGGTGCCGCCGCGCTCTGCCAGAGTCCATTGCAGTTGGAGGCGGAAGCCGGGTAGGAGTTGGCATCCCAGCCCAGCGGCACCGTCGTCCCTGAGGCCGAGCCGGTCGACGTCCAGAAGGCGTTGTTGGCGTCGGCGATCGGCCGGACTTCCCCGACCAGGATCGTATTGCTCGTGCCATCGGTGACGCTGGCCATGGTGGCGACCTGCATGGTCGCATAATCCGCGAACCCGCGGAGCGCTCCGGTGATGCCCGCGGCGTTGTTGTACCGCGTCCCCCAGTACCCTGGCCAGCCGCGCCGCAACTGGCCGACGGGGAGCGTCGCGACCGTACCGGGCGTCTCCCAGGGCAGGCAGTCGCAGAGCCCGCAGCCGGCGCAGTTGTCGCCGAAGCTCATCGCGTAATCGGTGACCGGAACATCCTGGACCGTCTGTCCCGTGAAGGGATTGATGGGGGGCGCCCACGCCGGAGCTTGGCCCAGGGGATTGGGGTACGGGACACTGAGCGAGCCATTCCAGGGCCGAAGCCCATTGTTATTGTCGGCGTCGGATGGGCAAATGAACACCTTGGGCACCCCGTAGTAGGCCGTATAGGCTTCGCCATTGTTCAGCCCATTCTGGCCCACGCCCATGAAGATGTTCAGCGCGTTGTAGGTCACGTTCCCCTCGATTTGCGGCAGGATCAGCACCGACCAGGTGAAGAAGTTCGAGTTCCAGCCGCTCGTGGCCCCGGTGGGGTCGTAGATCGAGATCGCTCCGGGAGGGAAGACGCTCTGGGAGCTCTCGTAGTTGAGGCAGGCCAGGCCAATTTGCTTCATGTTGTTGGTGCATTGCGCCCGACGGGCCGCCTCCCGCGCCGCCTGGACTGCCGGCAACAACAAGGCAATCAGGACGGCGATGATCGCGATGACGACCAGGAGTTCGATGAGCGTGAAGCCGCGCTTCAAAAAGGCGAATTGCGTGTGCATCAGAAATCTCCCTAGGACGGCTCAGAGTCTGTTCCGATGTGATATCAAAACCACCTGAGCAAGAACTCCAAGGCCGATCGGCGCTGGGACGATCAGCGCGTCGGGTCGGCCCATCGGCCCAAGCGGGGAGAGGGGGAAAGGCACCAAGGGCGACTCATCAGGGAAGACGATAACGTGCCATCCCGACCGGGTCAAACAGAATCTCCCACGCGATCATCTTTTTTCGGGACCCTCATGACGACCGTTCCGGATCCGCGGCGCGGGCCGGTCGCGACCCGGGGCCAAGTCCCGCTCGGTGATCGATCCCGCCGCGTTGCCGATGCAGCCGGGTGCTCGACTCCATCTTGTCGCGGGGCCGGAGTCGTCCTGGTTGGGGTCTGGGGTCGTCCCCTTCGCGGAGATCGAGGATGCGATCGGCCGGCAGGTTCGACCAGGCTTGGACCACCCCGGAGGGCCAACGCACTTCGAGTCGCTCGACCACCCGGGCCGACCCCAGGCCGAACCAGAGCCGGGGATCGCTCGCGGAGAGGTAACTCGTGCCGCTGGTCAACCATCGAACCGAGGTCCGGCCATCCGCCCGGCAGGCGACGCGAGCCCCCACCGGGGTCCGGCCGCCGCGCGTCCCGCGGAGGCGCAGGCCCAGCCAGTGCCCAGCCGGCGTCGCGTTGTGGAGCAGGACCGCCGGCGCGTCGCGGTGTACGACCACCAGGTCGACCCGCCCATCGTTGTCCAGATCCCCCGCGGCGACTCCCCGGCCGACGATCGGCCGCGCAAAATAGGGCGCGACCTTCGGCCCCGCCGGCTCGAAGCGGCCGTGCTCCCGCCCCAGGAAGAACTGCGGGGTCTGGGCCATCGGCGTATTGAACCAGGGTTGATCATCCGTATGACCGTTCGCGATGAACAGATCGAGATAACCGTCATTATCCGCGTCGAGGGCGACGGTGCCGAAACCCGTCTTGGAGCGACTGGGGGCGGCGAGGTTCGCCCGGAGTGTCGCATCGACGAACAGGCCGGAGCCGAGGTTCCACCGCAGAGTGTTGGTCTGATTCACGAAATTGGTGTGGAATAGGTCGATGCGACCGTCGCCGTTGAGGTCTTCGGCCACGACCCCCATGCTGGCCGTGGCCTGACCTGTGCCGTCGTAAGCGGCCCCCGCGTTCGTGCCGATCTCCTCGAAACACAGCCCTCCCCGGTTGCGGAACAGGAAGTTCGCTGTCCCATCGTTGGCCACGAAGAGGTCGAGCCGGTCATCGCCGTCCAGGTCGGCCAGGGCCAGACCCAGGCCCCGACCATCGGGGATGTCGATTCCCGCCGCGTGACTCACTTCGGTGAAGGTCCCATCCCCGTTGTTGCGGAAGAGGTGATCGGGCTGGGGCGGGAACCTGTAGGGAGGGCAGTGGATCGCCTTGCCGAATTCATCCCGGCATTCCCGCAAGCTCTCGGGGTTGGCTTCGACGTAGGTGACCACCACCAGGTCGAGGTCGCCATCGCCATCGAGGTCCCCGAAGCCGGCCGCCGTCGTCCATCGGGAGGAGAAGACGCCGGCGCGCTTGGTGACGTCCTCGAACGTGCCGTCCCCCCGATTCCGATAGAGGATCGTCTCGCCCAGCCCGGTCACGAACAGGTCGTCGGACCCGTCGTTATCGAAATCGCCAACCGCGCCACCCATCCCGTAGCCTCGGCCGCCGACCCCGGCCCGCTCCGTGACCTCCTCGAAGGTCCCATCGCCCCGGTTGTGATACAGCTTGTTGGGCGCCGGAGGGGATCGCCGATCGAAGCGCAACGAGCAGCCATTGATAAAATAAATATCCAGCCAACCGTCGTCATCGTAGTCGAGCAGCGCGACGCCCCCGCCCATCGTGTCGGCGATGAAGCGATCGGGTGTTGCCCCGCATTCATATCGGTATCGAACCCCGGATCGCTCGGCGATGTCCTCGAACCGGGGACCGGAATTGGAAGGGGCCGTGACCCTGGGTGGGAGTCCGGCCGGCCGGGGCAGGACGGACGATCGGAGCACCGGTCGCGAGAGGGCGACAGGAGGGTCATCGGCCACCACGAGGTATGGTGCCCGTGGGGCGCTCGACCGCGGGCCGTGCAGGCCGGATCGGTACGCGAGTTCGAACCAGGCGCTCGCCTCCACGCGCAGGCCGGATTCCTTGCAGAGCCGGCCGAGCCGATCGAGCCTCTGCACGTTGAAACCCTCGGCGAGCAAGCTCTCGAGCTCGCGCTGCAACGTTTCGTCCTGGTTCCGCAGGGCTTGGGCGCGGTCCAGGTGAGCTTGGCCTGCCTGCGGATCGCCGCGTCGAATCAGCGCCCGGCCCAGGCGGTAATGGGCCTCCTGGTTCCGGGAGTCGGTCGCGACGGCCGTTCGCAAGCTCTCCAGCGGGTCAAGGTCTAGTCCCCAGGCCTCCTCCAGCCGGCTGCGCAACACCCACCACCGCGCGGCGTCAGCGGGCCGGCTCGGTGGGCTGCCCAGGATGGAGAGATCGACCGGGGAGACCCCCAGCGCCATCCGGCATTCCGCCAGGGCGAACCGCCCCACGGGGTCGTCCTCGAAGGCCACGGCCGCGGCCTCGAGGTGGGGCAGGGCCTCCGCCGCGCGACCCCGTGAGAGCAAGAAGAGACCACCGGCCCGGCGCAACCAGGGGTCCTCGGGGGTCTCACGCAGGAATTCCTCGATCTCCGGGCCCAGGTCGCGGATATCGGACTCGATCCGGGCGACCAGGATGCTGTCGGCGAGGTGCCGGGGATCGTGCGTGATCTGGAACAAGCGCCTCAGGATTGAGCGCGCCTCGGCAGTCCTCCGCTCGAGGACCAGGATGTAAACCAGCCGCTGGAGCGGCTCGATCGCGCGGCGATCGTTCGTCGTCGTCGCGGCGCCCCGAAAGCTCCACTCCGCCTCCGACAGCCGGCGCTGCTTGATCGCGATCTCCCCGACCAACGTCTGTGCATGCACCCAGTCCCGATGTCCTGCCGGCACCCGGCGTAAGGCGAGAAGGGCCTCCGGCTCGCGGCCGCGGTCAAACAGCAGATCGCCCAGCAGCATCCAGGCATCGCGATCGTCGGGCTTGGCCTTCAACCAGCCACGCAGCCCGGCCTCTGCGTCGACCCAGCGTTGCGCGGCGACGGCCGCGCGGATTTCGCTCCAGCTCGGACGGCGCGCGGGACTCCTCAACCCGTATCCCAGGATCACCGCGACGGCCAGGATCCCGCCGGCGCCGGCGAGCCACCTCAGCCGGGGCTGTCGAGGGGAATCCGAAGTGGACATGAGGCAGCCGGTCCCGAACCACGATTCCTCAGCAGCGAGGACAAACCCCCCTTGGGTTGGCCCACTGCGCTTTCCTCCAATCGCCGTCTTCGATCGTAAGAAGTTTTTCCCAGGAGGTCGACCGAGTTGAACAATGGTGGGCGGGAAGAATCCCGGGGCGGGAAGCGGTCGCGAAGCCACGAGGGTGGGGAGCGGGATCCGAGAGTCCGGAGGTGCCCCAACGGCACCTGGTCCCGGACCCCGCACCCCCTTACCACAGCGAGTCGACGCCGGCGCCGACCAACTCCGACTCCGACTCATCGAAGTCCTCGAGGGAGTCGGAGTCGCCAGCCGGGCGGTCGGTCCACTCCTGGGTGTCGGCGACTGTGGACTCGAGCTCGACCCGCAGCCGCTTCCGCGCGGTGTGGAGACGGCGCTTGACCGTGCCCAGCGGGACGCCGAGCTGCTCGGCGATCTCCAGCAGGGAGTGTCCGCGGATGTAGAAGGCGTCGAGGGCCTCCCGATCCAGGGACTTGAGCCGGCCCAGGGCCTCCCAGAGCCGCTCGGCGCGCTCCCGGCTGATCAACTGGTCCAGCGGCTCGACGGTGGGCTCCGAGGCTCCCTCGAGCACGCCGGCCTCGACGCTGGGCGGCGCCACGCGGCGGGTGGCCCGGTTGATCGCCATCCGCACGGCCACCTGGCGCAGCCAGCCGGCGAACCGCTCGGGCTCGCGGAGCTGGCCGATCCGCCGCAGCACGTGCAGGAAGACTTCCTGGGTCAGCTCCAGGGCATCGCTGGCGTTGCCCAGCCGCCGCAGCGCGAGCGCGTAGACCGTCGGCTGGAACTGCTCAACCAGGGCCCCGAACGCCTCGCGGTCCCCGCGCTGGGCGCGCCGGACCACGACCGCCAGGTCGGCCCAGCCCCGGCTCTGGATCTCCAGGTCCCTCGACGTCAGCAACATGTCAACCGCCTTCCCCGCTTCGGGGTCTGCCGGTCCCGGCCCTGAGGAGAAGCCCGCGCCGCTCGCTCGGGCACGGGACGGAACAGGGACCAGGCCGGGCGCCATCATGGACGTCTTCACGCGCGGCGCCGTCGGCAAGGATTGACCCGCTGCGAGGCCTCCCGGGATCTCCCATCCCAGGTGTGGACAGCCTCTTTTCGAACGCGCGGGCGACCTCCGGCGCGGCGAACTGGGAGACGGCGCGTGCGCGGTGACCCGATTCAGCTCAATCGATGGAAAGGCTCAAGCTGGATCAGCCGCGCGAAACCGATGGGACTGTTCCCGCTCGGGCGTCCGAGCCGCGGGTCATGCCCGGCTGGCGGCGTCCCGGGAGGGGACGACCAGGGCAGGCCAGGCCGCGGGCTCAGGAACCGACGAGACGGTACCAGGCGATCGGTGCTCACTTTCCAATGCGTGCGGCCGATATGGCCGCGGACTTCGCAGCTCGCTGGGCGGCGCACTTCGCGCCCGGTTTCCCGAGCGACTTCCCTTCGAGGAGCGACTCGCAAGCGAGCGGGCGCTCCGGCCGGGGTCGCTCGAGGAGAGCGACAGCGACCGAGGGAAACCGCGGGTCACCGACATCCGCGCCACGTTCGGGTCGATCGATGAGGTCAGCCGGCCTCGGATCGGACTCGACACGAATCGCCACCGCGGATCGCCCGGGTTGCATGGGCGGGCAACCCGGCAAGCACTGCTGCGGTCGGGAAAATGAGCCGGGACTGGTTAGGATTCCGTATCTCGCTGGCATAATGGGAAATACGTCATACCACACCATCCCTTCGCGCACGGTGTCCTGATGGGTTTGACGGGTGCGCAGGGTCTGACCGCCATGATTGACGCTCGCATGGCGCGCGAGCGACCGCGTCCCGAGATTCAGCCGGTTGGAAAGCGTCCGAGCCGACAGCGTCAGGTTCGTGCGGTTCAACATGGCGAAGCCCTCGCATCCGCCGGAAAAGGCGGGCTCTGGAGGTGAGTCAACAGCGGGCCAGAAGAACGGGCGCCGGACTGTCGCCTCACGGGGATGGGGACGTCAGAGACGTCCCTCAGTTCGAATTCGAGTCATGGGTTCCGTTCAGGCTCCCGAGACCTCGATGGGACCGGGCCACACACCCGGTCTTTTGTCGCCGCGCATCGCGACCGCAGGTGACGGCGTCAAGACACGACGAACGCCGATCTGCCCGGGACCGAAACGCGACGATCTTCCAGTGGTACGAATCGTAGACATCCTATCGCGGAAGAATGTTCGCGCGAAATCGGAAAAAATCCGGATTTCTTGCCAAGGTGACCGTGCCGCGGCGGGCGATGGTCAAGTGATTGCCGCGGTGCACGACCTCGAAGCCCTGGTCCAGCAAGGGTTTGAGTAGATAGTAATCGTTGCCGACCAGAAGCCAATGGAATTGGGATCCGAGTTGGGGGAACCCTGGGGGCAGGTTGGGGTCGAGGACGTAGCTATACAACCATCGTCGCGAGGAGAGGGGGGCGGCGACCTCGTAGCCGGCCAGGACGGCGTCCTCCGGATCGACCTGGCGAATCCAGGTCCAGATCGCCGCCGCTTCCTGGCGGTCGATCGTGACCGGGATCTGCCCCATCCGATGGGTGAGGTCCCGCACGCCGACGACGCCCAGGGCGACAGCGCCCAGCCAGACCAGCGCCAGCCAGACGCGGCCCCTGGGACGCTTCCGAAGCCAGGTCGCCAGCCGCGCGTAGCCGACCAGCCCCGCGGCCAGCACGAGGATGGCCATCGGCATCGCGTATCGGACGTGGTGCCACTCCGTGCTGGACAGGAACCGCAGCGCCCACCGACCGCTGCACAGGCTCCAGATCCAGGGCACGGCCAGGATCGCCATCCGAGGTGCCAGGCCCGCCAGCACAGCCCAGCCGCCCATCCCCAGGATCAGGGCTTCCCCGGAGGTGTAAAGGGTCTCGTGGAGCGGGGCCTTGGGGCCGAGGAACTGGTCGATGAAGGCGTCCGGTGCGCCGCGGCCGACCATGGTTTTCAGGTAGCCGAAGAAGCCGAAGACCACCCAGCAGAGTCCGATCAGCACGGTCGCCCGCCGCCAGCGGAGGGTCACGCTCAAGGATTCATCCCGCTGTGGGGGCAACAGGGCGAAGGTCGCCACCACGAGGGCGAACTCCTGCCGGCAGGCGAGCATCCCGGCGATCCCCACGGCGGCCAGCCGCGGGGAGCGTTCCCGGACGCCCTGGATGGCCCAGAGGACGAACGGCCCGACCAGTTGCAGCTCGCGGAAGTCGTTCCACACCAGCGGCCAGAGCAGGGGGGTCAGCGGCACCAGCCAGGCCGCCGACAGCGCCACGCCCTCGGAGTGCGACTCCGAGCGCACCAGGCCATACGCCGCCGGCACGACCCACCAGAACACAACGTTCTGGAGGATGAGCAACGTCCGCGGGTCGGGAAACAACCAGTAGAACGGCACGATCGCCAGCCGGATCGGCGCCAGGTAGTTCATCTTCCAGACCGAGGGCCCCTCCTGGGCATACGCCGAGAGCGGGCGGACCGTGATCGTGCCATCCCCCTGCGTCAGCGCCCAGAACCACTGGTTGTAATAGGCCAGGTCCCACGACCAACCGCTCCGCAGCGCGTCGTAGCGGCACAACGACTGATACGTGGACAACGCGGTCAGCGCGGCCGTCAGCAGCGCGACGACCAGCCAACCCCAACGGCCGAGAGAGGCTCCGCCACTGGGAATCGAGTCCGGGCCGACGTCGTGTGGAGACCTGAGGGCTGAGAGGATCAACGGAACGCCTCGGGAAGGAGCCTCCAAGGGGCCGCGCGCTGCCGCTTCTCGTCTTCAGCAGCGATTTTACCTGAGAACGAGCATCTTCAAGACATGGCTTTCACCGCGTCGCGCTGCTGGCCCGGAGCCTTGGCGGTCGGATCCCCGCAAGTCCTGTCGCGGTTCTCACCGAGCGGTCAACAGGCGGTGACGGGGTGGTCGGGTCCTGCGGCGAGGAGGGACTGAGCCTCGTCGCAGAAGCCGGCCAGCTCGGGGTGACCGGGATAATCGCGTTCCATGCCCAGCAGGGCCGCAGCGAGCCGGTGCCGGGCCTGCTCCCAGTCGCCCAGATGCGCGTGAGCCATGGCCAGGAAGACATCCTCGAAGGCGGTGCTCCGGTTGCCCAGTGCGGTCGCTCGATCGAGGGCCGCGACGGCCGCGGGATAGTCGCCGGCACGGAGATGGGCGACGCCCAGGGTGTTCCAGTAGACCTCGCACTCGGGGCAGGTCTCCACCACCTGGCGGGCCAGGGCCAGGGCGAAGGCCGGGTCGCGGAGGGCCGGCTCGGGGTGATGGAGCCGTAGCCAGGCCAGATCGTTGGCGCAATCGCACCAGCGCTGTCGCACCTCGGCGGCGGGCTCGGCGCCGGCCGCCGCGGCCAGCAGGTCCAGGGCCTGCCGCCAGGCGGCTTCCGCCTCGGCCAGCCGACCCTCCTTCTTCAGGGTCCGCCCCAGCCTCCAACTGCGGTCCGCCAGCCGGATCTTGCCGGCCAGCGGTCGGAGAGCCGCCGACGGCGCGGACCACCTCTGGCGGCTGGCGCCGAGGCCACGGTCCAGGGCAGCCGCCTGGTGGGTTCCCAGGCGGATCGCCAGGTCCACCGGCCTGAGGCCGATCAGGCCGCCGGCCACCGCCACGTAAATGATATTGATGTAACCGTTGAGGAGGCAGTCAATCGTGTAGAGGCCCAGCAGCGTCGCCGCGACCGAGGCGGGCGCCACCTGGGGATGGGTCCAGAGCCGCACCGGGAACCGCAAGACAAACAGCATCGTCGGTAATTGCAAGATCAGGAACCACAGAATCAGTCCCACGTATCCCTGAGTTCCGAAGATGACGATCCACAACCCGTCGAAGGGGATCTGGTGATCGGGATTACTGTCATCTTCCGGGCAGAAGTTGCCAGACTCGTCGTAGATGCCGTAGACGCTGAAGCGATTCCATCCACCCCAGCCGAAGATCGGTCGCTCGCGGGCCTTGGCGATCAGCACCACTTCGTTCTTGAGGCGATACTCCAGCGATTGCCCCCGCGCCCTGCTGATGAAGGTGTTGGCCAGTTCGACGACCTGCTCGCCCGACCAGAGGTTCGGGATGCGGACCGCGGCATAGATCGGTCCGGCCAGCGCCAGCACCCCGATCAGGAGTCGCGTCCGCACGCGGGTGGACGCCCAGAGCAAGCCGATGCCCGCGAGCAGCAGGATCAGGGCCCCCTTCGTCTTGCAAAGAACGACCATTCCGATCAGCATGGCCGGGAACACACCCCCGAAGCGGTATCGACCGAGCTTCCGGACCGCGCCGCACCGCCAGAGCCACCACGCCGTCAGCGCCGCGGCCGCCATCCACAGCCCGCACTCCAACGCCGCCCAGAAGAAGACCTTGGGGCGATATTGTCCGCTGGCACCGAAGCCGTAGATGCTGATCAAGAGCTTGTCGCTCATCCGGAGCTCGAAGAGACAGGGAAGGACATAGGAGAGGCCGCCGACGATGATGGCCAAGGTCAGCTCGGACAGGCCCTCGAAATCGTTGAAGTGCAGCCGCCCGATCAGGTAGGGGAATCCCCAATAGACAATCACGTTCAGCGACCCGGCCAGGCCGTCGTAGAGGCCCAGGCCGTTGTCCAGCGACGAGGCGAGCGGAGAAAGCCACCACCCCACCATGGGCAGGTCGAACCAGCGCGGGCGAAAGGCCGCGAGGCGGTGCGGGCAGAAAATCGCCGTCGCCAGCAGCACGCCGATGGTCGCCGCCGTATTCTTGGAATAATCCGGGAGATTGGCGATCGGGATGGCATAAGGGGGTAGCGACAGCCACGCCCCGACCAGGGACACAGCCGCCGCCCGCCGTGGCGGGAGGACCGCGAAGAAGCCCAGGACGACCAGAGGCCAACCCAACAGCGCCAGCAGGGCGAACAGCGTCGTGGTCACGGCGGTCGTCTCGTCTCGCAAGGGGACTTCGGGCCCGGCGCTCGGCACGGGGAGGGGAGCCCGCGGCTCGGACGCGGGCCGATCCAGAATAATCCTAGCTTGCTCTCAATTGAACAGCTTGACCAGCCCGGGCCCGCCATGGGCCACTTGTCACCCTCGGCGGCAGGAGCCGGCTCGCTCCGGCGATGGCTGGCTGACGGCTCTGGGTTGGCATCGCGATGCCGCCCTCCCAAAATCGGTCCCCGGAAGGGAGAACGTGTGGGCCAGGTGCCCTCGGCTGGCCCACCGCAGCCGAGGGCGGCTGCCCCACCGTCCCGATGGCGAGGTTCCCTTTAGCTCAGACCCGGTTGCCGTTCCGGCGGACTCGGCGCGGGGCCCCCCGGGTTCGCCATCAGCTTGGCTTCCATCACGTCGAGCAAGTCGCCCACGCGCTTCACCGCGGCCAGTTCCTCCGTCGCCAGCCGGACGCGAAACTCCCGCTCGATCCGCATCACCAACCCCACCACATCGACCGAGTCGAGATTCAGCGACTCGCGCAGATCCTGGTCATCGGTTAACAGCGGGTACGGTTCGCCCATCTCCTCTTCCAGGAGGTTCAACAGCGTCGCACGCAACTGCTCCCGGGTCGACATGCGTGGCGGTTCCCGATCGTTGGCCCCCAGACCGAACCGATCCCTAACCAGGAGGATACCAAGGCCCATTCCCTTCAACCAGGCCAGAGATGGGGTGCCCGCGTGCCCCATGCTGCCGAATTGGCAGCCCGGTCCGACGGAGCCGACCGCGATTCACGGACTTAAGCACAAAACTCCCAGGGACTTGGGGACGCCACTCCCGTATGGTACGCCGCTTGCTACCTGGCTGAGCGGGCCCGGGCGGAGTCCGATCGCCGGGAGCTGCGCCGGTGCAGCAGGTGGTCGGCGGTGGACGAGGGTTTTTCCAGAGTACGGGGCAGACATGACCACGGTGACTGAGCGCCAGGAATACACCTTTCAGGCCGAGATCAAGCAACTTCTCCATCTCTTGTCGCACTCGTTGTATCAAAGCCGGGAGATCGCGGTCCGGGAGTTGATTTCGAATGCATCCGACGCGCTGGACAAGATGCGCTACCTGTCCCTGACCGAAGAAACACAGCGCGACGCCGGTCCGCTGGAGATCGTCGTCGACGGGCGGGAGGCCGAGCGCGAGCTGGTCATCCGCGACACGGGCGTCGGAATGACCCACGACGAGCTGGTCCGGAACCTGGGGACCATCGCGCACAGCGGCTCGGTCGAGTTTCTCAAGGCGATGACGGCCGGTGCTGCCTCGAAGTCGGAGGTCTCGTTGATCGGCCAGTTCGGCGTCGGGTTCTACTCGGCGTTCATGATCGCCGATCGCGTGCGGGTCCGCAGCCGCAGCGCGCGCGAGGAATCGGGCTGGGAATGGGAATCGGACGGGACCGGCAGCTTCACGGTCACAGCCGTCGACGACCCGCTGCCGCGCGGCACCGAGGTGATCCTCCATCTCAAGGAGGACGCCAAGGAGTTCGCCTCCGCCTGGCGGATCAAGGAGATCGTCCGGCGGTTTTCCAGCTTCATCCCCCACCCGATCCGCCTGGGCGCAGGGGGCGAGGTCATCAACGACCAGAAGCCGATCTGGGTCGAGCCCAAGAGCCAGGTCAGCCAGGAACAGTACACCCGGTTCTATCAGCACCTGACCCACCACCCGGATGAGACGCCCCTGTGGCACGTGCACCTGGCCGCCGATTCCCCGATCCAGTTCCGCGCCGTCATCTACTGTCCGCCCACCAACCTCGAGCGGCTGGGGTTCGCACGGCTGGAGCACGGCCTGAATCTCTGCGCCAAGCGCGTGCTGGTCCAGGCCGAGTGCCGCGAGATCGTGCCGGAGTACCTCCGCTTCCTCCGCGGCCTGGTCGATTCCGAGGACCTGCCGTTGAATGTCTCGCGCGAGACGCTCCAGGACAACAGCGTCATCCGCAAGATCCGGTCGGCCATCGTGAAGGGGGTCTTCGACCTCCTGGAGAACCTGGCCCAGGAAAAACCCGATGCGTACCGGACGTTCTACAGCCAATTCGGCACGATCTTGAAGGAGGGCCTGATCCGCACCGGGTTCGACGAGCCCCAGTATCCCGAACACCGCGATCGGATCGCCAAGCTGCTTCGGTTCGCCTCCTCGCGCAGCGCGGATCCCTCGACCCAGGTGTCACTGGAGGACTACATCGCCCGGATGGCGGAGGGGCAGAAGCGGATCTATTACCTCGGCGGGCCGGACCATGCCTCAGTCGCCAAGAGCCCCAACCTCGAGATCTTTCGCCGCCGCGGGCTGGAAGTGCTGTATCTGACCGACCCCATCGATGAGTTCGCCGTGACGGCGCTGCGAACCTACCAGGGGAAGGAGCTCACCTCGATCGACTCGGCCGATCTGGATCTCCCCCAGCCCGACGCGACCGAGCAGCGCGCCGAGGAGGCGCCGAACAAAGAGAGCGGCTTCGCGCGCGTCCTCGACTTGTTCCGCGCCGCACTGGGGGATCGGGTCAAGGAGGTCCGGGAATCCCGACGGCTGACCGACAGCCCGTGCTGCCTGGTCAACGCGGAGGGAGCCCTGAGCACCCAGATGCAGCGCATCCTCAAGCTGGCGAACAAGGAGTTCCCCGAGGCCGCACGGATTCTCGAGGTCAACCCCGCGGCGCCCCTGATCCGGCGGCTCTGCCACCTTAGCGCCAACGCCGAGCATGAGGGATTCATCAAGCAGTGCGCCCTGCAGCTCTGGTCCAGCGCGCTGATCCTCGAGGGCATCACGCCGGATCCCGAGGACCTGGTCGCTCGGGTGCAGTCGTTCATGTCCGAAGCGGCCGAGAAGCGCTCGCCGTTGATCCTGTGAGCCTCCAGTGGAACGTGGAGATCGGCGGACGGAGCCGCCTCCTACAGGAAGACCGGAATTCCCGTCTTTGTAGGAGCCGGCTCCGTCCGGCGACTCGGCGTTCTCGGCCTAGCTCACCCGCCGTGGGCCCAGTTGAAGTAGAACGGATACGGGTAGGGGCCAGGTCCCGGCGCGATCGGGTCGAGGTCATAGATCGGGACGTACGTCCCCATCTGGTAATACATGCCGACCGGCCTCCAGGGGTGGAACAATCCCTGGAAGAACCGGAGGGGACGCCACCACGGCTTGGAGGAGGAGTCGATCGTGCTCTGGCCGGGTGAGCCATACCAGAAGGGATAGATGCTCTGGGTGTCCGGCGTCTTCCAGCCCAGCCCGTAGAGACCTTGCGAACAGAGCCAGTTGGGATGGGTGATCGGTCCCTTGTCGGCGTATCGCGTCAAGTAGAAGTTATCGCGGCGCGGATCGGGGGGGAGGAACTGGGGTGTGTCGGCGAAGCGCATCACCAGGCCGCTGCGCTCCGAGATCTCGGGAACCTGGGGGATCGGGGGCTGGGCCCGGGCCGGCGCGGCCATCAGCGTCCACCAAAGGCCAGCGACCGCGAAGCCGACGCGCCGCCCGGCGCGCCGGCTGAGGTTCGGGTTGACCTGGCCGCCGCGACGACCCACGGCGGGTTTCGATCCTTTGGGCCCTTCCATGAGCTCGACTCCTCTTGTCCTTTTGTCCGTTGTCGGAGCTACCGCCCCGGTGCGCATTCCCCGCTCTCTTCGAGTGCCTTGGCATTCGCGGGTGAGGCGAGTCAGCCCGCGTCAGCGAACAACCGACCACGGACCACGGACCAATCATGGGTCAAAGGGATTCATCGGCGGGAAGGCGAAGAAGTCGCGGGGTGAGCGTGTCACGACGATGTAGGGGACATAGCCGGGTGTCAAAGGGACGGGCCCGCCGGCGCCGAGGAAGTAATCGACCTTCTGATGGGAGAACAGTCCCGCCAGCCGCGAGCCCAGTCCGTGGCCGTGCCCGCCACCGTGGCAGAGGCCGCACCCCGGATCACCGCAGCCCCCCAGGCCCGATCCGCCGCAGCCGCCGCAGCCCCGGCCGCCGCAGAGTCCGCAACGCCTGTGGCCCTTGTGGGAATGGAGACCCGGGTCGCCGCATCCAGCCTGGCCGCACGCCGACTGACCGGAGGGCTGCGCGACGGCCACGCCGACGGGCTGGGACTGGGCCGTGGCGCAGACGGCCGTCCCGAGGCCACAAGCCGAGCCCCCAGGCGCGAACCGACCCGCCCCGTGGTGACCGCAGCCAGAACCGCCGCCACACCCGGGCACAAGGCAGTCCGAGCCGCCGTGGTGGCCGAAGAGTCCCCCGCCTGAGCCGCACCCGCCACCGTGGCCGCCACCCCCGCCGCAGCCAGCCCCGTGACCGCAGTGTCCACCGCCACCGCCACAGCATCCCAGCAGCCCGTGCATCCGGCAGCTCACACACCCCAAGAGGTATGACGGGCTGTAGAGATGATCCTTGGCGTAGTGTCCGTAGGGGACCGGCGGGGCCATGAACTCGCCGCCGGTTGTGAAGTCATAGGCAGGGACCGACTTGGGAATCGTGCAGCGCAGCCGGTACCCATCCCCACGGGCCGGGCTCACCCAGAGGCCCGGACCCAGAGCGGCCAGAGCCAGCGCCAGTGGCATGCCTCGCCATCTTTCGAAACGCATGATCTATCCCTTGACTTCCATGAAACCCTCCTGGAGTGTCTCGAATCCAGCGAGCGACGGACCTGACCTGCCCGAGCCTTCCTGCGCGCGGACGACACGATCAGCCCCAGCCGTCACGAACCCCATGGGTCCGCATGACTCGGCCTTGTGTCTGTCCATCGGCCCGCCACCGCATCCTTCTCGATCGAATCATCCCCGGCGACCCAAAAAAAGTCCGGTCCCTCGTTAGACTCCGAGGGACCGGTCGACGTCTGGGTCGAAGGGACGCACCCCGCGGACTCCGACCCAATCACCTCCGGCTGTAGACCATCGAGGCCGGCAGCTCCGTGACCTTCTCCTGCTTGTCGCCATAGGCGATGGCGGCATGCTGCTCGCGGCGCCGATCCTGCCGCTCTTGCCAATGCCTGCCGAGCTTGGGGATGGGGAGCACGTGGCTGATGATATGGGGGCGGTCATGGCCGGGGCCGGACATGGCGGCCGGGGCCGGAGGGATGCTGGAAGGCACGACTGCCGGGTCATAAGGCCCTGCGCCGGGCCGATGGGCGGCGGCCATGCGGGGGTCCGCCCAGGGGTTCTGAGTGGCCCTGGCCACTCCAATCGGGGTGGGATCGACTCCCGGCACGCCGCCCCCGACGACCGCATAGCCCGGGGCCTCCTCGCCAACGCCCGGCCCCACCACGGCATAACCGGCCGCGTGCGGATCATGGACCATCCCAGGACCGCTCACGATCATCCCACCCTGGACGGGCATTCCCGGGGCACCCGGATAACCCGGTGGCGGTGGGACATCGACTCCGTCGTGCGCCTTGGCATAGGCGCGCTGGCACTCAACGCAGTGGCGACGGGCGAAGAGGCCCTTGTGCTGATGGGACGGGGCTGCCTGCGCCGGCGTCGCCATGGGCGCCGCCTGAGGATAGGCGGGCATGCCGGCCTGCGCCGGCGTCGCCATGGGCGCCGCCTGAGGATAGGCGGGCA
>JAJPJC010000325.1 GCA_021324445.1 Isosphaeraceae bacterium
CCGCGCTCGACTTCACCACGGCCGGAGCCAGCTTGTGGCAGTGGCAGCCCACGCCCACACCCACACCGACACCGACGCCCACGCCCACACCGACACCCACGCCCACACCGACACCCACGCCCACACCGACCCCGACACCCACACCGACCCCGACACCCACGCCCACGCCGACGCCCACGCCCACACCAAGCACGCCGTCGATTACCTGGAACAACCCGGCCAACATCGTCTACGGCACAGCACTCTCGGCCGCGCAGCTCGATGCCACGGCCAACGTGCCCGGGACCTTCACCTACACGCCGGCTGCCGGGACGACCCTCAAGGCGGGGAGCGACCAGACGTTGTCGGTCAGCTTCACGCCCACCGATACCACCGATTACACCACGGCCACGGCCACGGCGACCATCACCGTCCTGCCCGCGACGCCGACGATCACCTGGCCCAACCCGGCCGACATCACCTACGGCGCGGCTTTAGGTGTCGCCCAGCTCAACGCCACCGCCAGCGTGCCCGGGACCTTCACCTACTTCCCGGCCGACGGCGTCGTCCTGAATGCGGGCAGTGGCCAGGTCCTGTCGGTCAGCTTCACTCCCGCCGACTCGACCGATTACACCGCCGCCAGTGCCACGGCGACCATCGACGTTCTGCCCGCGACCCCGACGATCACCTGGGCCAACCCGGCAAGTCTCGTCTACGGGACGGCGCTGGGCAGCTCCCAGCTCGATGCGACGGCCAGTGTGCCCGGGACCCTCACGTATGCTCCGGCGGCGGGCACAGTCCTGAAGGCGGGGAGCGACCAGACGTTGTCGGTCAGCTTCACGCCCACCGACACGACCGACTACAAGACTGTCACGGCCACGGCGACCATCACCGTCCGGCAAGCGACG
The DNA here is from genome assembly GCA_021324445.1 of Isosphaeraceae bacterium. Taxonomy (GTDB): domain Bacteria; phylum Planctomycetota; class Planctomycetia; order Isosphaerales; family Isosphaeraceae; genus JAJPJC01. The sequence continues at coordinate 888 of JAJPJC010000325.1, forward strand.
CCGATGATCACCTGGGCCAACCCGGCCGGCATCACCTATGGCACGGCCCTGGGCGCGGCTCAACTCAATGCGACCTCCAGCGTACCCGGGACGTTCACCTACACTCCGGCGGCCGGTACGGTCCTCCAGGCCGGCGGGAATCAGACCCTGTCCGTGACCTTCACGCCCTCCGACACTGCCGACTACACCAGGACCTCCGCCAGCGTCTCGATCGACGTGATGAAGGCCGCACCGATGATCACCTGGGCCACTCCCGCCGACATCAACTCCGGCACGGCGTTGAGCGCTACCCAGTTGAACGCGACCGCCACGTGGGTCGTGCACGGCGCCCCGGTCAACGTCCCCGGGACTTTCTCCTACACACCATCCATCGGTACTGTCCTCCCGGTTGGCTATCAGACCATATCACTGGAATTTTCACCAGTCGATTCGACGGATTACACGACCGCCAGCGCCACGGTGACAATCCTCGTCCAACAGGTGCAGCCGGCCCCAACGCCCCCTCCCACCCCGACTCCGACTCCAACCCCAACACCCACTCCGAGCCGGCCACCCCGCCATCGCAAGCACCCAACCAGTCATCCGCGTCCACGTGCGCACCCGAAGCCACCGGCCCTTCCGGCGAGAAAACGGCGATCGGGCGGGCAGCACCCGGGAGTGAAGTGAAAGGAACTGGCAAGGTCTGCTGAGCTGGCCACCCCACCGAGCGAAGGTCTCGCGGCGTCCGCCTCGCCGGGACGTCCCCCAAAGGCTGCCCGCGACTGCCGAGGAATCACGGCGCCCCGAGCGGCGCCACGCGCCGGGAGGTTGGCCCTGGGCAGTGGGACCTTCCATCTCCGACCGATTCGTGCCAGGCTAGAGCGCTGAACGATGGAGTGGCGCACACCGCAGGGCCGCCGCGCATCCCCCCCTGCCTCCCCTTATCCAAGGGGGCGAAACGGAGCCGGGCTGGCCCGTTTCCTTTCCCCCCCTTCCCAAGGGGGGGTCAGGGGGTTACTGCGGCCGGGGACTTCGAGCGGGTGCCATCCCACCGTAACGCGCTCGAGTGAGGTTCCGGAACGATGACTTCTTCGACTCAAGGGAGTATTTCAGCATGACCACGCCGCTTCGCGTTGCCGTCACGGGAGCCGGGGGCCAGATCGGCTACGCCTTGCTGTTCCGGCTCGCCTCGGGGCAGGCCTTCGGCCCCGATCGGCCGGTGGCCCTCCAGTTGCTCGAGATCACGCCGATGCTCCCCGCGCTCAACGGAACCTTGATGGAGCTGGAGGACTGTGCGTTCCCGCTCCTGGCCGGCGCCCAGGCGACCGACAAGGCCGAGGAAGCCTTCGCGGGAGCCGACTGGGTGATCCTGGTCGGCGGCTTGCCGCGGAAGGAAGGGCAGTCGCGCGCCGACCTGATCCGCGCCAACAGCCCGATCTTTACCGGTCAGGGCCAGGCGATCAACGCTGCCGCCGGGCCGGATGTGCGGATCCTCACCGTGGCCAACCCCTGCAATACCAACTGCCTGATCGCCCGATCGCACGCGCCGAAAGTCCCGGCCGAGCGCTGGTTCGCGATGACACGGCTCGACCAGAACCGCGCCACGGCGCTGCTGGCCAAGCGGGCGGGCGTGCCGGTCGTCGACGTCACCGGCATGACGATCTGGGGCAATCACAGTGACACGCAGTATCCCGATTACAAGAACGCCCGGATCCAGGGCCGGCCCGCGACCGCAGTCATCACGGACGCGGCCTGGTTCACCGAGACGTACATCCCGACCGTGGCCAAGCGCGGGGCCGCCGTCATCAAGGCGCGCGGCGCCAGCTCGGCGGCCTCCGCGGCCAACGCCATCATCGACAGCATCCGCGCTCTGGTGTCGCCGACTCCCCAGGGCGATTGGTTCAGCGCCGCGGTCGTCTCCGACGGCAGCTACGGCATCCCCGCCGGGCTGATCTACAGCTACCCGCTGGTCTCGAAGGGAAATGCCGCCTGGTCGGTCGTCCCCGGCCTGCCGATCGACGAGGACGCTCGCCGCCGACTCGACGCCTCGGCCGCCGAGCTGGTCTCGGAACGTGATGCCGTCCAGGAGCTCCTCGGTCCGGCGGCCTGACCATCCGATCGCCGATTCGGATCGCCGGCTTCGCCTCATCGTGATAGAATCAAATTCGCGAACGACGCCGGCGGGCGCCAGGACCCCATGGCCCGCCGGCCGTCGCGCGGGAGACCATCTCATGGCGACGGTCGGTCGACGCACCAGGGAGATCCCCCTGAGCGAGTACCCCACCGGAGACGGCAAGCCGATGGCGGAAACACCCGTTCATCGCATGATCATGACCGCGCTCATCGACGTCCTGGAGATGCGCTATGCCCCCGACCCGATGGTGTACGTCTCGGGCAACATGCTGATGCATTACGTCCGGAACGACAAGCGACGGCATCACTCGCCCGACGTGTTCCTGGTCAAAGGAATTCCCAAAGAGGGCCGACGCGACGCCTACTTCGTCTGGATCGAAGGGAAGGGGCCTGACGTCGTCTTCGAGATCACCTCGCGCTCGACCAGGAAGGAGGATCTCGTCACGAAGTATGGTCTGTACCAGGACGTCCTGCGCGTCTCCGAATACTTCCTGTTCGATCCCTACGAGGAATACCGGAAACCGTCGCTCCAGGGATTCCGGCTTCAGCAGGGGGTGTACGTGCGGATCGAGCCGGTTGAGGGACGACTGTACAGTGAAGAATTGGGACTGTGGCTGGAACGGGAAGGAACGATGCTGCGGTTCGTCGACCCGGTAACCGGCGAGCGGTTACTGACCTCTCGGGAACAGAAAGAGATTGAGGAAGCGGCCCGGCGCCAGGCCGAGGCGGCCCGACGCCAGGCCGAGACTGAGCGTGTCCAGATGGCCGATTCACTGCGCCAGGCCGAGGCGGCCCGACGCCAGGCCGAGGAGGAGTGGGACCGCATGCGTCGCGAATTGGAGGAACTGCGGCGGAAGACCAGGAAGCGAACGTGAGCCCGGCTCGACTGGGTTCTCAACGTAACGGCCAGGCGGCGGGTCCGGTGCCGGCGCGGGCGTTGGGATCCAGGCCGATGATCCGGCTGCGGGGCCGGCTGCGATCGACGGTGATCGCGCCGGTGTCGGTCGTCTCGGCCCCGCCGCGATGTCCGACGGTGTCCACGGCCTCGACCCGGATGTGGAATCGGGGCGGGACATTGGGCGGGACGGTCCAGATGAACCGGCCGGTGCTCTCCTGACCGTCGGCCAACGGCTGCCATCCCGCGCCGGGCTGGTCCGGCCGCCAGAAGAGGGCGACCGGCCTGGCGGCGAGGTGGAGGTCGGTGGCCCGCCAGGAGATCGCCACCTTGCCGGAATTGAGCCCGGTGCCCACCTGCACCGGATCCAGCTGGACGACCGGCGGCGAGGCGTCGACCTCGACCCAGGTCTGGGGCGGATCACCCGGGGCCGGGGGTTGATCGCCCAGCCCCGCTGCGGACCGGGCCACCAGGCAAATCCCGTAGGTTCCTTCACCGCCGAGGTCGACCTCGATCGGGGAGAGGCGGTCCGAATCGTCGCCGCGGCGAATCCACGTCCGCCCACCGTCCTGGGTGATCCACAGCTCAACGCTGGCCGGTCCATTGGGTCCGGCGTCCTCGACGGCGTACTGAAGCTTGAACTTCGGGTTGTCGACCAGGAGCGTGCTGGGCGGGGCTCCGCCGTTGCGTGGGGACGGCCCGGCGGCCGTCGTGGCCAAACCCGGGTTGGCCGCGACCTCGCCGGGAGCCGGCGGCATCCCGAAAGCCCCCTCGGGTCGTCCCGCGTTGCCGGCCGCGAAGAGATCCACCGGCCCGGTCGGCGCGGTCGCCACCGCGGATCGATCCGGGATCGCAGCCTCATCGGCATCGGCCGCCATCGGCCGCCGCGCCGTGCTCTTTGCGGTCGCCGCGCGGGGTCGTGCCGGACGTCCCGACGCGGGCGGCCGAGCCGGGGCGAGATCCTCACCGACCGGGGTGAAGTTGGGGCCGGCCGTGATCCGCGGCGGCTGCGCATTGGCAATCGGCTCGACCACCGGCGCTCCGGGCGACTCCGGCGCCTCGGCGATGGTCTCCGGCGGGCTGGCCATCCCCTCGGGAAGATCGAGCACGGCGTCAGTCACGTTCCCCGCCCGGTCCGCGATCGACATCCGGACCTTCAACGCCTCGGCGGTGCCGGCATCCCAGCTCTGCGCACCGACCAACCGCGGGCGACGGATCGGCACCCGCCGCCAGACCCCGACCCCCTCGACCTGGTACTCCAGCACCAGCGATTTGAGATCGAGGTTCTCGTCCTTGACATCCCAACGCACCGCCGCCGTGCTCCCCCGCCGCCCGTCCGGCTCCAGCACCAGCGACGGAGCCATCGTGTCGACCACGACCTTCATCTTCGGCTCGACGATCGCTTCCAGCCTGGGCGAGACCCGACCGTCCACGGTCCGCGTCTGGACCGCGAACCAGTACTCACCGTCGTGCGGCGACCGGAACGAAAAGAAGGGATGGTCCGGATACGTCTTGCTGACCGGCCGCCAGGAGTAGCCCGAGTCCTCCGATACCAGGAGGAGAACCTCCTTGATCCGGGTCTGCTCGGCAGCACTCAAATTGAACGGAATCCGGAAGTTGCGCCGCTTCTGGTAGATCAGGGGGGCCTCGGCGGTGGGGGCGGGCGCCTGCGCCGCCTGGACCCCGGCCGGCTCGAGCGCGGCCACGGCCGCGCCCAGCACGCTGAATCGCACGGCCCAAGCCAGCACGCTGGGCCCGATCAGCACCCGGGGAATGTCCCACCGCCTCCTCGACACGCGATCGGTCCCCCCATGCGGCCATCGGCCTCCCCAAGACTCGCTCCGTCTCGCTGTCGCCCCGCGACCGTCCGGGACAATCGCCTCGTGAGGCCAGCCTCAGATGGCCTTGGCGTCCGGAAGTTTGGGCGCAGCACGAGGGTCATGCCGTGTTTATCGACCCCGATTCCTGCCGGCCTTGAAACGAATCAATCGGAAGACGGGATCAGAGGGATTGCATCGGCTCGATGGGAGAAGATCCGCAAGTTAGGAAGACCCTTTCGGCTGGGCTGGGCACCGACCGACCCGGGTTCAAGACAGGCCGCGGGTGCGGCGGACGAGGGCGAGGTACTGGGCGGCGAGGTCGCGGATGCGGGCGAAGTCGCCGGCCGCGATCGCCTTGGGGTCAACCAGGGCGCCGCCGACGCCGAGGCAGCAGGCGCCGGCCTTGAGGAAGCTCTCGGCCGTGGTCAGGTCGACCCCGCCGGTGGGCATGAGGCGCACCTGGGGGAGTGGACCGCGGAGGGCCTTGAGATAGCCAGGCCCGCCGACATCGGCGGGGAAGACCTTGACGATGTCGGCGCCGGCTTCCCAGGCGGTCAGGACCTCGGTCGGCGTGAAGGCGCCCGGCATGACGGCCTTGTCGTAGCGGCGGCAGAGGCGGATGACCTCGAGGTTCAGCGTCGGCGCCACGATGTACTCGGCGCCGGCCAGCAGCGCCGCCCGGGCCGTCTCGGGATCGAGGACCGTCCCGGCACCCAGCACGATCGAGTCGCCCACCTCGCGGCGAACCTGGCGGATCACCTCGATCGCGTCGGGGACGGTGAACGTCACCTCGGCCGCGACGACACCACCTTCGGCCAGCGCCTGCACCACCTTGACCAGCGCGGCGCTCGACTCCGAGCGCACCACCGCCACGATCCCCCCGTCCACGATTCGCTTCAGCGTCGCGTCCCGGTTCATCACGATCGTCCTCGTCCTTCTCGTGAGATCCTCGAGCGAGCTTACCGGAATCAGAGCCGAAAACCCAGACCCTCCCCTGAGGTCGTCCCCGGATCGCGACGGCTTGCGTCGTTTGAGTAACGATCGTGACGGTGTTTCCCCGCCTCATGCGGTCCCCTAAGATTCACGAATGGGTGGGTCTGGCATTCTCATTGGACACCAAGCGCCTTGAACACGGCGTCCGTGGGATCGGCGTAGAAGCTCGTCTGGAACTTGGCGAACAACTCGCCGGGGATCGTCGGGATGTCCTTCACGCTGGCCATCGGCAATAGGATTCGCTTCGCCCCGGAATCGAAGGCCACCTGAAGCGATTCGGCCAAGTTCTCGACTGGGATGACGTTTCCGCCCAGGCTCATGCTGCCCAGGACGACGAGTTGAGACTGGAGCGGCCTGCCGAGGACACCCGAACAGAGGGCGACGAACGCCGAGAGCGTCAGGGCCGTCGTCGGCCCAGTGTTGTGCAACTCGACGAAGTGCAGGTGATAGTCGTGGTCCCCCGCCTTGATCGAGGCGCTGATCCGGCTGGCGTTCGCCTTGAAGTAGTCGAACCCGACCTTCACCGCCTCCCTTGAAGCCGAGTTCGACCCGAGGCCCGATGTCTTCAGCGAGCCGGTGCCCGATGTAACCTGAGTCTCGATCCGGTAGAGGCCGAGGTGCGCCCCACTCCCCGTGGCGACCGTGTGCATCACGCCGGGGCTCAGCGGGCCATCGGGGATCAGCGAGGCGCCGCCCTGCTCGGGCACGCTGATGAACTTCTCCTCCATCGTCTCCTGGTCGATGTACGAGAAGTGGACATCGTAGAACTCCATGCCCCCGATCTTCTTGAGTTGCTCCTTGACCCGGCGGCGGGCCTCCAGGGCGTACTCCAGGCAGCGGCGGACGGCATCCTTCGTGTACCCCTCGTCCGGGTAGAGCAGCTTGAGCAGCCCCGAGACGGTGTGCTTGACGGCGATCGTGTCCCGCTGGTTCAGGTCCCGGCCCAGGCGGAAGAATTTGTTCAGGGCGTCCCCGAAGGTCCGCTTCCGCATCTCCCGCAGCCACTCGGCCAGGTAGTCCACGATCAGGCCGTACTGGTTCGTGATGAACTCGGGCCGCATCTTCGGGACTTCCCAGCCCGGGACATAGGCGTGCATCCGGTCGAAGAAGGCCGAGTCGATCATGACCTCGGGGAACGGGGCGAAGAGGTGGCTCGTCTTCACCAGCGTGTCCACCGGCTGGTTGATGTTGCCGACGAAGACCATCGAGGCGTAGGCGTTGATCGAGTCACGGCCACGGGCGAA
>JAJPJC010000309.1 GCA_021324445.1 Isosphaeraceae bacterium
AGGTTGCGGCGGCGAGTGGGATGGATTCCGGGGAGGGCCCTGAGTCCAGGGGCTGACGCCCCTGGCTACGTCCGATCGCCCCTGCGGGGCTTTCGGAACAGACTCTAAGAGCTGGGAGGGCGCCGGGTCGGCAATCTGGCAGAGTTCGGAAGCGCTGCCTCAAGGGTGGAGGGAACGGGGCGTGGCCGGGGTGGGGTTCACGGATCGGGGGAATTCAACGCGATGACGTACATTTCGGAGGATCCGACGCTCCTGGTGGGCGGGCTGTTGTTGCTGGCCGCGGCCTTCGTCGTGGCCCTGAAGGTGACCCAGCAGGGCAAGTACCTGATCCGCGCGGTGGTGGCGGCCGGGCTGGCGGTGGCGGTGCTGGCGATCGAGTGGCTCTGGGTGACCGATACGGAGCGGATCGAGCAAGTCGTCTACGACCTGAGGCGGGAGGTCCTGAATTCGGACGTGGAGGGCGTGCTCGCCCACATGGCGCCGAACGTCCAGTTCCTCAAGGGCGAGCTGGCGTTGGACGGCGAGGCGACCCGGGCCCTGATCCGGGCCAACCTGGAGAACACGTCCTTCGAGTTCATCCGGGTGAGCAACCTGGAGACCAGCGCCGGGCGGCAGTCGCGGCGGGGCACGGCCGAGTTTCGGGTCTTCGCCAAGGGGAGCCTGCACACCGCGGTGGCGACGGTGAACATCGGCACGGCCAACTCGGTGTGGTCGCTGGGCTTCCAGGAAACGGAGCCCGGCGTCTGGAAGGTGAATCGGATCACGCCGGTCCAGATTCCCAGTGGAACCCTGGTCATGCCCGGCGGGCCACGGCCGCCGGATCGCCCTCGCCTCGGCGCACTGTCCCGGCGCCGGGACCACCCTCAGTTCCGCAACCTGATGAGGCCTTGAGCCTCGACCGAGTCGCCCCCGCCGGCGGTCGGAGCCGCGAGCATCGCCGCAAGGTCCGGCAGCACATCGAGCGATCCCCGCGCGGCGCCGGGCGCGCGATCCAGATGTCGGCGATTCCCAAGGATTTGCGGGCGACTTGCGCAAAAAAAATGAATTTTCGAAACAAGCCCCTTGCAATCGGATGCGCGCCTTGGTAAGAGTTGGCGGACCGTGATTGATCGTGGCCTTTGCGGCTTGGTGCGACAACGCCGCGACGCCAGCGACGGCTACCCATCCAACCCGTCCTCGGACCGCGACCGACCCGGCCACTCGGCTGTCTCTTCGATCGCGCCTCATGCGGCGCGGAGGAACCGCGCCGCGGATTGCGGCCCGCGCGCTCATGGACTCGCGCCCTGGCCGCGAGGGGTCGTGGCGCGCCCTCATCCGGCGCGCAGGCCGTCCGGGAGGATCGCACCATGAGCCGCTTCCGCCTCGGCTTCACCGAGCGTCGCCGTCGCACCCTGGCGATGAAGGTCGACCGCCTCGACCGGCTGGAGACCGATCGGAGCGGCCCTGGCCCTCTACCCGGCCGGTGGCCAGGTTGGTGGCATGCATGCAATGGTGGTGGGGGTAGCACTCTGGGGTCCCCTTGGGGTCAGGTCTGACCTCGGGTCCCCTGATAAGGATTACGCCGTGACTAAGCAAATATCTCGCGGGGTTTCGATCCAACTCCTCGCCTTGATGATCATCCTTTCGGGACTGGTCGCGATGGGCCATGGCCAGCCGGTGGAGGTCCCCTGTCGTGCCCGCTTGAAAGGACATCAAGGCCAAGTGGATGGTATCGTTCCATCGGCGGATGGGCGGCTGTTGGTCACGACGGGCTGGGAGGATGGAACGGTACGGATCTGGGACGTGGCGTCCGGGACCCAGCGGCGACTCTTCAAGCAGGAGATTGTGGGAAGCACAATAAAGATCTGTGACGTTGTCTCCGCGACTCAGTGGCGGCTGATCTTCCAGGAGCCCGTGGAAACTTGGGATCGGACAAGGGGCCTGCCTTACAAGAGGAAGAGGCAGCACAAGCTTCAGAAGCACGCATCCGGCCATCGGACGGAGTTTCTGAAAATAAGAGCTGCCTTACTTTCCGATAACCGCTGTATTGTGATGCAAGTTTTTGATTGCAGCTACGGCGATCAATCCAGTGTGTGTCCGGATGAGATTATCCTCTACGACCTGGAGGGCGGCAACCATGAGACGCTCGCCACCACGGGTCGAAAGGATTTACTTAGACCATCTCCTGACGCAATATACGGTTTCACAGTGGCTCAAGGTGTGGGTCGTTTGGCTTACGATCTTGTCCACCCCGGATTTTCAAAGATATTTTTATATGACGTTTCTAAACGAAGTATCGTGGCGCAGCTTGGTGACGATGGCCTCGATTTTGGCCAATTTTGGTTCTCCCCTGACGGTGAGATGCTCTCGACGGTAGCAGTTTCCGACGTCTTCACGCGCCTCCAAGGAATAAACAGCGGTCGGCTCACCGTCTGGAACGCGAGAACCGGAGAAAAGATCGGGCGAGTCCAGACAGAGGGCAGACATGTTCTTGGTGCGTGGTTCTCTCCCAATGATCGGGAGTTGGCGATACTCGGCGGTGCCGATCAGAACACCGTCTACATCTGTTATTTGGGAACATGCAAGATCACACACACTTTGGACGATTTTCAAAGGAAGCCGGGCCTGCGCAGAGTGCCGATGGGCTTGTTGACGTACGCACCTGACGGAAGGTTTCTGATCGGCATGGGTGGGAATGGGACCGTCCTTTTTTGGGAGACCAAGCATTATCGGGAGGTCCTGTGGGCTAGGTTGTATCAATCCGGGGGTGTCTATGCCGTTTTTTCACCAGACGGCAAGAAGATGATGTCAATCGGTGGTGGGAAGGAGGAATGCGATGTGGTCAAGGTCTGGGACATGGAACCGTTCCTGTCACTGATGCCGAAGGTCCGGGACGGCGCGAACTGAGATTCTGGAGCCGAGGTCCCCTTGGGGTCAGACCTAGGCACTGTTTGCAAAATCGGGACCAAAAAGGGGGACATAGCGCTTTTCTGAGGACCACGATCATGCTGAGGAGATCATCGAAAAGCGCTATGTCCCCCTTTCTACTCCACGATCATGCTGAGGAGATCATCGAAAAGCGCTATGTCCCCCTTTCTACTCCGGGACAACCAACTTATATTCGTACAACTCCGAAGGAGACGTGATCAAGTTTACCGATGGGCGCGGCAATGTCACGACCTATTCGTATGATGCGCTCAATCGCAAAACCGGGATGACCCAGCCCGCGGCGCTGTCCCTGGTCCAGCAGACTGGAGTCGAGGGGGCCCCCGCCTCCAGCACCTCCGTCTCGTTCACGTCCCCGGTGACCGCCGGCGACCTGGTCGTCGTCGCCGTCGGCACCTGGTCGGTCCCCTCGGTCAGCTCCTTCACCGTCAGCGACAACAAGGGGAACACCTACACCCAGGCCGTCCTCGACAACACCGGCAGCACCCGCACCGTGGCCATCTACTATGCCATCGTCAGCACCGGCGGCAGCAGCTTCCAGGTCACGGTCACCCCCTCGGCCAGTGCCTACACCACCATCGCGATCAACGAGTATTCGGGCGTGGGCGCGATCGCGGTGGACACGACCGGGACAGGCAACGGCACCTCGACCACCCCGTCGGCGGGCAGCCTGGTCTTGAGCGGCAGCGGCGAGCTGGTGGCGATGATGACGGCGGTGGACTACGGCGGGATCACGTACACTGCGGGTTCGGGGTTCAGCCTGGGGTTCACGGCGAACAACGGGACCAACGAGTCAGGGGCCTACGAGAACGACCTGAGCGGCTCGGGGACGGTGACGGCCAGCCTGAGTCTCTCGGCCAATGACAACTGGACGGCCGCGGCGGCGGCATTCCAGCTCACCGGTTATCACACGACCTTCGTGTATGACGCCGCCGGCAACCTGCTCCAGGACCAGGAGCCCACGCCGGCCGGCCAGACGGCCCGGACGACGACTTATGCGTATGATTCGATGAACAGGGTCGTCACCGTGACCGACCCCCTGGGTAACCAGACGATCCACGGCTACGACGCTGCTGGCAACCAGACCTCGGTGAAGGATGCGCTCGGGCGGATCTCCACGACGATCTATGATGCCCTCAATCGCCCGACCGTGACCGTGGACCCGATGAATAACCGCACGACGGTCACCTACGACGCTGAGGGGGAGAAGCTGACCGTCACGGATGCGATGAACCGGATCACGACCTACACCTATTCGATTCGGGGCTGGGTCGCGACGGTGACCGACCCCATGGACTTCGTCACCACCTACATCTACACTCCAACCGGGAGGCCATCGGCGCAAGATCAGACCGGCGGCGCGGGACCATTCCAGGTGGGGGGCTACACTTATGATAAGGACGACCGCGAGATCGCATTCGAGGACGCCCTGGGCTACTTCACGACCTACACCTACGATGGCGTGGGCAACCGGATCGCCGTGACCGATGCTAACATAAATATTACCTCATATGCTTATGACTCTCGCAGCCGCTTGACGACGATCACGGACGCGCTTGGGCACACCACGGTTTACGGCTACGATGGGTCGGGCAATCAACAAACGGTGACCGACGGCCTCGGCCACACCACGACGACCCTTTACGACGCCCTCAATCGCGCGACGACGATAATCAGCGCGATCAATGGGACGACCACGATCACCTACGATGCGGCCGGCCGCAAGACCAGCCTGACGGATCCCGACGGGAACACGACCCGGTGGGCGTACGACGCGGACGATCGCATGACGTCGATGACCGATCCCCTAGGCCACACGGGGACTTACGTCTACGACGCCGATGGCGAGATGACCGACACGACCGACCGCGACGGCCGCCGTACGACCTATTCCTACAACGCCGATGGCGATCAAACCGGCGAGACCTGGGTGGGCGCCTCCCCCTCCGAGAAGATCACGTACACCTACGATGCCGACAACGAGCAGACCGGGGCGGCCGACAGCTACGCCACATTGACGATCGTGTACGACAATGATGGTCGCGTGGGGACCATCGCGACGTCCGGTCCTGGGACGGGCCAGCCCACCGTCACGCTGACCTACAGCTACGATCAACTGGGCGACGAGACCAGCGTCACCGACAGCCTCTCCAGCCAGGGGATCACGACCTATTCCTACGATAATGCCCAGCGGCTGACGACGATCACGACCTCCTACGGCGGCACGACGGGCCCCCAGGTCACGTACACCTACGACCCAGCCAACCGGATGACGGCTGTGTCGCGCACGGTCAGTACCTACGGAACACAGGTGAACACGACGATCGTTTACGACGCAGCCGGGCGCGAGACGACGATCACGCACTGGTCGTACGTACCGCCGGGGGGCGGCATGGGCGGCGGGACGGCCACGCCGCTGGCGACCTACGTCTACGGCTACGACAACGCCAACCGTGTCACGACCGAGATCGATGCCGAGGGCACGGCGACCTTCACCTATGATAACGCTAACGAGCTGACGGCCGTGGGCGGCTCGCGAACGGAGAGCTACAGCTATGACATCAACGGCAACCGCAACTCGACCGGCTACACCACCGGCACGGGCAACGAGCTTACGGCCTCGCCGGGAGTCACTTACACCTACGACGCCGAGGGCAATTTGCTGAGCCAGACCAACACGTCCACCCATGTGACCACGACGTACACCTACGATTACCGGAATCGTTTGACCGGTGTGACGGTCGGCGGTACGATTGTGGCGACCTACATCTATGACGCCTTCAACCGGCGGATCGGCATCAAGGACAGTGGCACGCAGACCTGGACCGTCTACGACGGCAAGAGTACGGATGCCCACCCCTATGCCGACTTCAATGGCTCTGGCAGCTTGACCGAGCGGTATCTCTCGGGGCTTGGAGTCGTGAATGGGGCGGCGGTGGATCAGCTACTGGCGAGGACCAGTGCCGGCGGAACGACGGCCTGGTACTTGCCCGACAAGCTGGGCTCAGTGCGGGATATCGTGAACACGTCGGGAACCGAGCTCGACCACATCGTCTACGACAGTTTCGGCAACATCGTGACCGAGACCAACGCTAGCAACGGCGATCGGTTCAAATTCGCGGGCATGGTGTACGATTCGGCGACGGGGCAGTACTACGATCGAGCTCGCTTTTATAACCCTCTGGCCGGCCGGTTCTCTAGGCTTGATCCCCTCGTTTTCTCTGCTGGAGACGTCAATTTATATCGCTACGTGATAAATTCGCCTTCTAACTACAATGATCCTTCGGGTGAGATCCTTCCAGCAGTCCCTCTCATCGGGCTCCTAGGAGTCATGGCTGTCTTGTTCAGCGCAGATTGGAATCCTGCAGGGGGCGAAATAGGAAATCATCCGAGCGAACACGGCAACCCAGGCATCGGCGTTGCACTGGGGGTATTAAAAGCATATACCGTTGTCAAGTTGGTTCATGGTGTGCTCCACAGTATAGTCGAAAGCATAACGACATATTTTACAGACGATCCCAACGCGGTCGGGGGATTCATAGAGATCGAAGGGCAGAACTGGTGGAATCCCAATTGCTTCATCGCTGGCACGCGGATCTTGATGGCCCCCGAATACGGCTCAATCATTGCCTACTCACCAGGCAATGTGCGGCCTCCTTCCGCTGAGGCGGACGACCGAGATGACACTTTCGAGACGAGTCGCCTGCTCGGAGTGGTCTGCATCCTCGTTGGGATTGGCGGACCGCTCCTCTACAGGGTGTTTCGTAGAAGGCAGCAACTTATTCGAACCCCCTGCCAACGGGCGAATGGTAGCCGCCGAACAAGGCGGCCACGGCGTAACCTCAGTCACGCCAAAGATCGACTCGAGCGACACTTGGGATGTAACTCCATAGGCCCCGAGGTGAGTTCCCCGTGCGGGGATCTTTGATCCGTGCTTACGGTAGTCAGAGGGCGATCACCGACTGAGTCGAAGACAACGACTGAACACAAGGAGAAGCGAGATCCATGAACGCATCCTCCACGAAAGCGTCGCATGGCGCATCCCGTTCCGTCCCTTCCGGGACGTCTCTCATTTGGGTGATTACCTGGTGCCTCCTAGGTGCCCATCTGATCGGAGCACCCTTCCGGAACTGCGGCCATTCCGATGGCGGGGCTTCGCGCGACCATCGCTCGATTAGATCACTCATGTCGCTCGTAGGACCACGCGGGGAATTAACCCTGCAGAGCAAGGCCATCGAGGATATCCAAGTCGGTGAACTTGTATTGGGCCGTGACGTCAAGACCCTGCAGACCGTCGGGATCGACGACGGCGATTCGTTCGATGAGCCAGAATCCGGTTATGAACAGTCACTTCGTAGAGGAATCCTACCTCCTTCCGAACCCTCTCTCGATGCCGAGGCGGTCTCCTCAGCAACATGGCGCCGCATCGAGTTGGTCATGTCGCAGAAGTCGGGTGGCGTACTGGACATAGTGCTCCTGCGGCCGATGTGGTGGATAGAGGCAAAGGGGGCCGTGCCGGATAAGTCGATCACACTTAGCATGCCCGAGATGGGAGCCACTGGAGCTGCGCGGGTCCTATCGATCGGACCCTGCCCATCGATTCGTTCAGGCTTGGACCCCGTGGTGACTGGGACGTACGTCCACAATGATGCCCGGGTACTCGATGTGAGGCTGGAGGGGTTGCCTGAACCCGTCGCAGTGACGCCATCGCACCCGTTCTACTCGCTTGACAGACGGTCGTTTGTCGCAGCGGGGGACTTGAAATCTGGAGAGCGACTGCGGTCAGTCTCGGGGGCGGCCCATGTGGTGTCCGTTCAACCTCGGCCGGGCCAGCATAGAGTCTACAACCTGGAAGTACATGGTGAGCATGTCTACCGCGTCTCGAGACTTGGCATCCTCGTCCATAACGACTCCCCGGGAGATGTGAGCCTCAACCTTCAATATCGCAACGGAGAAATGCTACCGCCAGGGGAGGATGCACCTTTCGTCTTCAATCCGGCGAATAGGCAGATACTCGTCGG
The DNA here is from genome assembly GCA_021324445.1 of Isosphaeraceae bacterium. Lineage (GTDB taxonomy): Bacteria > Planctomycetota > Planctomycetia > Isosphaerales > Isosphaeraceae > JAJPJC01. The sequence continues at coordinate 7,947 of JAJPJC010000309.1, forward strand.
CCCGAACAATAGTCCACACCTGCCGTTTGCAAATAACACAGGGCTCGTGGATCCTCACGGATCCTTCGTGGGTGGAAGCATTCTTAATCACAATCCTCCTCAAGTAATCAATGGGGGGAATTACTATGCGGGCATCCCTAATGACCTACAGCAGCCCGCTCAAGGAGTGATTGAGCAATGGTTGGGCCAACCCGTCGATTGGACGAACATGCCAACTCCTCTACCACCGTCGAGTTCTCCCATGCCCGGGCCGCCACCAATCGGGGGCATTGACGTTGATCTGAATGGCCCATAGGGGTAGACTTGAATCGTGTAGGTGTCTCGCCGGGAGAGTTGCCCCTGGATGAAACCTCACCCGACGAGCACGAGGATGCGTATGGTTTTCAGGCTTCCGTCTCATTGATCGCATTTCTTCATCATCACATATTTATTTATATGAACCCTTTATAATATATACTAATCATGAATAATCTCATTGATCTGCCATCCTTCGAACCAGGTAGGTCGCCCTGGCAAAGAATCCTGGTCCATTTCGAGTTCATCGACCAGTTCTATCCCTCGCGCTTAGCTGTGTACTTCCGGCCGCTCCGTGACTTCATCGTTGCAGCCGGTTCATCGCCTTGTCTCGACGATCGTTACGTGTACCCTTCTACAATCAACATGTGGATATTCAAGACCGGCTTCCCCGTCGTGTACTCCGATGCCTACCTTCACCTCCGGGTCGTGGTTTCCCCGCGGCAGCATGGGAAGATTCGCGTGCGGAAATTCGCGGCGGGTCAGAAGGACGACCCTGAAGCAGAGTGGATCTGCGACCCGCTCGAGGGCATAGAGATAATCCGGAATTGCTTCCAGAACGACGTGCCTCCGATCGCGGCGAAACGGGGACGCAGCTAGGATCGCGGCGGCCCGGGGTCCGGCGGCCCGGGGTCAGACCAGGTTTCTGGTTTTTTCGCGGCGGCCCGGGGTCAGACCAGGTTTCCGGCGGCCCGGGGTCAGACCAGGTTTCTGGTTTTTTCGCGCGATGGGGAAGGGGCCGCCGGAGGTCAGATCTGAATGGCACTCGGATAACTCAAAGCAATGTAGCTAGGTGAGTTATGATGAGCCCATTGAAAACACTACACCTTGTCATCGAGTCTGATCCCGCGCGCTATCAGGCGCCGGGCCTGCGCCCGGGGCCGAAATTGGTGCCGCTTCCGAAGGGCGTTGAGGCGGAGAGAGCCTGATGCCGTCCCTCCGCCTGCTGCTCCGGCGTCCCGGTCGCCCCACCGCGGGCCGGTTCTTGGTTCCGCACCGACGAGGTGCTTGGCGTAAGTGATCCCTCCGATCTGGAGACCGTCTCGATGAATCCCGATCCGCAACCCGGGCACTGGGTCGTCACCTACACCTACGACTGCGGCGATCGTCTGATCAGGATCGACGATCCGACCGGGAACACTCCGGGGCCACTGCCCCAGCTCGAGCAACCACCACCCCGGCCCCGGGCTGCGCTGTTCGACTGGGAGCACGACCGGGAGAAGGGGGTCTTCCGCATCCGGTGGCCCGACGGGACCGTCGAAGTCTTCCGTGAGAAGCCGGCCCGGCATCTGGTGGTCGAGCCGGATGCCGAGACGGGTGAGTGGAAGCCCGTCGTCAAGCGGGGTTGTCCAACCTTCCTGTACCTCTGTCGCGAGGAGCGGGAGGTGCGCTGAGCGGGAGGCGGGGATCATCCAGGACGGCGGATGCGGAACGGGGACCGACCTACTTTCGGGGGTGAGGTGGCCCGAAACGGAAGAATCCAAGGGGATTTATGCAACCGTTCCGTCGATTCGGCCGATCTTTTCTGATGTGTGATCGTTTGCAGCGGCTCATCGTCAACCCAGGACACCGAGTGCCTCACCCGGGGGGGCCATGAGAAGACAGCAACGCAAATTGCGGGAACGAACTGTCATGCCCCCCGGGGGCACCCCACCCCATGAAAATGGAGTCGGCATGCGTTATCCTCGACGTCGTCCAGCCTTGGGTGTGAGGCCGTTCCTGAAGGGGAAAAGGGGGACAAGGGGAAAAGGGGGACATAGCGATTATTGACGGCCGGAGCCTCGTCGGGTATCGTAGCAGCATGCCGCGAACTGCTCGCGCCTCCGTCGGTGGCCTGTGGTATCACGCCCTGAATCGGGGCAACCGCCGCGAGGCCGTCTTCCTCAAGCCCGGCGATTATGACGCCTTCGTCGAGGCCATGATCGACGCCCGCGCCCGCGTCCCGGTGGACCTGCTCGGCTATGGTCTCATGCCCAACCACTTCCATCTGGTATTGAGGCCCCATCATGATGGCGACCTGGGACGGTGGATGCAGTGGCTGCTCACGGCGCATGCCCGTCGCTACCATCGCCATTACGGCACCTCCGGTCACGTCTGGCAGGGGCGTTTCAAGGCCTTCCCCGTCCAGGATGGCGACCATCTCGTTACGGTGCTCCGCTATGTCGAGCGCAATGCGTTGCGCGCCGAGCTGGTCTCGCGGGCCGAGGACTGGAAGTGGTCGAGCCTGCCCGGTTGGCAGCGCGGGGATCCGTGGCTCTGGAGGGGCGAAGTGCCCGTCCGCGATGAGCGGTGGCTGGAGCGGGTCAACGAGCCGCTCTCAGCGGGGGACCTTCAACGGCTGCGGCACTCCGTGTCGCGCGGCCGACCGTTTGGCGGGGAGACTTGGACCCAGGCGACGGCGATCCGGCTGGGGTTGGAGTCGTGCTTGCGTCCGCGGGGACGACCGCGAAAGGAGGAGGCGTAAAAGCGCTATGTCCCCCTTTTTCCCCTCCTGTCCCCCTTTTTCCCCCCGTAAAAGCGCTATGTCCCCCTTTTTCCCCCGTAAAAGCGCTATGTCCCCCTTTTTCCCCGTAAAAGCGCTATGTCCCCCTTTTTCCCCTGTCCCCCTTTTTCCCCCCCACGCCCAAACGGGGGAGATCGAGCCCCGGCTCATCCAGGGGAGCGACAGCCGGCCGAGTTACGTCTATCTCTGCCCGGAGGAGCGGGAGACGCGGTGAGCGGTCATCGTGGCGGGTGGCGGGACGGTCCTGACCACCCGAGAAGAGGGGCCCGCGATGAAGGGTCGGTGGCAGGACCAACCGGATCCAGACGATGGGGCGGCGGCCGGTCGTCTCTCCTTCGTCGTCTGTTTGTCCGACGAGGCGACCTTGACGGCGAACCTGCTGGCCTCGCCCTGCCTGGGGCCAGACTCGCCTCGCGAGGTGATCGCCGTCCGCAACGCCCCCAGCGCCGCGGCCGGGCTGAGCCTGGGGCTGGCGCGGGCCAGGCACGAGCTGGTGGTCGGCCTGCACCAGGATGTCGTCCTCCCCTCCGGCTGGGACCGACGGGTCGTCGAGCAGTATCGGCGGGCCGAACGACGGTTCGGGCCGATCGGCGTCGCCGGAATCTATGGGGTCGGCACCGTCCGCGCGGCGCCGGGGCGTCCCCTGGCCGCCGAGCGGATCGGCCGGGTCGTCGACCGCGGCCGGTTGCTCGAGGAACGTCCCGCGCTCCCCGCGCCGGCCGCGACTCTCGACGAGCTCCTGTTGATCGTCCGGCGGGACACGCCGCTGCGGTTCGACCCGGCGCTGGGGTTCCACCTCTACGGCGCCGACCTCTGCCTCCAGGCCCGCGAGCGCGGCCTGGCCGTGGTGGTCCTCGATGCCCTCTGCCACCACAACTCGCGGAGCCTCGCCCTGCCGGAAGCGTTCCTCGCCAGCGCGGAGGTCTTCGCCCGGAAATGGGCCCACCGGCTGCCGGTCGCCACGCCCTGCGCGGCCTTCGATCGCGCGGGCCAGGTCTTCGTCCTGGGGAACACGGAACCCCAGACGTCCCTCGCCTTCGCCGCGGGCGCTCCGCTGGTCCACAGACAAACCGGATCACGGATGGTGGACCGATCCGGATGCTCAGCACCGGCACGGTAGGAGGCTTTGTCCGCAGATCTAGTTAATTCAGTCCGGTCGCATCCTGGTTTCCGAGTCTGTTCCCGAAGCCCGGACTGACGGTCGTAGGGTGGGTGAAACCCACCAACGGAATTCGTTGACAGCCTTGAGGATCGGTGGGTTTCACCCACCCTACGACCGCGACTTCTCCCCCTGCCGAAACAGACTCTCCGATCGGTTCTCCGGTTGATCGAGCTCGCTCATCTCCGTGAGTCTGCGGACCGAATTCCGTGGGGAGATCGGTGGACATCCAACCATGAGCCCGCACGTTTGCCCCGGCCTGACGTCAATCCTCGTCCCGTGCTGGAATCAACGGGAGTTCACCCAGCTCTGTCTTCAGGCGCTGGTCCGCCGCACCCGGCCGGCCTGGGAGCTGATCGTCATCGACAACGGTTCGACCGATGGGACCGGCCTCTACCTGGCCGGTGTACGTGACGGCGCGGCCGTGCCGGTGACGATCGTCAGCAACGCCGAGAACCGGGGCTACCCGGCGGCGATCAACCAGGGGTTGGAGCTGGCCCGGGGGGAATTCCTGGTGCTGCTGAACAACGACGCGGTCGTCACCGACGGCTGGCTCGATCAGCTCATCGCGCTGACCCGGGTTTCCGCCGTCGAGAGGAGGACCGAACCACGCGAGGGGGAAGGCCAGGAGGGTCGGACCGAGAGGGGTCCGGGCATCCTGACGATCCTCGATTACGGAGACGAGGCGGCGGGGGCCCCTCCGCTGCCACCCCCCCTGCCACCCCCTGATCAAGGGGGGGAAAGAGAAGGGCGGGCCCTCCGTTCGCAAGGGGGGCAAGGCGAGGGGCCGGCCTCTCGTTCGCAAGCGGAGCAAAGCGGTAGGCCGGCCCGCCCTGATCGCGGAGGGGAAAACCGGGCGCGAGCGCGGCCTGAGGGTGGTCCGCGGATCGGCCTGCTCGGGCCGATGTCCAATTACGCCACGCCGCCGCAATGGGTCGAGCACGTGCCCTATCGCGACCTGGATGAGATGCAGGTCTTCGCTCGCCGGTGGCGCGACGAGCATCGCGGGAAGTGGTTCACCGTGCCCAAGCTCTCGGGCTTCTGCCTGCTCATGACCCGCGCCGTGTACGAGACGATTGGCGGCCTGGATGAGCGGTACGGGTTGGGGCTCTGCGATGATGATGACCTGGCCGTGCGCGCCCGCCGGGCCGGGTTCACGATGGCCGTGGCCCATGACCTGTTCATCCACCATTTCGGCAGCCGGACGTTTCTCGGCAATGGGATCGACGCCGAGGCCCTGCTGGAGGAGAACGCGCGGCGGTTCGGCGGCAAGTGGGGCGGGGACGCGGCCCTCGGCCGGCGGGTCGCGCTGCGGGCCTGGACCGAGACCAACCCTCCGCAGATGACCGGAGATCGGATCGGAGAAGAGAATCGTCCGCAGATTTCGCAGATTCACGCCGATGAGAATTCCAAATTACGAATTCCAGATTCCAGATCGGGATCCATCGCGGCAGATCAGGATTCCCGATTACGAATTCCAGATTCCAGAATGTCACGCGACAATGGATTTCTCGGGCTTCCTTCCGCGCCGATGGTCTCGCCATCGGTGGTGTCCTCTCCGAATCTGCGTCAATCTGCGCAATCTGCGGACATCCCGCTTCCCGGCTCTGCGGTTCATGCCCGACCCAGGACACGGATTAGCCTCACGGTCATTGCGCGGAACGAGCAGGAGAACCTGCCGAAGTGTCTCGCATCGGTCCGCGGGCTGTTCGATGAGATCATCGTGGTCGATACCGGCAGCGTCGATCGGACCAGGGCGATCGCCGCGGAGTTCGGCGCCCGGGTGTTCGACTTCGTTTGGATCGACGACTTCGCCGCGGCGCGGAATGCGGCGCTGGCCCAGGCCACCGGGGATTCCATCTTCTGGCTCGATGCCGACGACGTGGTGGACCCGCCCCAGCGCGAGAAGCTGCGGGCGCTGATCGAGACCCTGGACCCCGACGATCCGGCCGCGTATGTCGTCCGCTGCGCCTGCGACCCGGGCTCCGACGGCAGCGGCGGCCAGACGGTCGTCGATCACATCCGGCTGTTTCCGCGCCGCGATGACGTCCGCTGGAGTTACCGCGTCCACGAGCAGATCCTGCCAGCCCTGAAGCACGCCGGCATCCCGGTCCGCTGGACCGACCTGGTGGTGCGGCATACCGGCTATACCGACCCGGCCCTGCGGGCACGAAAACTGGAGCGGGATACGCGGATCCTCCGCGCCGAGCTGACGGAGCGTCCGGACGAGCCGTTCGTCTTGTTCAACCTGGGCGCCATCGCCATCGAGCGGCAGGAGTGGGGCGCGGCGCTGGAATACCTGCGCCGCAGCCTGGCGCGGTCGGCACCCAGCGATTCGATCACGCGGAAGCTGTTCGCCCTGATCGCCCGGGCGCACCAGATGCTGGGAGAGACCGGCGCGGCCTTACGCGTCTGCGCCGAGGGGCTGTCGTTCCATCCCGAGGACGCCGAGCTGTGGTTCCGCAAGGCGGTGGTGCACCGGCATCGCGGGGAGTCGTCCCAGGCGGAGG
>JAJPJC010000210.1 GCA_021324445.1 Isosphaeraceae bacterium
ACGTCGAGGTGCTGCCCCTTGCGGTCGCGGACCAGCGGGGCCAGGAGCTGAACTTTCCGCCCGGGCGGGACCTGCAACACGCGAGCGACCATCTGCTCCGGAGTCTGCCGGCGGATCGGCACGCCGCAGGCGGGGCAGTGGGGCGTGCCGGCCCGGGCGAAGAGGAGCCGCAGGTAGTCGTAGATCTCGGTGATGGTCCCGAGCGTGCTCCGGGGATTGGGCGTCCCGGCCTTCTGGTCGATCGCCACCGTCGGCGGCAGGCCCTCGATGGCGTCGACGTCGGGCCGCTCGAGCTGGTCGAGGAACTGCCGGGCATAGCTCGAGAGGCACTCGAGATAGCGCCTCTGGCCCTCGGCGTAGATCGTGTCGAAAGCCAGCGAGCTCTTCCCCGACCCGCTGACGCCCGTCAGCACGACCAGGCGATCGCGCGGCAGGTCGGCGTCGATGTTCCGCAGGTTGTGCACCCGCGCGCCGCGGACCTGGATCGCAGGCGATGGATGGCCCGTTTCCGGCTCGGGCGCTTTCCCAGGTCGTTTGGTTCGGGGTTTTCTCACGGGTCGAAAGTCGGCGGCCAGAGGAGTGGGGTGACGGCCTCGCCGCCACTCCGAACGCGAAATCCATTCTAGCCGATTCCCGACGGTGGGAGGATGGAGATGGGCGATTGGGACCAGTCGGTGCGACCACTCGAACCTCGGGAAGTCTCGTTGTGACAAGGAGTTGGTTTCCAGTAGCATGACTGGAACTCGGAGGGACCGGCTATGTCCACATCCCGAACGCCAGAGCCGGTTTATCAGCACTGGGAGTACCGGCCCGGGTCGACCTACCGGGAGATGTTCATCAAGGGCCGGCGGATCCGCGCCTCCGTGGTCGAAGGGACGATCCACGGACCCGAACCGATCACCCCCGAAGAATTCGCGCAGGACTACCAAGTGCCGCTGGAGGCGGTGCTCGGTTCTGGAGAGGATCGCACCGGATCGGATCCACGAGAATCCTCACCAGCGTAGAAGGGGGCCACGCTTCAGGCATCGCCGTTCGCGCGGATCTCGGCTTCGATCGCCTCGCGGTGGGATTGCGCGTGGGACCAAGCCTTGACGCGGAAGGCCGCTTCGCCGGCCTGAACCGCCCCGACCCGGAACACCGTTTCGAGAGGCCCCAACACAACCCGCGGCTGGCATGGCAGGGAGGTCACTCAATGGAGAAAGTCGCCTTGCCGGAAACCTTGGGATCATTGGCCTGGGTGACCTGGATGCTCTCCGCTCCCGGCTTACCGAATCGGACGGCGTCCACGAACGTATGCGACCCGTGATCGGCCGGTGTGAAGGTGTACGAGGGGAGGGCGAAGCTCGCCAGGCCCGGGGTCGCCGGCGACGGCTCCCCGATGCCGAGCCGGGTATACACCGATGCCGGCAGGTTGGGCAAGGAATCGGTGGGGCTGGTGAACACGACCGTGCCGGTGTAATCGGTCAGCGGTTGCCCCTGCGCATCGAGAGCCGTGACCTTGAAGCTCATCGGATCGTTGCGAGCACCGAAACGGGCCACCGGCGTCACGCGGAAGGAGCTGGCCGACAGCGAGGTGACCGTGACGGTGACGGGGGCCGAGCGACTCTCGGCGAACCGGCTGGTTCCTGGCAGGTAGAGGGCCTGGAGCTGATAGACGCCGGGTTTTTGCAATTGAGCCGTCGAAAGCCCGACCTGCTGGTCGGACGTACTCACCGCCGCCTTGCCTAACACGACGCGGCGCGGGGACACCGTGGTAAACTCCACGGTCCCGCCGGCCAGGCTGCTGTGGGCGTTCTGAACGGTCGCACTCAGCACGACAGTCTCTCCCGTCTCGATGCGGTTCGCCGAGACCTGGAGGTTGGTGACGGTGGAGGCGTCCTGCGTCTGGGACGTGATCGTCACCGTCGTGGGGGCCGAGGTGCTGGCCGTGTAGTCATGGTTGGTGGGCAAGAACCGGGCCTCGATCTGGTAGGGACCGACCTGCCTCAGCTTGTTGGTCGAGAGGAACGCACGCGTCTTCTCGGTGGAAGTGGTCTGGTGGTTCGCGATGCCGAAGGCCGAATCGATGGTCGAAAGGATCGAGGAGGAGGAAGAGGCTGACTTCGGCGGGTTGAGAGCAACTTCACCCAGAATGAGGCGGTGAGGCGAATCGGTGAGGAACTGGAGAATCCCCGAGATCGGTTGCACTTTTCCCGCGTCCACCTGATTGCCTGTGCCCGCATCCTCCACGGTCGCGAGCAGGGGGACGGACTGACCCGACTCGGCGCCTGTGGCTCCGGATTCGAGTGTGGTCACGGTGGGTACATGGAGCGGCTGCCGAATCACCTGCACGGTGACGGGAGCCGCCACGCTCGCGGAGATATTGGGGTTGCTGGGGGTATACTCGGCCTCGACTCGATACTTCCCGATCTTGGTGAGCTGGTCGGTCGAAGTGCTGGCCTGGCCCAGCGTGTTGACGCTGGCGACGCCCAGCACCATGCGTTGAGGTGCCTCGACCACGAAGCTGACCTTGCCCGAAGTGATCGGCGCGGCGTTCTGGGCGTTCTCCACGCTCGCCGCGAAGGCGACGGTCGCACCCGTCACGGCGGTTGGCAATGAGGTCTGAAGCACGGTGAGAGACGACACCTTCGCCCGGGACGCCGCGGGCGCCGCTCCCATCCCGCTGAGCATCGTCCGCGCTTCCAGGATTTCCAGGTGATCCCGCGCGGGAGATCGGCGATCACGCGAGTCCCGACCCCGACGACGCGCCTCATACGACATCTCTTCCTCCGTCATCCGAAGAGACCCTGGATTGTACCCGGGGGCCACGGCTGCGCTCTCCGGCAGCGGAAGCGGCGTAATCTACCCGGTGAGGATTCGGTTTTGTCGTTCGGATGCCCCGTCATCCTGATGACTGAGACCTCAGCGAGGAGGTCACACCGCTTGGCATCCGTTCAGCGCCGACCACTCATACGACGACTGTGAGGGAAGGGTTCGGTTTCACGCGGATCGCGCTGCGGATCGTCACCGCGATCATCGAGATCGTGGAGGACCGGCGCAGCCGTGGATTCCCGACGGAGAGTAGCACCCGCCCGGACAGCCGCCAATACCACTTTTCGTGCCCGCGGCCGCCTGGTCCCTTGGCGCCTTGGCTTGGCCTGGCTTGGGATTGGACTTTCTTTCATCAATTGTTAAACTTCGAGGTGGGACGATCGGTCAAACGGGTTGAGATCCGGCCCGGGCGGAGCACCTGAGCAGGAGAGGCGTGATGCAGCGGCTTGATCCGACCGGCGGAGGCGGGGCGTGGACCACGCGGCGGCGGTTCCTCCAGGTCGGCTATTCCGGGCTGGTGGGGGTGGGATTGCCGGGCTTGCTGGCGGCGCGCGCGGCGGCGGCGCCGGCGCGTGGGACCGCCGCGGCGACGGGTCGGGCGCGGTCGGTGCTGGTGATCCTGCTCAGCGGTGGGCTGGGTCAGCACGACTCGTTCGACCTGAAGCCTGAGGCCCCGGAGGGGATTCGCGGCGAGTTCCGCCCGATCGACACGGCGGTGCCCGGCATCCGGATCTGCGAGCACCTGCCGGGGCTGGCGGCGCGGCTCGGGCGGCTGGCGCTCGTCCGCACGATGGCCCATCCCGAGGGAAATCACCTCGTGGCGGTCCACTGCGTCTTGACGGGCCACCCCTCCCGGCCTCGCGGGGCCACCGACCTGGATCGGATCGCCTCGCGCGACGACTTCCCCTGCTATGCGGCCGTGCTCGACCATCTGCGCCGCCGTCGCGACGGCGTGCCCAATGGCGTGGCGCTGCCGACCCGCCTGATCGAAGGACCGCTCACCTGGCCCGGCCAGGATGCCGGCTTCCTCGGACCCCGGCACGACCCCTGGCAGCTCCGGCTGGACCCGAATCGCCTCGACTTCCCCGACGACAGCCTCGCCTTGCCGCCCGGGCTGGACCCGGATCGGCTGCACCGCCGCCGCCACCTGCTCAGCCAATCGTTGGTCCCGCCCTCCGGCGATGCGTTCCTCGACCAGCAGGATGCCGCCCTCGCCCTGCTATGCAACGGGCGGGTCGGCCAGGCCCTGGACATCACGCGCGAGGATCCACGCCTGGTCGACCGTTACGGCCGTCACCTCTTCGGCCGGTCGTTGTTGCTGGCGCGGCGGCTGATCGAGGCCGGCGTCCCGATCGTGCAGGCGACGATGGGGATCGTGCAGACCTGGGACACCCACGTCGCCAACTTCCCCCGCCTCCGCAACGACCTCCTGCCTCCCCTGGATCAGGCTGTCTCGACCCTGCTCGATGACCTCGCCGGTCGCGGCCTGCTGGACGAGACCCTGGTGGTCATGCTGGGCGAATTCGGCCGCACCCCCCGGATCTCCCGCTTGACTCCGGGCGCCGTCCCGGGGCGCGACCATTGGCCGAAGGTCTTCACCGCCGTCTTCGCCGGCGCCGGGGTGGTCGGCGGCCAGGTCATCGGCAAGTCCGACCGGCTGGGAGCGTTCCCCGCGACCCGCAGCTTCGGCCCCGCCGACCTGGCCGCCACGATCTATGGCGCCCTGGGCGTCGACCCGGCGACCGAGCTCCGCGATCGCCTCGGCCGGCCCTTGCGACTCTGTGCGGGCGAACGGATCGCGCCGCTGTATACGACGGCGGCGATTTGACAGGAACCCCATCATCCGGCTTCTTCGACAGATTCCTCGAGTCCAGCGCCCGGCCGTGATCGGCCTGCTGCTGATGGTCAGCGCCCTGGGGATCGGGTTCGACCCGGATCATGCTCCGGGGGTCTTGGTCCTGGTCCTCTCCAGCACGGCATGGCCCTGGCACCAGGCCTGGCGATCCACGCGCGGGACGGGTCTGCGGCCCGCCTGGATCTGGGCGGCCCTGGCACTCGGGTTGTCCCTCACCGCGCAGCTCGCCGCGCTGGGCGAGCCGCTGGTGACGGGTCGCCCCTGGGCCGGGCGGCTGACGTACCTTGCGGTCCTGGCAACCCTGGCGGCGCTGGTCTCGGTGCTCAACGCCCGCACCCCGGGGAATCGGGTCTGGGCCGGCTTGATGGTCCTGCTCGTCGTGGTCTTGCTGATCCCCTGGCTGGAGGCGCCCTGGCGGCTGCGTCGCGCCCGGGGACTGGCGCAGCTCCAGCTCGAGGCGCCCTGGACCCTCTTCTATGGGCTCCTGGCCCTCGTGGGTCTGACCAATTACCTGCCGACGCGGTTCGGCGCCGCCGCCGGCTGGCTCGCCCTGGGATTGGTCCTGGAGTACCTCGGGCTGACGCGCACCGACTGGCCGGCGGAGCGCCGGGCGCTGCTCTGGTCGTCGGTCTCCTGGACGCTGGCGGCCAGCCTCTGGACGGCGCGGTTCCGGGCCGATCGGGCGCCGGCGGCCCGCGCGCGGCTGGAGCGGCTCTGGTTCTGGTTCCGGGACCTCTGGGGCGTCGTCTGGGCCCTGCGCATCCAGGAGCGGTTCAACCGCACCGCCGAGCTGAAGGCCTGGCCTGTCCGCCTGGGCTGGTTCGGGCTGGAACCGGTCGAGCACTCGTCGACCGCCCTGACCCTCGCAGCTCCCCCGGAGGCGGAAGCCGCGTTCCGTGGGTTAATCCGGCGCTTTGCCCAGCCCTGGCGCATCGAGGAGGTCCTCGCGTCAGACGTCACTTCGTCTTGCAGGCCAGCCAAGGCGGCGCGATGATAGCAGGGAGAAGCATTCGCACAGTCGTGAGTGAGTCCACCAGAGGAAACGGCGAAGTTTGCGGACCAGGGGCCGGTTGCCAGTTGGATCAATCCCCTCCGATCTGGGAACTGGCAACTGAGCAAAGCGTTTGACGGGAAGTGGAGGACCAGGTGGAGAACCAGCCGGAGGGCGTCGCCCAGGCTCAAATCGTGCTGGCCGTTCTGGCTGTGATCGCGGCTCTCTCCCTGCTCAAGACGATCTTGATCCCGGTCGCCGTGGCGCTGGTTTTGACCTGCATCCTCTCGCCGCTGGCCCGGTTCTTCCGCCGCCGGCTCCCGTATGGGCCGGTGGGGGCGCTGGTCCTGTTCCTCGTGCTGGTACTCGGGGGGCTGTACCTGGCGAGCTTGACGGCCGGGAGCCTGGTCGAGGCAACCTACACGCTCCCCTCGGACATCGAGCGGCTCGCCGGCCAGGTGAGCGGTCGGATCGCCGAGCTGGTGAAGGAGCAGCCCTATCTCCGGACCGTCCTGCCGGAGCCCGGGACCATCGACCGGCTGGGCGACACCAACCGTGCGCTGTTGATCGACAAGTTGAGCTACGGCCTGACCGACTTCACCACCTGGGTGATCCAGGGTTTCATCGTGCTGGTGCTGGTCATCTTCCTGTTGATCGAGAGCGAGATGCTGACGGTCAAGGTGGTGCGGTTCTTCGCCAAGACGCCCCTCGACGCCATCGCCGCCGACCTGGTGCTCGGTGAGATCACGTACAAGATCCGTGCCTACCTGGTCGCCCGCAGCCTGATCAACGCCGGCCTGGGCGTCGTCCTGGCGCTGGGGTTGTGGGCCATGCACGTCCGGTTCGCGTTCGTCCTCGGCCTGGTCGCGGCCCTGACCAATTTCGTCCCCTACATCGGCCAGATGATCGGCGGCGCCTTGCCCACGCTCATCGCCCTGGGCCAGAGTGGCTCGCTGGGCGACGCCCTGCTCGTGGCGGCGATGTACCTGGCCGTCCTGGGGATCGAGGAGTATGTGGTCACCCCGCTGGTCATGGGCCGCTCGCTCGACTTGAACGGCACCACCATCCTGATCGCCTGCCTCTTCTGGGGCTACATCTGGGGCCTGATCGGGCTGGTGCTGGCCATGCCGATCACCGTCAGCCTCAAGGTCGTCTTTCAGACTGTCCCCGAGCTGAATCGGTGGGCCGAGCTCATGTCGCTGGACTGGGAGTCGCCGCAGGCGCTGGCGGCCCTGGCGGGGCACGGACCGGCCCCCGGGCCGACGGCGGTCCCGACCCCGGACGGCGCGGTGCCTCCCGACCGCGATCGACACCAGGAGCCTCACTCCAGGAACCCGGTCGAGACCCCCGTCGGAGCCGATTGACCACCTGCCGTACAATGCTGGTGATCGATCCCCGTGGATGACTGAACTGACGTGAGGGGGCCAGGAAGGAGGGCCGAGATGGAAGTGATCCTCGAGTATTGCGCGCTTTGAAACTACGAGCCGCAAGCCGTCAGTTTGACGGCCAAACTCCTGCCGCGCTACAAGCGCGCCCTCAGCCGCTTCGTGATGATTCCCTCGAAAGGGGGCTGTTTCGAGCTGAGCGTGGGGGGCAAATTGCTCTACTCGAAGCTCAAGACCGGGACATTCCCGGATGAGGATGAGCTGGTCGAAGCCGTGGGAAGGGTGATCGGGGCTTATTCAGGGTCAGAAAAATAAGGCGCGGTCGGCGTGCATGTTCGGCGCGGGTCTCCTGACCCGCCGAAACGGCAGACCGAAGGTCTCCCTGGCGGCAGCCACCAGCGGCGCGGCCATGACTGCCGGCCAGGGCACGCTGCGGATCGTCGGGGCGGCTGAGTCGATTCAAGTCTCTCCCTTGTTGCTGATCGGGGGATGCCGGTCGGTCAAGGGCTGGTATTCCGGCACGTCGATCGACTCCCAGGATGCCCTGGCATTCAGCGCGCGCACCGGCGTCCGCTCGATGAATGAACCGTTCCCGCTGGAGCGTGTCACCGAGGCGTACGACCGCATGATGAGCGGCCAGGCGCGATTTCGCGGCGTCCTGACGATCGGGCGCTGATTCCTCGGGGACTGGCTGGTGAGCCCAGGACAAGCCGGCCCGAGCCGCCGAAATGGAACCACAGATGAACACCGATGAACACGAATGAGAGACCGAGGGCACAACCGGCCCCACACAATCTGTGTTCATCTGTGGTTCATTGATTGGATTTGATGGGGTGTGTGACGGTCCGCAGGTCGCTGGACCACCAGCGGATCCTCCGGGGTCGATGACCGACCCATTGCCGCGAGCAACAGGCAGCCCAGGAGGAAAGTCACCAGTCCGGCGAAGTCCTCCACCATCGCCCAGGTGGGGGTTCCCGACTCGTCGCCGTAGTAAAAGTTTCCTGCCTCGAAGGTGGCCAGCCAGGTGACGTAGCCGCCGAGGGCGACCCCCAGGAGGGCCCGTCCCCGGAGTTGCCCCCAGTTCCGGAGGACCCAGGACGAAGCGAGCACGAACGGCACCATCTGATACTGCGAGAACCCGACGCGATAGAGCAGCACCGTGGTCAGCGCCGCGACTGCGGTCGACGCTTCGAGGCTCGGCCTGCGGGCTCGCGACCAGGACCACGCCAGGAACAGCCCCAGGAACAAGAGGTACGGCGACCAGCTATCCCAGTTCGTCGGGGCTCCCAGACCCTTGAGCGGGGAATATCGGGTTCTGAGGAACCAGAAGATCGAGAGCGTGGTCGAGGGCCGGTTCACGGCGAACGCCAGGGGGCGGAACACCGAGAGCCCCCAGAGGTGGTAGCTCAGTGCCAGGCCCAACGCGATCGCCGCCAAGGCCACGCCCAGGAACCGGAGGCGGAGTCGGCCGCGATCCAGGGCGAGAAACGGCAGGATCACGATGGGAAAGTATTTCAGGAGCACGCCCAGGACCAGAGACACCTCCGCGAGGAGGTCGCGGTCCCGGAGCCGCGCGTGGACCGCCGCCAGGCAGAGCAGCCCGACCAGGATATCGAAATGACCCCGGATGGCGATCTCGACCCAGGGGAAGGGATTCCAGAACAAGGCCAAGATTGCCAGCGCCTCCAGGCCGGAAAGCCGCCGGCCGGCCGCGGCCCTCTGGATCGTCGCAATTGTGAAGAGAATATAGGCATCGGCGAAGAGCAGCTTGGGCGCCAGCGGGTTCAGCCAGGCCAGGCCCGCCAGCAGGTTGAACACGGGGCCGTAGGCGTTGAGCGGTCCATCGCCGAACCTGCCGTGGACCAGCCACCAGGGGTCATGTCCCTGACGCACCTCGTACCACATCTGGAGGTAGTAATAATAGTCGTGGCGCGGCCAGGTGAGGACGGTGACCGCCAGGAAGACCAGCGCGAGGAGCGACTGCGCGCGGCGGACGCCGCGCCCCCCGCGACCGTCGGCCTTGGTTCGCCCGTCCTCGGCCCGCCGATCCTCCCGGCGCAGGATCCCGAGGATCGTCAGGTGGAGGAGTGCGGCGATCCCCACGGCGACGGAGAGCTCGGCCCAGCGACCGGGCAGGTCCGAACCCGTATAGGGCGTGATGTAGCCCTGGAGATAACGCTGGAGGGCCGCGACGGCGGGTCCCGGGCGCTGTGCGACCAGCAGCGGCGGGACGACCCAGCGGGCGAGTCCGACCCAGGCCACGGTCAGCACGACACAGACCGCCAACAGTGCGTGCAGTCGGGTGCGATCAAGCTGGGCCATCGCTCGACTCGAATGCGTCCGCTCCCACCGCAAGGGCGGCTCGCGACCACCTCGCGCCTCGGGCCGCCGATCGGATTCTGCCCAATCTGCCCCGCGCTTTCAACCGGACACCAATTCCCGGCAGTCGATCCCGCGGGTCCGCGGGTGGAACTGGACGCTCCCCACCGGCGCCAGGTGGGATCGGCTCGCAGGATTTGTCAAGCGGATGAGCTTGCTGGGCGATCCTGATTTGATGGCGGGGATTGACGCCCGTTCGATTTCGGAGCATGGTGCGCCCGAGAGGATCTCCGGGTGACTCGCTCGGAAGGGCGGCGGATTGCCGAAACCCGGGTGCGCGACGCGGGGGCCCTCCTCAAAGCGAGGAGGTGGTCAGCGGCCTACTATTACCCCGGCAGGGAAGAACCTCCTACGAGCCCGCAGCGCCAGCGAGTGAATTCCAGTGCGGGCCAGCCACTGACTCGCGGGCGCTTCGGGCTTGGATGAGGACCGGCTTCCGTGCCGGGGTAATACTCTTGCGGCGACGATCGGATCTGGCAAACGGGCAAAGGATCACGCTAGAATTCGAACCGTCCCGGCTCGGCCGTGAAGCTGGTGGAACCTCCATCCGAGGACCACCCGTGAACCCGACTTCCGTCAGCCTTCTGGATCGGCTCAGGGCGGCTCGACCGGACGACGCCGAATGGCTCCGGCTGGAGGCGATCTACCAGCCGCTGATCCGCCGCTGGCTTGGCCGGGTCCCGGGGCTGGGCGACGAGGCCGCCGACCTCACGCAGGAGATCTTCCTGGTCATGGTTCGCGAGATCCCCCGGTTCGAACGGCATCGGGAAGGCTCATTCCGGGCGTGGGTCCGGCAGATCACCGTGAACGTATTGCGAAACCACCGGAGGCGACATCTCCGGCGGCCGGTTGTCGGGCTCGATCCCTGCAACGCCTTCCTGGACGGGCTGGCCGACTCGAACAGCGAGCTCGCCCGCGAGTGGGACCTCGACCACGATCGCCAGATCTTTCAGAAGTTGCAGATGGTCGTGCGACCCGAGTTCAGTCCAACCACCTGGGAGGCGTTCCGCCGGTTCGCCCTCGACGGGCTCCCGGCGGCGCAGGTGGCGGCGGAGCTGGGCCTGAGCGTCAACGCGGTGACCCTGGCCAAGTCCCGCATCCTCAAGCGGTTACGCGAAGTAGCGGGCGATCTCCTGAGATAATTCCGCCGAGCCGAGACAGGTCAGACACCGAGCCGACATCTCTCTTTGTGTGTCGTCAACCGTTGGATCGACCCTGCCTGCCGGGAGAGGAATGGCGATGAACAACGAGGCCGTGTTGCATCCAACCGATCAGGCCTTACGAGATTTCAGCCTGGGCAAGCTGGGCGACGACCGGGCGGATTCGGTCAACAGGCACCTGGAAGCGTGTTCCGAATGCCAGCAGCGGGTCGCCGCGATGTCCTCCGACAGCTTTCTCAGCCGGCTCCGCGACGCTCAGGGGCAGTCTGAGATTCCACCCCCCGTCCAATCCGGCACGGGTCTCTCGAGGCCAACCGGGGCGGAGCCCTCACGGCCCAAGGTCCAGACCGAGACGCTTCCCCCGGATCTGGCCGACCACCCCGACTACCAGATCCTCCGCGAACTCGGCCGCGGAGGCATGGGCGTGGTTTACCTGGCCCACAACCAGCTGATGGGCCGGGACGAGGTCCTCAAGGTCGTCAGCAAGCAGTTGATCGAACGAAAAGGGGTCCCCGAGCGGTTCAGCCGCGAGATCCGGTCCGCGGCTCGGCTGATGCACCCCAACATCGTGCACGCCTATTCCGCCTTCCGCTGCGGCGAGAGCGTCGTCTTCGCCATGGAATACGTCGAGGGGCTCGACCTTGCGAAGCTGGTGAAGACCAAGGGGCCGTTGTCGGTCGCGCACGCCTGCAACTTCGCCTACCAGGCCGCGCTCGGGCTCCAGCACGCCCACGAGCGGGGATGGTCCACCGCGACATCAAGCCGGGCAACCTGATGCTCGCCCGCAAGGGGGACAAGGCGGTCGTCAAGGTGCTCGATTTCGGCCTGGCCAGGGCGACTCGCGAGAGCCCGATCGACGGCGGCCTGACCCACGAGGGCCAGATGCTCGGCACGCCCGACTTCATCGCGCCCGAGCAGATCCGCGATGCCCAGTCGGCCGGCATCCAGGCCGACATCTACAGCCTGGGCTGCACCCTCTATTACCTCCTGACCGGCGCCCCGCCATTCGAGGGACCCAGCCTCTACGACCTGCTCCAGGCCCACTTCTCGATGACCGCCCAGCCGCTGAACCTGGTCCGCCCCGAGGTCCCGGTCGAGCTCGCAGCCCTGGTCGCCAAGATGATGGCGAAAGACCCGAACCGCCGCTTCCAAACCCCTGCCGAGGTCGCCGAGGCTCTCAAGCCCTTCTTCAAGAAGGCGGCTGCAACCGCCAAGCCCGAGGTTTCCACGCTCGGAGAGCCCGGCTCCCGGGTCGAGAAGAATCAGGCCGTCCCCGCGACGGCCGAGATGGTGACCAGCACGCCTCAGCAACCTACGAAATCGGCGGATTCGCCTTCGTTTTCGTCGGGGTCGCAGTCGCAGATCCTGGCCGCCGTTGCGGGGCCAAGCGGCTCCGGGGATGCTCTCCAAGCGGCCCCAGCCCTCGGATCCGGCAGTCGCCCACCGTGGAAGTCGTTGCCCCTCATCATCGCGTCTGGTGCGTTCGGCCTCATGCTCGGAGTCATCATCATTCTCATCACGAAGAACGGCCGCGTCACGATTGACACCGAGAAGGGCAATACCACCATTACCATCGATGAGACGGCGCCAGGCCGTGGCAAGCTGTCTGCCAGGGCGAGCGAGACCGGAGACTCGCCCGGGGGCAAGCCGTCGGTGCGACCCAACACCTCCCCATCGGGCACCGAGATCGTGTCGTCCGCGTCGGGTTCCGAGAGCCCACCCTCGGCCCCTGCGGCAGGTTCCCAGGGTGAGCGGGCGACGACCCTAGCAGGGGACCGGCGTCCGGATGCCGCCGCAGGGCCTCCGCCATCCGGGATCAAACCGCCGGTGACGATCAACTCAATTGGGATGAAGCTTGCCCTCCTGCCAGCAGGCGAGTTCCTGATGGGCTCGCCCGATCCCAACGCTCCCCCTAATGAGAGGCCCGAGCACAAAGTGCGGATCAGCACGCCATTCTACCTGGGCGTGACAGAGGTGACGCAGGCGCAATACGAGGCGGTGACGGGGAACAATCCGAGTTATTTCTCGCCGAAGGGCGAGGGAAGGGACAAGGTCGCCGGCCAGCCGAACGGTGAATATCCGGTGGAGCAGGTTTCTTGGTTCGACGCGGTGCTCTTCTGCAATGGCTTGAGCAAGAAAGAGGGCTTCGCTCCCTACTACCGGGTGAACGAGGAAGAGGTGATCGTGCCGGACACGAAGGGTTCCGGCTACCGGCTGCCGACTGAGGCGGAATGGGAGTATGCCTGCCGCGGGGGCAAATCGGGGCCATACTCCCCCGGTCCAGAACCGCTGGTGGAATATGGATGGTTCAGAGCGAATTCCAATGGAAGTACCCACCCCGTTGGCAAGAAGCGCCGCAACGAGTTTGGGCTGTTCGACATGGCGGCCAACGTCTGGGAGTGGTGTTTCGATGAATACTCGGCCGAGTATTATCAGCGTTCCCCGGTGGACGACCCGCCGGGACCAACCGGCATGTCGACTCGAGTCAGGCGTGGGGGAAGCGGCTGGCGCAGCCCGCAGCGCGCGAGTTGGTGGTCGAACCGCGGCGGGGTCGTCCCGACCGATCGGAGCCTCGTCTGCGGCTTCCGCGTGGCCCGAACCCAGGCCGAAAGACAGGATCGGGATCAGCCACGGGTGCCAGACGCCGCGGCCGATGTCGGCGGCGCGGCCGAGACGTTGACCAAAGACCCTACGATCCAACCGCCGTCCACGACTATCGTCAGCATGCCCATGACCAAATCGGCACAGGCCGCGGCGGGCCAGACGCCGGCACCTCCTCTCGTGAGGGGTTCACCGGAGGAATTGCTCCAGGCGCGTGGCCTGACCCGGTCCGGCGCGTATTTCGTCGTCGCGTCAGAAAACGAAGTCCTCGAGAGGGCCAAGAAGATCCGCCCCCTCATCGACCAGATGGCCCGGGCATTCGAGCAATATGCGTTGGTGCTTCAGAATGAGATGCAACTCGCAGAAGCGGAGGAATTCCGGGTTCTGCGCAGCAATCAGATCGACTCCTCCAACGCGGCTCTTTCCAACATGCCCAATGGGTCGAAGGCCAACTCCTTCCAGAACGAGCAGTATCAGGTCGCTCGTGCCTTTCGTGACGGGCTGGAACGAGAGCGCGCCGCCGCCGCCCGTACCGCCGAGTTGCTCCGGAGCCGGCAGGTTCCCAAGGAGCGGAAGGATGAGCTTGCGAAGGATTTCGCAGCGAAGCGGTCGGACTTCCTCAAGGCGGCTGGCGAACTGAAGCCGATTCACGACAAGGCCATGAGCGAATACCGGAAATTGCAGGCCGATCGCACTGTCAAGGAAGCCTTGGATGCCTTCCGGCGGTCGACGAAGGCGGCGGCATTCCTCGGTCCCTCGAGGGATTTTCAGAGAGCCATCGATACGATCACGGAAGCCGAACGGGCCTACGCGCCCGAGATTGCCGCTCCGAAGAAAAAAGGGCGGCCGCCCAAGCGCTGAGCGGGTGCTCGAAGGGCGTCGGAGGGGGCGAAAAACGGGGTCGTAGCGCTCTGACCCCGTGGGGCACGGGTGAGCAGCGATGTGCCTGTCTTTCTCGGCCCTCCAACCGGCCCCACCCCCCCGGCCGTTGAACATCCTTACTGAATCTGATCCCAGATACGGGCATCGATTCCGGGGAAACGGTTCAAATGTGCCAGGTTCGTTGTCGCGATGGTGACGGTATCCCCCGGTTGACCGGCGAGGGCCGCTTGGCCGGCCAGGATGGCATCGGCGTCGAGCGCGTCAGGTGATGCCGTCGGGATACCTGTCTGTCGGAGAGAAGCCCAGAACTCCGCGGCCATGAGGATCGCGTTGGTCGAGAGGGCCAGGTGTCTCAAGCCGCTGCTGGGATCCAGAGCGTCGTCCAGGCGTCGCAGGCTGCCGACAGCGCGGATACGGAGAAGTTCGCGACGGACCTCGTAATGGGCGATTTCCGGGATGACGACGGTCGCGCCGGTTGCCGAATCGCCTTGAGCCACGTGACACACCGAACCACCTGCGGCTTGTTCGGGGCGCGGACAATCAGGCCGAGCGGTCCACTGTCCAGCAGGATCAGCCGCGCCATGATCAGCAGAGACCCTCGAAGAGCTTGCGGTGGGGACGCTGGGCGTCCAGATCGCGCATGGCGTCTTCCCATGCCCCCGGTGGGTCTTCATCAGGCATGGCGAGCATCCGTTCGACGAAGGCGGCAATCGCCCTGGCATTGCGGGCCTGTTCCTCGGGCGTGATCGGGAGGACGCGGCCTGTCGCATCGTTGCAGGGCACGAAACGAGGAGATGGCTCGCGCGCGTGATCGGGCAGGGCAACGTCCTTTACCGTGTTCACCTCAGGTTCCTCGCCGAGCATACCCATGGTCTGGCTCTCCTCGCTCAAGATCACCGCGACCCATGGATTCTACGCCGGCTCGCCTCGGCACGAAAGCCCGAGACGGGTGGGGCCGGTCGGCGATGCGAGTGTGTTACCCGCTCGCCCGACGGGGTTTTCGGGATTCCGGTCGCATTTTGCTGGCCCGGCGCCTCTTTCTCTGTAGGGACGACACCGAGGAGAGGGATGCCCATGCAGGCCGATGCCGAGATCGTCCAGGCCGTGCTCGGCGGTGACCTTGGAGCCTTTGCCACGCTGGTCGGGCGGCACGAGCGCGCGGTCTGGGCGACGGCCTGGCGCGTCCTGCGGGACGACCACGCCGCGGCCGACGCGGGGCAGGAGGCCTTCCTCCGGGCATTCCACCGGCTTGGCGAGTTGCGCCGGCCGGAGCAGTTCGGGGTCTGGCTGCTGCGGATCGCCCGCCGCGAGGCGATCCGGCTGGCGCGGCGGCGGGCGCGCGAGCCGAGCCGGTCGCTGGACGAGGCCGGCACCAACCCGCCCCAGGACCACCACCGCGACGACGACCCGGCGACCCGGCTCTCGGCCGATGCCGGGGAGCTGCTGGCGGCCGTGGCCCGACTGCCGGAGCACGAGCGGCTCGTCGTCACGCTCCACTACCTCGAGGGCCGCTCCGTGGCCGAGGTCGCCGTGGCGCTGGGGCGGCCCGTCGGCACCGTGACCAAGCAGCTCTCCCGCGCGATCCAGCGCTTGAAGGTCAGGACCAAGGGGGTGATCGGATGACGACTCCGGACGACTTGGACGGCTGCCTGGCCCGGCTCCGCGCGGAGTGGCCGGTCGGCTCGATGGTGGACGACGTGATGGCCCGGATCGGGGCGGCCGCGCCCCGGCGCGCCCGGCGGCGCCGGGGCCGGCTGTTCGTGGGACTGGCGGCTTCGGGGCTGCTCGCCGCGCTGGGGCTGGCGTGGCTGATCGTCGCCAGCCAGCCGTCGACGCTCCTGGCGGCCGTGCAGGACGGGCTCAAGCGGGCGCGGTCGGCGCACCTGGTGATCACCTCCTGGGACGACCGGGACGCGACCCACCGGGCGGAGATCTGGTACCGCCGGGACGAGGGGCTCCGCGCCGAGTCGCCCGAACAGGTGATCGTCGAGGACGGGAAGCTCCAGTGGTCGTGGCGGACCGGCGCGGGCGACGGCGAACTCGTCGTGCTCCGCCAGCGCAGCCCGGGATTCTTCACGATGCAGCTCGCCGAGATGCTCGCGCTGCCCGACATCCCGGGCGACTGGGCACGCGTGCGGTCGCCGGAACTGGATCGCGAGGTGGACGGCCGGGCTTGCCATGGCTTCACGCTCTCCCCGCCCGACGTCAATCGCAACCTGCCGCAGGGGGCTCGGCCCGTCGGTCAGCCCGTGTTCCGCGGCCTCGTCCTGGCTGAGCCGGATGGGCGGATCCACCAGATCACGGTCCAGCAGCGTCGGGATGATGGGACCTGGAGGCGGGTCCGCGAGATCCGGATCGAGTACGACGCGCCTGTCCCCGCCGAGCGGGTCGCAGTCCGATTGCCCGCGGGCGCGCGGGTGGTCGACCGCGATGAGGCCTTCCACAGCCGTTACCCGCTCGACCGGGCGCTTTTCCAGGTCGAGTTGGGCGGGCTCATCCTGGCAGTCCACGACCTCCAGCCCTTGAAGGACCGCGAGGGGTTCTACGTCGTCTCGTCGGTGCGCGGGACGCCCGAGTTCCTCAAGACGTACCCACCGCGACGGCGGCCGGTCAACCCCGAGGTGGTCGCGCTCGACGTCGCCTTCCAGCCTATGTCGAACGGAATGCTGGGGGGCAAGTACGACCGCATCGTGCTGGGCAGCGCGACGCGGGAGGGGGTCGAGTTCGCCTGGTGGCTGATCGTGCCCCGCAGGTTCTTTCGGATCGAGGACGGCAAGCGCGTCTATTTGCCCGAGAATGACCAGTCGTCCATGCCCGGCGAACCCGGTCGCCTCGACGACCTGCCGGGCAAGGCCCGGGTGCCGCTGTGGGCGACCTACTGGGACGAGAAGCACCGCGATGCCAGGGGAGTTCAGCAGAACGTCTCGACGTGGGCCGAGGTGCCCCTGCCGCCCGACCGCCCGCCGACGACACTCGAGGACGTCGCCGGCCGCGCCCGCCGCGACCTGCTCATGATGGGCGTCGGTGGCGCCGGGGGTTTGCTCGGCGTCACGGCCGGCACCCAGGGCAGCTCCAAAACCCTCCGGCCCCTTTCCCACTTCGCCCCCGAGACGGTGTCCGACGCCGATTTCGCGGCCGCGGTGCGCCGGGGCCTGGACGATTTGCGAGCGTTGGACGAGGTCCGAGACTTACGCCCCAAGGACTTGCCCCCGCCGGCCGGCGGGGGCAACTCGTCGCGCTGAGGGATCATAATCGGTACACGCCAAGGGGAAAGCGCGGATCGGCGGACGGAGCCGCCTCCTACAAGAACACACCGGGATCTGGCCTTTGTAGGAGGCGGCTCTGTCCGCCGACCTTCTGCGCTCCTTCCCCCTTGAGGCGCCGCTCGACATTCGTCATGATCCTCCTGAGGCTTTGCGCTCGGAAATGCGCCTGTCAGGAGGAGGTCCTCATGACTCCGTGGACGATCCAGGAGATCCTGGCCGGACGGGTCGAGGTCGGCGCGCCGGTCGTCGTGGAGGGCTGGCTGCGCACCCGGCGCGACTCCAAGGCCGGGCTCTCGTTCCTTCAGATCCACGACGGCTCGGGGTTCGAGCCGATCCAGGTCGTCGCCGAAGCGAGCCTGCCCAATTACCAGACCGAGATCCTGCACCTGACCACCCACTGTGCCGTCCGCGTCGCCGGCACGCTGACCGAGTCGCTGGGCAAGGGTCAGCGGTTCGAGGTCAAAGCCGATCGTGTGGACGTGATCGGCTGGGTCGAGCACCCGGACAATTACCCCGTCTCGGCCAAGCGCCACACGATGGAGCACCTGCGATCGGTGGCCCACCTGCGCCCGCGGACCAACACCTTCGGCGCGGTCGCGCGGGTCCGAGATTGCCTCTCGATGGCCGTGCATCGCTATTTCCACGATCATGGTTTCGTCTGGGTGCACACGCCGATCATCACAACCAGCGACGCCGAGGGGGCCGGGGCGATGTTTCGCGTTTCCACCCTCGACCTCGCCAATCCGCCCCGCGACCCGCACGGCGGCATCGACTACTCGGCCGACTTCTTCGGCAAGCCCGCCAGCCTGACCGTCTCCGGCCAGCTCAACGTCGAGGCCTACTGCCTGGCGCTCAGCCGGGTGTATACCTTCGGCCCCACCTTTCGCGCCGAGAATTCCAACACGACCCGGCACCTCGCCGAGTTCTGGATGATCGAGCCCGAGATCGCCTTCGCCGATCTCCACGACGACGCCGATCTCGCCGAAGATTTCCTCAAGAGCCTCATCCGCACCGTGCTGGAGGAGCGGGCCGACGACATGGCCTTCTTCGCGCAGCACATCGACAAGGACTGCCTGAGCCGGCTCGAGGCGTTCGTGAACGCGTCCTTCGAGCGCATGGACTACGGCGAGGCCATCAAGGCTCTCGAAGCAGCGGTCGCCAAGGGGCAGAAATTCGAGTTCCCCGTAAAATGGGGTGTCGATCTTCAATCAGAGCACGAACACTATCTCACCGAAACCTTGATCGGGCGGCCGGTCGTCGTCATGAACTACCCCAAGACGATCAAGGCGTTCTACATGAGGCTCAATGACGACGGCAAGACGGTGGCCGCCATGGATGTGCTGGCCCCCGGCATCGGCGAGATCATCGGCGGGTCCCAGCGGGAGGAGCGGCTCGACGTGCTCGATGCACGGCTCGATGAGCTGGGTCTCGCGAAGGAACAGTACAACTGGTACCGCGACCTGCGGCGCTATGGCACCGTGCCTCATGCCGGCTTCGGCCTCGGCTTCGAGCGGATGATGGTCTATGTCACCGGAATGAGCAACATCCGCGACGTCATCCCGTTTCCGCGCACCCCGGGCAACGCCGAGTTCTGATTCTTCACCGCGGAGAAATGCATGGGGACAACGCTGCTGACCTGGGCCATTCTGCTGCTGGTGGAGACGACTGGTCTGCTCCCCAAAAATCGCGCGGGGGAGACCTGGGCTGGGTGGGCCGGCCCGGCGCCGGGGCCGTTCGGTGGGACGCTGACTGACTCGCCGACGGACAATTTTCTCCTCGGTGTCTTCCGCTGCGGTCTCTGCGGTGAATCCGTCCCCTCCCTCTCGGCGGTGCGACGGGTGGTCCAAAGGTGGTGGTCGCCCAGGAGTGTCGTCGTCGTAATCCTCTCCCCCGGCAACAAAGCGAGCACCAGCGCACTGCGCAGGTTCGTTGTGAAGTCCTCGGATTTGATCATGCAGGAGATTCACTTGCTGGTGATCGACCGGTTCCCGCCCGGCAAGCGCGATCCCCAGAGCATCCCCAAGGCGATGTGGGATCAGATCAAGGAAGACGATTTCGAGTTGCCCGCCAGCAAGCCGTTGACGCTCGCCTCGTCCGACGCGGGACCGCCCCCGGTGGCCTGGATCGATCCAATCGCTACGGACGACGCGCTCCCTGACCTGCCGCTGTTCCTCAAGCCAGAGTTCGATGTCCCCGCGCCACTGGAGACCACTTACCAGGAGACATGGAGTCGTTTTCCGGCACCGATGAAGAGGCTGCTGGAGCCGCCGGCCGGGAATCCGCGCGCCAGCTGATGCCGAGGATTCCCGGGGTTGGCCTTCTGCAATCAGGGTCCAGTCCGCACCGACTCCGCGCCCTGGAGGTCGATAACCAACCGGCGGATGCGATGGTCCTTGACGTCGACCACCGTGAAGTCGACGCCGTCGACGCGGAAGCCTTCCCCGGGTTCGGGGACGCGGCCGAGGGTGTGGAAGGCCAGGCCGCCGACCGTGAGGTACTCGCCGTTGGTCGGCAGGTGCAGACCCAGCCGGTCGTTGAGCTCTTCGACCGGCAGGGTCGCGTCGACCTCGTAGCGCGACTCCCCCACCTCGCGGATCGGATCGGCCGGTGTGGGAATATCGTGCTCGTCGTCGATCGTGCCGACGAGCTGCTCAAGCAGGTCTTCGAGCGTCACCAGGCCCGCCACGCCGCCGTACTCGTCGAGCACGATCGCGATCTGCCGGCGCTGGCTGCGCAGCTCCTCGAGCAGCTCGAAGGCGTTCTTGGTCTCCGGCACGAAGAAGGCCGGCCGCACCAGCCGGCGCGGGCTGACCTGCTCCGGGTCCTCGACTTCGGTCATGCCGGCAAACAAGTCCTTGACGTAGAGGATCCCCACGATGTCGTCGTGATTGGCGCCGTAGATCGGCACCCGGCTGAGCCCGGACCGGCGGAAGGTGGCGGCCGCTTCCAGGGCGGTGACCGTCGCGGGCAGGGAGACGATCAACGGCCGCGGGGTCATGAGCGCGGCGACATCGGTGCGGGTCAGCTCCACGGCATGCTGGAGCAGCGCGCGGGCGGGTTCCGGTAACGGGGGCTCGTCGTCTTCCGGCACGGGCTCCTCGGTCGGGATCTCGACCTCGACGCTCGTCGGGCGCGGGACCTCGGCCAGGCCCGCGATCCACTCGACGAGCCGCTCCACCTGACGCAAGCCGAAGGTCAGGGGCCAGGCGACGGCGCGGATCGGACCCGACGCCGGCCAGGTCGCGTCGAGGATCGGTTCGGCGAAGACCTTGCCGATCACGCCGGAGACGACATAACCCAGCAGCCCGATCGCCAGCACGGGAGGAATCACCCATTCGAGCCCGGGTGGTGATCCCAACTGGCCGATGACCACTCCCACCAGCGCGGCCAGGAACAAGCCGGTCACCATCGCCAGCGCCTCGGCCGCCCGCTCGGTCCGCTGATCGAGCCGCGCCACCTCCTCGGCCCGGTCGCGGCGGCCTCGCGCCGCGCAGCGCTCCTCCAGCCGGCTGGGCGAGTAGGACCGCAGCGCCTTCGTCAAGGCGATCGCAAACAGGTGCAACGCCACGACCGGAACGCCCACCACGAGCATCCCGGCCACGCTCCAGGCGATCACGGAAGGATCTCCGATGGTTCAGGATGCGTCCGCCTGGCTGGAGGGACGGCGGTGCCGCCTGGCAAGACTCCGGCGGCCAGGTTGGGCCCGACCCGGTGGAACGGGTTGGGGATCCCGAGGTCGGCCAGGACCTCTTCCTCCCGCCGCCGCATCCGGCCGGCGTCCGGCTCGGCGCGGTCATCGTAGCCGCAGAGGTGCAGCAGGCCATGCACGAGGTAGAGTGCCAGCTCGTGGGCCGGTTCCACGCCAATCTCCACGGCGGTCGTGAGGGCCATCTCCGCGGAGACGACCAGCTCTCCGGCCAGGTCCGGATCATCGGGATGCGAGAGCGGGAAGCTGATTACGTCCGTGGGCCAGTCGTGGCCGAGGTGAGCCCGGTTGAGGGCCTGGATCGTCGCCTGATCGACCAGCGCGATCGAGATCGATCCGCGCCGGTATCCCTCACGGTCGAGCACCCGCCGCACCAGCCCGGCCAGCTTCTCCCGATCGACCCGCAGGTGATTCTGCGTGTCGCTGATCTCCACCTCGATCTCCACGGCGTCTCCTCATGACCCCGGCACGAAAGCCGCTCCCGTCGTAGGTCAGGCTTGAGCCTGACGTTCCGATCCTGTCAGGCTCAAGCCTGACCTACGAGAGCACGCCTCATGCCGTTCTATGCTCGGGGTACTTCACGCGGCCATGGTAGATGCCGATCAGCGACTTGATCAGGCTCTCGCGGATCTCGGCGATCTCGCGGAGCGTCAAGCCGCACTCATCGAACTGGCCGTCGCGGAGCCGCTTGTCGACCAGGTCGCTGACCAGGCCCTCCAGCCGGGCCGGAGTGGGGTCGGACAAGGTGCGGCTGGCGCTCTCGACGGCGTCGGCAACCATCAAGATGGCCGCCTCCTTGGTCTGGGGCTTGGGACCCGGATAGCGGAAGGCGCTCTCCGGCACCGTGGCGGCGTCGGGATTGGCGCCGTTGCGCCGGTTGGCCTCGTAGTAGAAGTACTCGACCAGCGTCGTGCCGTGATGCTGCTCGATCAGGTCGAGGATCGGCTCGGGCAGGTGGTGCTGCCGGCCGAGGTCAACGCCGTCCTTGACATGCCCGATGATGATCAGCGTGCTCATCGCCGGCGCGAGCTTGGCATGCCGGTTGATCGAACCGACCTGGTTCTCGACGAAGTAGTGGGGCTTGAGCATCTTGCCGATGTCGTGGAAATAGGCGCCGATGCGGACCAGCAGCGAGTCGGCGCCGACGCGCTCGGCGGCGCTCTCGGCGATGGCGCCGACGGTGATCGAGTGGTTGTGCGTCCCCGGCGCGCGGCGGACCAGCTCCTGGAGCAAGGGATGGGTGTTGTCACCCAGCTCCAGCAGGCTGATGCCCGTGACGATCCCCAGCGCGCCTTCCAGGAACGGCAGGCTTCCGCCCAGGAAGAAGCCGGCCATCAGGCCCCAGCCGGCGCGCCAGAAGCCGTCGCTGCGGACCAGCTCGATCGGCTGACCCAGCCACAGGCCCGTCGCCCAGGTCATGAGGAAGTAGGTCAGCGCCGCGGTGGCCCCGACCTTGATCAGCTTGGTGCGGGTGCGGACCTCGGTGAGGGTCAAGACCCCGGCCGCAGTGCCCCCCATCACGACCAGGAAGTGGGGGATATCCGTCCCCAGCGCCACGCAGGTCAACAGCGCCAGGGCGAAGGTGATCATAAGAGCAAAATTGGGGTTGGAGGCAATCGCGACGATCATGGCGGCGATGGCGACCGGGACCAGCTCGGCGTCCCAGGTCTGCATCCCCAGGACGCGCACCAGGCCCAGCGCCAGGACGACCAGGCCGCAGACCATGGCAATCCGGCGCGGCTCGTGGACGAACCGGACCTCGTGCCTCCAGACGTAATACCCGGTCAGGACGTAGAGGGCGATGACCAGGCCGAGGATGCCCAGGGCGCGGCGGGCGCGCTGGCCGAAGCTCAGCGCGGCGACCGCCGCGTCATGCTCGAGCCGGAGCAGGATGAGCTGCTCCTCGCCGATGGTCTGGCCCTGCTCGACGAGGACTTCGCCCCGGGTGTAGGTGTCGAAATGGTCCGGGACGCGCCGCCGCGCCTGCTCCCGCAGCGCGGCGGTCGCCTCGGCCTCGAAGGTGAGTGTCGGCGCCCCATCGAGTCGATCGGCGATCAGACTGAAGAGGACCGGGCCGATCCGCGGCGAGGTGAAGCTCGCGCAGAACTCCTGGTAGACTGGCCCGTCCCGCCGGACCATTCGCTCGGGGACGACGCGGTCGCGGGGGACCGCGCGGGCGTTCGACGGCGGCTCGCCCCGCTGTCGAATGGACAGCATCCGGCTCGATTCCTCGTTGGGTGGCAAGGTATCGGGACCGAGCACACCGTCGCGGATCAGCGACCGGAACGCCGCCGCGATCTGGGCGTGGAGCGTCTCCCGGCGTTCGGGCGTGTCGGTCGCGGTCTTGAGGTCGAGGAAGCCCTCGGGCCGGAGCTGCCAGGCCGCGCGGATGGAGTCCTTGATGTCTTCGAACCGGGGCGACCGGGCCACGGTGACCGTCAGGTCGTCGAGCCGCTCGGCCAGCTCGCGGAGCGGCGCCGGGTCGTTGACCAAAAGCGGCGGGACCGAGTCAGCGGCGGCCTGCCGCTCGTTGCTCGTCTTGGTCTGGTTGCGGATGCGGAACTCCGCCACGTTGACCCGCAGCTCGCGCTCGGGACGCTCGCCGATCCGGTAGCGAAACGGCGGCCCGGAACCGTGGATGATCGCCGTGGTAGCCAGCAGCGACGCGGCCACCACGGCCAGGGCCGCGGCACGGGTGCGCTGGCGGGCCTGGCGATCCTGCTTCAAGGAGACGGTGGCGGCCGAGGGCCGCAGGTTGGCCCGCGAGAGCTTCGGACGCCGTTTGCCTATACTCATGGCCTACACTCGAGGCGGCGTGGTTGAGGAAGATCCTCGTCCCACGCAGGAGTGTGTCGAGGCGACACAGCCTCGACTCGGTGGTCAGGCCCGATCCGGGACCCGCCACGACGCCTCACTCCGAGGCGGTCGTACTCGCAGTCACGGGCACCGCGAGGTCAACTCCACGAGGACATCAGGCGGAAAGCCTGACCTACGAGGACGTCGTATCCGCGGTCACGGCCACCGCGAGATCGACCACCGGGGCATCCGCCGGTTCGGACCCTGCCGGAGCCGGCGCGCGGCCCCCCTCGCCACGATCCCGACCGTCGCGTTCCAGGCCGGGCTCGCTGGCTTCGTAGGCATTGACAATGGCCTGCACCAGCGGATGGCGGACGATGTCCGACCGGTCCAGCAGCACCGTCGCCACGCCGGCAATCCGCCCCAGCCGCTCGACGGCGTCAGCCAGCCCGCTACGGGTCCCCACGGGCAGGTCCACCTGCGTGATATCGCCGGTGACGACGATCCGCGCGTTCTGACCCATCCGGGTCAGGAACATCTTCATCTGGGGCACGGTCGCGTTCTGCCCCTCGTCCAGGATGATGACCGCATCGTTGAGCGTCCGCCCGCGCATGTACGCCAGGGGCGCGATCTCGATCAGGTCGTTATCCATGTACCGCCGGATCTGGTCGTAGTCCATCAGGTCGTGGAGGGCGTCGAGCAACGGCCGGAGGTACGGGTTGATCTTCGCCTCGAGGTCCCCCGGCAAGAACCCGAGATGCTCCCCGGCCTCGACGGCCGGACGGACCAGCACAATCTTCTTGATCCGGCCCCGGCGGAGCAGCGAGACCGCCATCGCCACGGCCAGGTAGGTCTTCCCCGTTCCGGCCGGCCCCGTACAGAATACTAGCTCGTTCTGAAGCAAGGCACGGATATACCGGGCCTGCCCCTCGGAGCGCGGTCGAACCGATCGGTTTCCTTCCCGGATCTCGATCCCGCCCGGCTGATCCGTCTCCTGGGCGTGCAGCGTCAGGTCGATCAGCTCGATGACGTCGCTGGAGGAGATCGTCTTCCGCACCCGGTAGATCGAGCGCAAACCCTCAAAGATCCGACGCGCCTGCTCGATCCGATCAGAGTCGCCCTCGATCCGGACCTCGCCGTGCCTGGCCAGCACCTTCACTCCCACCGCGTCCCGAATCTGCCTGAGGTATTGGTCGCGACTGCCGAAGACAGCCAGCTCTTCAGCATGACCCTCCAGACTGATGGTAACTTCCGGCATGCCTCCCCTTTCGCCGGCCTTCGTGGGAGCAGAAGCCCGCGACGTCGTCGCGGCCGCCCGGAACATCCCCCACCCGGATCAGGCCGGCTCGTACGTCGGATATTATGGAACCGATTCCCCAGAAATTGCAACATGGCCTTCCAACTCGACAAAGGCGAATCCCGCCGAACCAAGCTGAACAACCCCAGTGTTCGGTTTTCACCGTTCAGCGTTCAGAGAAGACCCACGCGGGGGCGAACGCCCAGGCTGACCACCGAACACCGGAAACTGAACTCTCATAAGGACTTAAGGTCCCAGCCAGAGCCAAAGGGCGTAGGCGACGGGACCTGCGAAGATCAGGGAATCGAGGACGTCGAGGACGCCGCCGAAGCCCGGGACGACCTGGGAGGCATCCTTGCGCTCGCAGTCGCGCTTGATCATGGACTCCATCAAGTCGCCGAGCTGGGCGACGGCGGCCACGACCAGGCCATAGATGGCCGCGCTGCGGCCGTCGAGAGTCGGGACGTGGAGCCAGGTCCGGGCGATCGCCGCGATCAGCAGCGCGGCCGCCAGGCCGAAGGCCAGACCGCCCAGGGCCCCCTCGATCGTCTTGTGCGGGCTCAGCTCCGGCCAGAGCTTGTGGCGGCCGGCGAGCCGGCCGAGCGTATACGCTCCGGTGTCGGCCCCCTTGGCGGTCGCGACCAGGAAGACCAGCGCGAGGATGCCCTGGAGGTGTCCCTCGAACCAGCGCATCTGGAGCGTGAAGCTGCCCAGCAAGCCGACGTAGGCGACCGCCAGCACGGTCCCGGAAATCTTGGCCATGGTCAGTCCGGGCTTGGAGAACTGGATGCTCTGCACGACGAAACTGGTCATCACCACCGCCACGAAGACCAGGAACGGCCAGGCCAGCACGTGGAGCGGTCGCGCCGGATCGTAGACCAGTGCCGAGACCCCCAGCGCGGGCCCCGATTCGCCGCTGAGGTGCGGCGCCCAGTTGGCCACCAGGATCGCCATCACGCCACCAATCACGGAATTCGCCGACGGCCGCGCGCTGGTCGCCGCCAGCAGGCCGTTGAGCTCCAGCGCCGCGGCGACCAGTGCCGACCCGGATAAGACGAACCAGAGGGGGTACCAGGGCGCGAACCATTCATCCACCCAGAGCGACAGCAACAATCCAGCCACCATCAAGAGGCCGAACAGGAGTCGAGTCGAGAGCATGAGTCACCTGGCTCATGTTGGAAAGGTGGTGGCGTCCGGTTGGGCGCGGGTCTCCCGACCTGCGTAACCAACAATCGTGAGACCATCCCCAGAGATTGAGGTGGCGGAACAAGGGAAGGAAGCCCTTACCGGTCTTTGAGTCGAGGTCCCTCTGAGAATAGGTCCCCGAACGGCATGCCATGCACACATCCCGCCATTTTCACGGGGTGCGGTGCTGCC
This sequence comes from Isosphaeraceae bacterium, assembly GCA_021324445.1. Classification (GTDB taxonomy): domain Bacteria; phylum Planctomycetota; class Planctomycetia; order Isosphaerales; family Isosphaeraceae; genus JAJPJC01. The sequence continues at coordinate 26,507 of JAJPJC010000210.1, forward strand.
ATGCGGCATGACAGTTCGTTCCATCGTTTTTGGGGTGCGGGTGCCTGGCGAGGGACTAGTCATTGCATGCACCACTACCTCGAATTGTGAAGATTGCGTGAAGAACTGGGTTCGATCGGCCAGTTTTGCGCATGCCAACCTCACCGGCTTTTCATGGGTGCATGAGAGTTATCGTGCGTAATGAGGCTAGTCCTGCGAGCGGCGCGGCCGTGTCTCATTCTATGCGTCCCCCAGAGTGGCTTGGTGCGGGAATATCGGCGGGGCTGATCGGTCCCCCTGGCCCAGGATGCAGCGCACAGAAGGTGATACATCCCAACGCGGCAGAGCCGCAACCAAAGAGGATAAGCAAAGACGGCGTCCTCCTGTCACAATGGGGTTTGCAGAGATGCCAACCCCCAGGAGGACGCCATGAAGACGCTGTCGCGTTTCGTCGCCAAGTTTACCAGCTTGATCGTCCCCGTGCTCGCCTGCTTTGACCGGGTCCTCTTCAAGGGTCACCTCCCCATCGCCAATGGGCCGGCCCTCGGAGGCTTCGTCGACCACGTCCTCAAGATCCGCCGGTGCGAATTCCTGACCTTCGCTGAGGAACAATCCGAAACCCTGGTCGACCACGCCAAGCGCCTCGCCGAGCAGGCCGGCGTTGCGTACCAGTTCCTCAAGGGGTTCCATCGCAAGGACAAGCTCGTCGACGCGATCTTGCGCGGGCGGCCCGACCTCGTCGAGGGCCTGGTCTGCGTCTTCTGCTGCAGGGAATGCTGTCCCAGCTTCAGGCTGGTCTCCGGCGAGGGCCGCCCGCGCCTGGTCAGTGCGCGGCGGCAGCAACGCGCCTTGTACCGCTCCTTTCGCGGAACAGACGTATAGATTACAATTAATTATTTGATTTAATATATATTTGATTGATTAGAATATCTCAATCCGAATCAACAAGGATTCTGTTGTCTATCGCTTCGGACAAGCCCAGCGACGACGGCACTCTCGGCACCAGCTCCGGTAGGGGAGAAAGTTGCCAGCGACGTTCCTCACCGTCATCGACTTCCGTCGCCGCGATCCCCTCGCGCCCGATCGCGCTCCACACCCGCGATCCCGTGGGGGTCTCGGCCGTCCGGCTCGCCTGGCCTGGGTACAACCCCGGCAGCTTCTTCCCCAACCGCTCCTGGCCGCGCCGCACCAGGACCTCAAACCACGTGAGCATCCGCAGCGCCAACCGCACCAGGTGGGCCAACCCCACGATCTGGTCATCGCGCCGCACCCACAAGGGATGAATCCCCAAGGGCCGATCCTTCAGCACGTGGAAATTCCGCTCCAGAGTCCAGGCTCCGCGGTACGCCGCCACGGCTTCCTGCAACGACAGCCCCGCCTTCGGCATGTTCGTGACCTGGACCCGCCACCCCATCCGCGCCTCGCGGTGCCCGATCACCTCCGGCTTGCGTCGCACGGTCGCGATCTGATAGCGGATCTTCAACTCCGTCTTCTTGGGCCGCGCCGGCCGCCGCGCCCGCGTCCCACAGACCGCGTCCGACTCGTCTCCTCGCGGGTCCAGGCCGCCTCCAGCAAATCCGCGACCTCATGCTCGGCCAACACGGCCTGGACCGCCCGTTCCAGCTCCCAACCCGTGGTCAACTGGACCCGGCCCGGTCCCACCGGCGGGGTCAAGGCACGCACGGCCGCCTCAGCTTTCTCCAGTTGCCGCTCCAGAGCGCGCTTCCGCGTCTTCACCAGCGAATCGGAACGAAACACCTGGAGCCGCTCCTTCCAGGTCTGGGGCTGCTCGGCGATGCAGGCCGTCTGCTGGCGGGCAAACTCAGAGCCCACTCCGAGGAGATCGTCCCCCACACGGATGGGTATCAGCTTGGCGCGGCGTTCTCCGCTGACGGCATCCTCGATCCACTTGGCGGTGAAGCCGTCCTTGGTCGCCCCGGTCAACGGCAGCGGTGTGAGGTAGTCATCGTCGTGGGCGGCGATCGCGCCGCGGGTCTCCAGCACGGAAGCCACGACGGATAGTGAAACCGCGGCACGAGACGGTATCATGCAACGATGTTGACCAAGCCTATACAGGAGAAGAGGCCACCGGTACTGAATTCGGAGCCGAAAGGAACCATCGATTATCGTGATCGGTGCGATGTCAATTATCGTGACCACTCTCACCACGACTTGATCTTGGTCTTGAGAGCGCCTCAAAGAACCCCCTGACCCGACCCGCTGGTGGACCGTCACCCCCGATATCCTGTGGGGACCTTTTCCAGAAGGAGCTGGGAGGAGCGGGCGACCGCCGGGGGCTGCGCCGAGGCGCACACCGTCCCCATCTCCCCACGGGGAGAAGGATGGCATGAGATTCGCTCGGATGAGACCGCGGGATCACCTGGCGCCTGCTCGGGGATCGACCTGATCAACGGCCGTGGCGCGGTGCGTCTCGTTTCCCCGGACGAACCCAAGCCTCAGTGGATCCTGTTCTGGGCGTCCGGCGGGACTCCCGCTCGATTTGACTGGTGCCGGATTCGGACCTACGTGTTGATTGCCCCTATCGTCGTCGCCCGCCCTCGCGATCTCCGCCTCGGGGGGCGACCGCTCCCGGGGCCTGCCGACGCACCCGCTCGACCGGAGATCCGCCGATCCCTCCCCGGACACATTCCGTCGCGCACTGCGAGAGCGGCACCCGAGAACTCGGACGCCGCGTGTCGGCCCTCGACACTTTGAGACCGCCGAGGAACCTCCATGGCGACTTGTGATGCGAGCCTCTGTTGCCGCATGCGTTTTCTCCACATAGTCATACCCGTGCTCTTGATGGGTCTCCTGACCGATCAAGCCAGCAAGTCCTGGGCGTCCCTCCGGGCAGCCGAACCCCGGATTCTCGTGCCGGGATACCTCGCGGCCTATTCGGTCCGGAACGCCGGGTCTCTTCTCGGATTCGGCGGCGATCAAGCCCGGACCAATACGGTCTTCGCCCTACTCAGCATGGCCTGCGCGACCCTGCTGGTACGGATCGCGTACGCGGTCCGGGGCCAGTTGCGGGAAGCCGACTGCCTGGCGGGGGCCCTGGTGCTCGCCGGCATCTTCGGCAACACGGTGGATCGCCTGGCCCTGGGCTACGTCCGGGACTTCCTGGTGACCTGGGCCATCCCGACCCTCGCGTTCAACGTTGCCGACCTGCTCCTGGTCGTCGGGGTTGCCTCCCTCTTCATGGCCCGATACCGCGCCGGCGCCAGAGTTGGTCAGGCTTTGGCCTGACGCTCCGATCCGATCCGGCGAAAGCCCGACCGACTTGAGAGCGATCAGCGGTCGCGCAGCGCCGCCAGGGTGCCGCGGATGAAGCCGATGCTCTCGGCCACGCCGGGAATCGGATCCCTCAGGTCCTTCTCGTACTCAAGGCCGAGGTGGAAGCTGTAGCCGATGTTCAGGAGAGCCCGCAGGATCCCGCGGATATCGAGAACGCCCCGGCCCACTTCGACCGGCTGGGACCTTGCTTCCTTGCTCGAGAGGTCCTTGAGGTGCAGGTCGTGAAGGCGGGGAGCGCAGGTGCGGATCGCCTGCACGGGGTCGACTCCGCAACGGGCCGTGTGCCCCACGTCGATGCATACTCCAATCCGCGCGTCATGCTTCTGGATGGCCTCCCAGACGTCCAGGGGCGAAGGCCAGACCGTGTCTTCCGGCCCGTGGTTGTGGATGGCCAGCCTGAGATCGAACTCCTTGACCAGCTTGTCCAGGTACGGCAGGGAGGCCCGGGTCGGCTTGCAGACGATGGTGGGGATGCCGGCGTCGCGGGCGTATTCGAACGCGTTGCGAAGCTGAGCCGGGTCGTCGGTCATGTTGACGACGCCGCAGCTTAAGGGTGTGATGCCCGCGTCCCGGAACTTCTGGACGACCGCCTTGCGCTGTTCGGCGGTGCTCTTCATGGGCAGGTGAGCGTCCTTGATCGAGACATAGTTGACACCGACCCGGCGGACGCCCTGGATGGCGGCCTCCAGGGGCAGCCGGTTGAAGCTGTAGGAGGCGATGCCCACCTTGAGCCCCAGCCACGGGTCGGCGCGCGAGCCACCAGCCGGTTGGGCGTGGCTCGATGGGCTGAACCCCGCGAAAGGCGCCAGCGCGGTGCCCGAGGCAGCGAGTCCGACGAAACCTCTGCGGGAGATCGAAGGCCCAGGATCCATGACCGGCTCCTGTCGTGGCGAAGGATCGAGTTGGGTCGATGCCAGCCCGACCTAGAGGATAGTCAAGAATCGGAACGGGTGCCATGCCCATCTGCGCTCAGTTCGGCTCCGGAGGATCTGGCCAGACGGGTAGCCAAGGAAACCAGGCGGCCCACTCATACTTCCGCCGCATCCGCGCGCGATACGTGACGAGTTCCTCCCATTCCAATGCCTCGCGACGGGCAATTTGGAGAGCCGTTGGGGACAACTCCTCGATGCGCGGCCCTTCCCAGACGGCCAGCAAGTCTTTCGACCCCGGACGATTCGCCAGGGCAGTCACTACGCGGCTGGAGACCTGCCGCTGAATTCGGGTGCTCGAAGGCGGAGGCATTTGCATCATCTTGAGCGTCAGCCGAGCTCTCTGCTCCTTGGCGCTGTGGTCAACGGCCTTCAGCCCGTAGACCCTCGACATCCTCCAGCCCCATCGTCCGGACACGATCAACAGCGCGATCACGAGGACCAGGATCATCCACCTCCGGATCGTCATCCTGGGCAGTCGCATGGCCCACTCCCGGATAGTCGAATCGGTAGGCCAACCGTTCCACGTCCCCCCATCGTCCCGCGCCCGGCCGCCCGCGGCAACTCTTCGTGACCCCTTGCCGATCATGGCTGTCCCGGCATCTCGAGTTACCGATCCCGTCTCATGACTACAGGTATCACCGACGGCCAGGGAACTGAGCGCCGGTCCCGGCGAGCCCGTCCGAGATCGGGCCACGACCCTCATCCTGGCCGAGCGGGCCAGGCAGGATCAGATCCCGTTCAATCTGACCTGGTGCAACGGGCCCCGGCGTGCGTTAGAGTGGAGGGCCGGTAGGGCATCGGTCGGACCAGGGACCGGCCGGGACTGGCGACCAAGAGGCAACCGACTGATGGCGACCGTGGTTTCCGGGGCGGGGCTGAAGGCCGAGCGGCTGCTGGGTCTCTACCGGCAGATGCAGACGATCCGGCGGTGCGAGGAGCACCTGGCGCGGGCGCATCAGCGGGGGCTGGTCCACGGCGCCTGCCACACCTATGTCGGCGAGGAGGCGATCGCGGTCGGGGTCTGCGCGCATCTGCGTGCCGACGATGTGGTCTTCAGCACGCACCGGGGTCATGGCCATGCGCTGGCCAAGGGGGTCGCGCCGCGGGCGCTGGCCGCCGAGCTCCTGGGCCGCGCGACCGGCTGCTCGCACGGCCGCGGCGGCAGCATGCACCTGTTCGCCCCCGAGGTCGGCTTGATGGGCACCAGCGGGATCGTCGGCCCGTGCATCCTCCAGGCCGCCGGCGCCGGCTACAGCTTCAAGCTGCTGGAATCCGATCGAGTCGCCGTGGCCTTCTTCGGTGACGGCGCGGTCAACAACGGCGCGTTCCACGAAGGGCTGAACATGGCCAGCATCTGGAAGCTGCCGGTCCTGTTCGTCTGCGAGAATAACGAGTTCGCCACCGAGGTCCCCTTTCAATACGCCAGCGGCAACCCCGGCGTCGCCGGCCGGGCCGAATCGTATGGCTTGCCCGGGATCGAGGTCGACGGCAACGACGTGCTGGCCGTCTCGGAGGCTGCCCAGGAGGCCGTGACACGAGCCCGGAGGGGCGGGGGCGCCACCTTGATCGAGTGCAAGACGTATCGCACCCGGCCCCACGCCGAAGGCATGGGCGACTATACGTACCGGACCCGCGAGGAGGTCGAGCTCTGGAAGACCCGTTGCCCGATCCAGCGGCTCCGCCAGCTCCTCGTCGAGGAGTCCATGGCCGTCGAGGACGAGCTCCAGGCGATCGACCAGGAAGTCGAGTCCCAGATCGTCGAGGCGATCCAGTTTGCCGAGTCGAGCGCCTGGCCGGATCCCGCCACGGCGGCCGACCATGTTTACGCCCAGCCGGCCGGGGAGCCCAGAACGGTTCCGATCCGCAACTCGCCGCCACAGCCGGGAGGCCGCGAGCTGACGTTCATGAAGGCCACGCTCGAGGCCCTCTCGGAGGAGATGGCCAGGAATCCCCGGATCTTTGTCATGGGCGAGGGGATCGGCAAGCGGGGCGGCAACTTCGCGACGACGACCGGGCTGTTCGATCGGTTCGGACCGGTGCGCCTCTGCGACACGCCGATCTGCGAACGGGGGTTCACCGGTCTGGCCGGCGGCGCCGCCATGACCGGGACGCGCCCGGTGGTCGACTTCATGTTCATCGACTTTGCCCTCGACGCCGTCGGCGAGATCCTCAACCAGATCGCCAAGGTCCAGTACATGAGCCACGGGCGGATCGCGATGCCCGTGCTGCTGCGGGGCTGCGTCGGGATCGGGCACTCGGCCGCGACCCACCACTCGGGCAACTATTACGCGATGTTCGCCCACTTCCCGGGCCTGCGCGTGGTCCTCCCCTCGACGCCCTATGACGCCAAGGGGCTGCTCAAGCGCGCGCTCAACTGTCGCGATCCGGTCCTCTTCATCGAGCACCGCGAGGTGCTCAGCATCAAGGGACCTGTGCCGGAAGACGAGTACGAGATCGAGTTCGGCCGCGCGGCCGTCGTCCGCGAGGGGACCGATGTGACAGTCGTCGCGCTGGCCAGGATGGTCCACGAAGCGTTGAAAGCCCGCGAGGTGCTCGAGCGGGAGGGAATCTCCCTGGAGCTGGTCGACCCGCGCACCATCGCGCCCCTGGACTTCGAGACGATCCACGAATCGGTTCGCAAGACCGGCCGGCTGCTGGTGGTCGACGAAGACTTCGCGCCGCTGGGCGTCGGTGCCGAGATCGCGGCCCGGATGGCGGATCTCGGGTTCGACGATCTCGATGCCCCGATCCGGCGACTCAACGGCGTGCACACCCCGACCCCGTACAGCCCCCCGCTCGAGGCCGCCGTCGTCCCCAATGCGGACGCGATCGCCCGCGCCGTCCGCGACCTGATCCGCGAGTGAGCGTGACGCCATGGCCATCGCCATCACCATCCCCCGGCTCGGCTGGAACATGGAGGAGGGGGTCTTCGTCGGCTGGCTCAAGGGAGACGGTGAGCCGATCCGCGCGGGCGACCCGCTGTTCACCCTGGAGGGTGAGAAAGCGACCCAGGACATCGAAGCGAATGACGCGGGCATCCTCCGGATCCCCCCGGCGGCTCCCAAGGACGGCGAACGCGTCGCCGTCGGCGCGGTGATCGGCTATCTGCTGGGTCCGGGGGAGGCCGACCCGGTCGTGGGCGACGCCCCGGTCGCTGAAGGCCGGCGTGCCGTCGCGGCGGCCTCGGTGGCGTCGGCGACATCGGCGGCTGAGCCCATCGAGCGTCGGGTTCGTCGCGACCGGCCGCGCAGTTCGCCGCTGGCCCGGCGGGTCGCGCGCGAGCTGGGCGTGGACTGGACGCAGCTCCAGGGCAGCGGCAGTACGGGCCGGATCCGCAAGGTCGACGTCCTGGGGGCTGTTCGCGACCGGGCTCAGGCTCGCCCCGCCGGCGCGCCGCCCCACCCGCCGCGCCCCGATGGCGCGGGTCCGGCGACGCCAGGGCGAACCGTCCCCATCGGGTCGATCCGCCGGACAATTGCGGCGCGGATGGTCGAGAGCCGTCGCACGACCGCCCCGGTGACCCTGACCACCACCGCCGATGCGACCAACCTGGTGAATCTCCGCGGGCAATTCCAGGCGGTCGCCCCCGAGGGCCGCGACCTGCCCGGCTACACCGACTTCCTCGTCAAGCTCACCGCGATGGCGCTGCGGGAGCACCCGGTGCTGAATGCCCGATGGGACGAGGATCGCCTCGTGATCCCCGACGAGCCGCAGATCGGGATCGCCGTCGACACGGAGGAGGGCCTGCTCGTCCCGGTGATCCGGGGCGCGGCGGCGCTTTCGCTCGGGCAAATCGTCGAGCGCTCGCGCGACCTCGTCCAGCGAGCCCGAGACGGACGGCTCCGAGCCGACGAGATGCAGGGGGGCACGTTCACCATCACCAACCTGGGCACCTTCGGGATCGAGACCTTCACCCCGATCATCAACCCGCCCGAGTGCGCCGTCCTGGGCCTGGGCCGGATCGCCCGGGAGCCGGTCATGGCCGGAGACCAGGTGGTCGCCCGCGAGCGGATGCGCCTCAGCCTGACGTTCGACCACCGCATCGTCGACGGCGCGCCTGCGGCGCGATTCCTTCAGGCCCTGGTTCGACTGATCGAGAATCCTGGACCGGCGTTGATCCCCTGATGGAGGCAACTCGATGCGGTGCAACCTGTCGGGCAAGGTCAGTCTGGTGACCGGAGCGGCCCGGGGGATCGGCCGTTCGATCGCCGATCTCCTGGCGGCCAATGGCAGCCGGGTCGTCTACACCGACATCGACGAGTCGGGCGTCCGCGAGGCCGCGTCGGGCGTGCCGGGTGCGCTCGGTCAGGCGCTGGACGTCACGCGAACCGAGGAGATCGAGGCTGCCATCGATGGGATCGTCGCGAGCTGCGGGCGGCTGGACATCGTGGTCAACAACGCGGGCGTCAACACGATGGCCCATCGCGTGACGATCGACCAGTTCCCGCGCGAGGAGTGGGATCGCATCCTGGCCGTCGACCTGACGGGGCTGTACGACGTGAGCCGGTTCGCCGCCCGGGTGATGCGGGCGCAAGGCTCGGGGCGAATCATCAACATCGCCTCAATCGCGGGCTTGGTCCCCTTGCGCCTTCAGTGCGGCTTCGTGGCCGCGAAAGCGGGCGTGGTCAACCTGACCCGGGCCATGGCGATCGAGCTGGGCCCCCACGGCATCCTCGTCAATGCGATCGCCCCCGGCTCGACCCTGACCGAAGGCACGCGCCAGCTCTTCTACGGCGAAGGGGGGTTGTTCCACGACTCCGTCAAGCAGATGCTCGCTCACATCCCGCTCGGCCGACCCGCCGAGACGAAGGAGATCGCGGTCGCCGCACTGTTCCTGGCCGACCCGGAGAACAGTTACATGAACGGTCACATCCTGACCGTTGACGGCGGCTGGACGGCCGGATACACGAGGGAGTTCTGATCAGTTCATCTCGGGCTCGAGTGGGCCGGCCAGTGCGGTGTGGTAGAACAGCCGGCCGGGGAGCGTGGGCATGAACGAGCTGGGGACCCAGGGGTCGGGTCCGTAGCGGAGGGTCATCCACAAGCTGGCGCCCTGCCACTGCATCCCGCGCTCGAAGACCCCTTCGGCCCCGCCGATGATCCGGTCGGCCTCGAGGAAGAGTCCCGGGCCGATGGTATTGGCAAACGCGGGCACCAGCGTGGTCCGGCTCTTGAAGCTGGTCAGCGCGTTCTGTTCGATGGTCAAGGGATGGAGCCGTGCGCCGAGGCGATGGGTCTGCGCCTTCCACTCCTCGAGAGTGGCGAACTCCCCGGCGAAGTGGGGCTCCCAGAAGGCGATGTGGCAGACGCGGCCGATCCCGAAGATCACGACGAGTTCCGCCCCCTTGGCCTTCAGCTCGCCGATCCGCTCGGCATAAAACGGCAGGCGGTCGGCGGTGGCGAACCAGCGCTGCGATTCCGGGACGGTCCGCGCTCCCAGCGGCCCGTAGAAGGCCGCTTGCATCGCGTGCTGGAACGCGCCAGGATTCTCGGGCGGCAGGGTGGCCCCGGATCGGTCGCTCCACTCGTCCATGTTGAAGCCGAAGACATGGTCGCAGGCGACGTCCCACTCCTTGAGGAAGTAAACCGCCCAGCGGTACATGCCCATCGGACCCACGGGCAAGATCAGCGCGGCCGGCCGATCCTGGTCGCGCGTCTGCCGGATCGCCGTGGCGATCTCGTGGCCCATCATGACGTCGAAGTCGGCGACCGAGCCACACGGCACCGGCTCGAATCGGGGATGCCACCACGGCTGCCGCTCCTGGATCGCGCCGGGCGGCTGGGCGCAACAGGCGTCAATCTTGGCCAGGTCCCAGCCGCGGGGGAGGAACCCTTCCATCATCGAGCCGGCGAAGGTCGTCAGGAGATTCATGGTCTTCTTTTGTCCGTGGTCCGTGGTCCGTGGTCCGTTGTCGGAGCTGCCGCTCCGTGGCGCCGTCGTCGCCGTGCTTCGAGTGCCTCAACATTCCCGGTTTAGGCGAGTCAGCCCGCGAAGCGAACCACGGACCACGGACCACGGACAAATGGAGAACTGCCTACTGCCCACTGCCTACTTCCAGAACGACTTTCCCGGCCAGGGCACCCGCGCCCTTGAGGGTGTTCTCCTCCAGGAACCGCTCGGCCTCGGCCGCCGCCGCCAGGGGGAAGGGCCGGCCGATGATCGGCTTGAGCTGGCCCTCCTCGATCCATCGGATCATGTCGGCGGCGCATCGGCGCTGCTGCTCCGGTGTCGCGTTGAACATGGCGAATCCGAGTAGGGCGCAATTCCGGGGATAGAAAGCGCCCAGGGGGAGGACCGGTTTGGCGGTGCGCCCGGCCATCAGAATCATGCGGCCGTGCTTGCGGAGCAGGGGGATCGAGACCTCGAGGTTGGGCTCGCGCTGGGTCTCATACCAGACGTCGATGCCCTCGGGGGCAAACTCACGGAGCCTCGCGGGGATGTCCTCGGTCTTGTAGTTGAGGGCGAGATCCGCGCCCAGGCGCGTGCAGAGCTCGAGCCGCTCGGGACTCCCCGCGGCCGTGGCGACGCGCGCCCCCACGGCCTTGGCCATCTGGACGACCATCGATCCGACGCCGCCGCTGCCCCCCGGGACGTACACGACTTCGCCGGGCTGAAGCCGGCCGAACTGGAAGAGGCCCAGATGAGCCGTGATCCCCACCAGGGCCATCGCCGCGGCCTCGTTATCCGGCAGCAGCGCGGGCGTCGGGTACAGCCATTCCTCATCGACGGCGGCATACTCGGCCGCCACTCCTTGACGGCCGAGCAGCCCCTGGTTCGAGCCCCAGACCCGATCCCCGGCGCGGTAGCGGGCGCACCCGGGTCCCACCTGATCGACCGTCCCGGCCACGTCGCAGGCGATGATATAGGGGAAGGACAGCGGCGTTGCGACCAGGCCCGATCGGATGTAGAGGTCGATCGGGTTCAGCGCGGCGGCGTGAACCCGGACGAGCACCTGTCCGGGCCCCGGTTCGGGACGCGGCAGCTCACCCACCTGGATGACCTCGGGGGGCCCGGTCTGCTCGATATAGGCGGCACGCATCGGCTAGATCCTTGGTGGACAACCGGGAGCTCAGAGTCCCGGAGCGATCTCGCCCCCACAGTCGGCAGTTTGATACAATATCGCTTCCCACCGAGCACTGACCAGTGGGTAGGGGGCCTGGGAACCCCCTTCGCGGCGGATCCGCTGTCAGGACCGCCGGGTCGAGCCCTGTGCCAACGGCCGCGCATGAAGACCCTCTGCATCTACTGCGGCTCCGCGGCGGGAACGAATCCCGAGTACGCAGCGGCGGCCCGGCGGCTGGGCCGGGCGCTGGCGCGACTGGGCCTGGGGCTGGTCTACGGCGGCGGCCGGGTCGGGCTGATGGGGATCGTCGCGGACGCCGTCCTCGGAAGCGGCGGCCAGGCCATCGGCGTGATTCCCGAGGCCCTGGCCAACGAGGAGGTCGCCCACAACGGCCTGACCGAACTGCACGTCGTCGCCGACATGCACCAGCGCAAGGCGCTGATGGCCCGCCGCGCCGACGCATTCCTCACCCTGCCCGGCGGGATCGGGACCTTCGAGGAGTTCTTCGAGACCCTGAGCTGGGCCGCGTTGGGCCTACACCGCAAGCCGATCGGCATCCTCAACGTCGCCGGCTACTTCGACCCCTTGCTGTCTCTGCTCGACCACGCGGTCACCGAACGCTTCCTCCGCCCAGAGGTCTTGAACCTCCTCCTCGTCTCGACTGATCCCGAGGCGCTGGTCGTCGAGCTCCGAGACCGCGCCCCAGCGATCGGCCCTCGGCAACGGATCGATTTCGCGTAGTTTCGGCCCGACTCGGTTCGGATGCATGCCTTGGGGCATCGTGAACTCTATGAGGTCGGCCTTGGTCGAGACCTTCCCCCGCCCGCTTCACCCACCAGCCCTCGACCCTTGACCCGGCCCTCGCCCCGCCGGATAATTAGACGGACTTCTAAATAAATCTCCGGTCCGGACGAATGGATTGGAAACCATGGGGTTGAACGCGGTCTTCAAGGCGTTGTCGGACCCAACCCGGCGCGAGATCCTCCGGCTGCTCTCCGGGGGCGAGCGGACGGCGGGCGAGCTGGCATCGTCCTTCGACATGACCAAGCCGTCGATGTCGCACCATTTCACGGTCTTGAAGGAGGCCGAGCTGATCCGGAGCCGGCGCGACGGCCAGCAGATTTTCTACTCGCTGAATACAACGGTGTTGGAGGATGTGCTCACGCGGCTGTGGGACCATCTCGGCATCAAGAACAGCGAAGACGGAGACACCCGAACATGACGCGCGTCTACTGGATCATTGGGTTCCTTCTCCTCGCCGCCTCGATCATGGCCCCGGTCTGGCTCTATCCGGGCCTGCCCGACCGGATCCCCACCCACTGGAACATCGAGGGCAAGGTCGATGGCTACGGGGGCAAATGGACCCTGTTCCTGTTGCCCGCGTGGATGGGCGGTCTGCTCGTGCTGTTCTACTTCCTGCCGGCGCTGTCCCCCCGGCACTTCGAGGTTGATGCGTTTCGTCCCACGTACCTGTACATCATGGACATCGTGCTGGGTCTGTTCGCCTACATGCAGGGCGTGCTGCTCTATACGGTGTATCAGAGCGTCCACGCCGGACGGAGGGTCGACCTCGGCAGTGGATTCCTGGCGGGCCTTTTCCTCTTCTTTGCCTTGATGGGCAACCAGTTGGGGAAGGTGCGCAAGAACTTCTACATCGGCGTCCGCGTGCCTTGGACCCTGGCCAGCGACCGCGTCTGGAACGACACCCATCGCCTGGCGGCCTGGGTCATGACCGCCGGGGGACTGATCGGCTTCGTCCTGACGCTCCTGGGTGTGTCGATCCTCGCCTCGGTCGTCATCCTCATCGTCTCGGGCCTCATCCCGGTGATCTACTCGTTCGTGCATTACAAGGCGCTGGAGCGCGCCGGGCAACTGGAGTCTTCCCAGTCGCTGGAGGGCGCGGGGGAGTTGGAGGTCTGACGCAGGGAAGCGGGGCCGATCATTCTCCCTGGTCAACCCATCGGGCAATCGCTGCGGGGTCAGGCTCATTCCGATCGATCCGCAGTAAGTGGGAGGCGCCGGCGAGCTGATATGCGGTCCGGGGCCAGGAGGCGTCGAGCGCCTTGGTGTTGCCGAAGAGCCACAGGGGCGCCGGCGCCGCCAGGGCCGCGGCGGCCTTGACGCCGCCGAACTGCTCCACGCCGGGCAGGTCGATCGTTGCCGGCCACTCGTCCGAGCGCCGCGAGGGCGGGAGGTCTGCCAGCTCGATGACGGTCCGCGCCAGTCCCTCCACGACCGGGCGAGCCACCAGGGCCTGGTAGCCGGAAAGGCCCTGCGCGACCAGGCTGACCTCGCGGATCTCGGGTTGTGCCCGGACCCAGGCGAGTACGGTGGCCAGGTCTTGCATCTGGTCGGCCGCGGGGGCCGGGTTGTAGGTCTCGAAGTGTTCGACCTCGGGGCGATGCGCGATGGGCTCCCGGGGGTCGAGCGACTCGCCGACGAACAGCGGATCGAACCCGACGACGTCCTGACCGCGGGCCAGCAAGGCGCGCACCAGGGCGGTCGGCGCGCCCGACGCTGTCGCCAGGGCCGCCTTCCCGGTCGGATGGGCGAGGATGGTCAGCCGCCCCGAGGGGCGCGCGGGGATCAGCCGGACGACCGGGACCGCATCGCCGGTCGACGCGCGGCCGAGAAGGCCGTGGACGATCGTCAGCCCTTCGCGCGTGATGTGCCGAAGCTCGCGCCACTTGAGCTGGTCGGCCGGCGGGTTCTCGATGCCGGTCCGGACTTTCAGGCTGGTCAGGAGCAGCCGCCGAGCCGCCTCCCAGCGCGCGGGTCCCGACGCAGGGGAGAGGTCGTCGAGCAGGTGCCGCAGGGTCTCGATGAGGTACGCCTCGAGCTGTTCGGGAGTCTTCCGATTCGGTGGAGCGGGATGCTGGGCATCGAAGGTGAAGAGGGCCTCCGGCTTCTCCGGCTGCTGGGGGCCTTCCTTGGTCTTGGCCGAGTCGTCGATGCCCAGGAGCCAGCGACCCATCGCCGCATACACGGCGTTGCGGCTGGTCTGGTTGTAGTTGTGCGGGAAGTCGAAGACCTGAGCCTGCACCCGGTCGATCGAGCCGACCAGGGAGTAGACGCCTCGGATCGCGGGGAAGGCGCGCTCCATCGTCTTGGCGGTCCAGTCGCCGGTGGCGCCGACGAGGATCAGGGGCCGTGGGGCGCACATCGCGGCGAACTCGACGTTGTCGGTCCCCAACCGCAGCCCGGCGGCGTTCTCACACGCGCAGCCCCCCTGGAACGTGTCGGAAACCATGACCACCGGCGCCGAGACCGTGATGCGGTCGTCCAGGGCCGTCAGCAGGAAGGTCTGGGTGCCCCCGCCCGATTCGCCGGTGCAGCCGATTCGCGCCGGATCGACGTCGGGCAGTGCGCTGAGCCAGTCGAGCGCACGGATACTGTCCCAGGTCTGGAGCGTGGGGAGGCTCAGCCCCCAGTGCCGCAACCGATCGTTGAGGAACGCGTGCGGGAACGGCTTGCTGTCGTTGTACCCGACCATGTCGTACAGGAAGACCACGCAGCCGAGCTTGGCCCATCGGATGCAGCGCTGCTGGACCTCGGGATTGACCCGGCCGTCGGACCAGTGCCCGTGCGGGCAGAGGATGCCCGGAACCTTGCCCGTCGTCCCGATCGGCCGATAGAGATTGCCGCTGAGCGTGAAGCCCGGGAACGTCTCGAGCACGACCTTCTCGATGGTATATCCGTCGCGAGTGGCCTTGCCGTAGATCCGCGGATTCATCGGCGTCTTCGGGAACATCGGCCAGAGG
>JAJPJC010000486.1 GCA_021324445.1 Isosphaeraceae bacterium
AAGGCGAAAACGGCTGGAAACGACCGCGATCCAAGCGGCCTGTACACTACCCGCGGACCAGGGAATTCTAATTGACGTCAGCAGGGAATTCTAATTGACGCTGATCAAATCCGGGCACATCGGAAAACGGCACCGCCTAGTCGCCCCCCGTCCGGGGGCGTGGATTGAAACCTTCAGCCATCGACCGGCCGCTCGGCGGGCCGGTGTCGCCCCCCGTCCGGGGGCGTGGATTGAAACGTCGTGACCACCACGGTGGTCACCCACGGCATTGAGTCGCCCCCCGTCCGGGGGCGTGGATTGAAACACCAATCCGGGCACATCAGAGAACGGCACCGCCTAGTCGCCCCCCGTCCGGGGGCGTGGATTGAAACGGCATCGGGGCGGCCGAGGCACCGGCGGCCGGCCGGTCGCCCCCCGTCCGGGGGCGTGGATTGAAACATGCTGGGACTTCCTGGTCGTGCGTCACGGAAGTCGCCCCCCGTCCGGGGGCGTGGATTGAAACGGGCCGGAGCATGAGCATGGCCGCGGAGCCGGCGTCGCCCCCCGTCCGGGGGCGTGGATTGAAACGTCAGCGCGGTCTCGGCCCGCATCCGGGCGCGGGCGTCGCCCCCCGTCCGGGGGCGTGGATTGAAACAAATCACTCCGCAGGATCCGCTTCGCCCGCGCGGTCGCCCCCCGTCCGGGGGCGTGGATTGAAACCTCGAACATCACGTAGCCGCGCACATCCACCGCGTCGCCCCCCGTCCGGGGGCGTGGATTGAAACCCTCGCGGTAGGCCGGGTCGTGGGAGGCCACCACGTCGCCCCCCGTCCGGGGGCGTGGATTGAAACAGCACCAGCTTTGTCATCAAGGCATGGGACCAGGCGTCGCCCCCCGTCCGGGGGCGTGGATTGAAACGGGACCTCCGAGGTCCTCGCGGTCGGCGTCAACGTCGCCCCCCGTCCGGGGGCGTGGATTGAAACATTCCGGTCGCCGCCGGGACGCTGGTCGCTTACGTCGCCCCCCGTCCGGGGGCGTGGATTGAAACTCCAGCGGCTGATCGATTACCTGGACCGGGAGCACGTCGCCCCCCGTCCGGGGGCGTGGATTGAAACAATGTCGGGACCGCGGGCACGTACACGGTCACCATGTCGCCCCCCGTCCGGGGGCGTGGATTGAAACCGGCCGGGGTCCTCCGAACTGGGCTGCATTTCTGCGTCGCCCCCCGTCCGGGGGCGTGGATTGAAACTTCGCGCACCTGGAGTATCACACCGGCGAAACGTGGGTCGCCCCCCGTCCGGGGGCGTGGATTGAAACTACCTGGACCGCCTGGCCGGTCACCTGCGCGAGTGCGGTCGCCCCCCGTCCGGGGGCGTGGATTGAAACATGTTGAACGTCAGGCCATGGGTGCCATTATTCAGGTCGCCCCCCGTCCGGGGGCGTGGATTGAAGCGTGACGGCCATGCTCAACAGCGACGAGTACAGCCGCCGCCCCTCGGCCGGCGCAGCGCGCTTCGGTCGGATCGACCGACACATCCGGGAAGTCACTTCGTGGCTCGACGCTTGCTGCACGCTTGTCACCACCGACTCGTGAACGGTTGCAGTTGCGGACCCCGGAGAATCCTGGCGCCCCGATCGGCCATCCGGGTAGAATGGTCCAATCTCTCAAGATTTTGAACGAAGTCCGAATGGTTAGGCGCGGGGCTCCCGACCCCGCCCAGGGCCGGACCGAAGGTCTCCAGGTGTCGAGACATGAGGCGAAAGACGCGATCCACAGACCGCACTCGGGCTCGCCGCGGCTGGCTGATGGCGGCCCTGGTGGTGCTGTTTGCCGACGCCGGCCTGTTCGCGGCGCTGCCTTGGGTCCTGGGCTGGAGCTGCGCGCGGCAACTCCTGGCCGCCCGGGCCAACGCGATCCTGGCGCCCAGCTCGGTCGAGTTCGCCGCCATCCGCTTCTCCTGGTTCGGGCCCACCGAGATCCGCGACGTCGTGCTCCGCGATGCCCAGGGCGACCGCCTGGTGGCCGCACCCCGGGCCGTCTTCGACTGGAATCTCTGGCAGATCGTGTTCGCTCGGCCCCGCAGCGCGACCCTGAGAGTCCTCCAGGGCGACCTCCAGATCGAGCGAGCGGCGGACGGGACCGTGGACCTCTACCAGACGCTCGAGCCGATCATCCGCGCGCACCCCCAGCGCCGGCTCGTCATCACGGTCGAGCGCGGTCGGCTCTGCTTCCGCGATCCCGCGTTTGCCGAGCCGGTCGTGGCCGACGAGGCGGACATCGTGCTCGACCTGCCCGTCGATCCCCAACCGATTACCTGGACAGTCCGCCTGGCGCGGACCGGGCTCATCGGCGCGCCGGGCCGCCTGGAGTTGACCGGAAGTTCCCAACGATCGGCGGCCGTCCCCGGTGAGGCGCAGATCGCGCTGAGGGCCTCGCGATGGCCCTGGGCGCTGGCGGCTGCCGGGGTCGAGGCGCACGGTTCGCTCGACGGGACCCTGGATGCCCATCGGCAATCGGCGCGGTGGCGGCTGGTCGGGGACGCCCAGATTTCGCACCTGGCGGCGACCGTTGCGCGGGTCCCCTCACGCTCGGTCCGCCTCGAGACGGTCCGGGCCGCCTGGGAAGTGGAGGGTGACGCGGATCGCTGGACGTCGCAACGGCTCGAGCTGTCCCTGCCCCTGGCCGCGATGGCCGGGGATGGGTCGAGTCCGCGCCGAGACGAGGGCGGCGCGTGGCGGGATGGGGACCTCGGCCTCTCGGCGAAGGTCGGTTATGAGCCCCGCTCGGACCGAGTGGCGATCTCGGAACTGGTCCTGACGGCACCCTGCGGGCGGTTGAGCGGGTCCGGCCACATCGACCGGGCGACCACACGCCCCCGGCTGGACCTCGCCGGGTCGCTCGAGCCCGACTGGCCGGCCCTCCAGGCGATGCTGGTGCGCGCGGTCGAGCCGAACGCGCGGATCGCCGGCCGGCCGCGCGGCTGGCGACTGGCCGGGACCATCGGCGACGCGTCCGGGGACGAAACGGCCGACAAGCTGGGCGGAGAGCTGGGCCTCCAGATCGATACCCTCGACCTCTTCGGGATGCGGCTGGCCCAGACGTCGGTGGTGCTCCGGGCGGCCGATGGCCGGCTCAGCTTCGACCCGATCGACGCGCGGCTCAACGAGGGTCGGCTCCATCTCGAGCCCCAGTGGATCCAGGAGGGCGAGGGGCCATTCCGGCTCAGGCTAGGGTCGTCCTCGACGCTGGAGAACGCGATCGTCAACGACGAGGTCTCGCACCGCGTCCTGGCGTATGCCGCCCCGATCCTGGACGGCGCGACGCGCGTCGAGGGCCGCGTGTCGGTGCAGCGGCTGGACGCGGAATTCCCCATCCTCGCCCCGGCCGGAACGCCGGCGCGGGTCGAGGGCGACGTACTCTTCGACGAGGTCCGATTCCTGCCCGGTCCCCTGGCCGAAGACCTGCTGAGTCTGCTGCCGGATCGCGGCAGCCAACCGATGCTCGTACTGCGCAACCCGATCTCGCTGCGGATCGCCGAGGGGAAGGTCTATCAGCGCGGGCTGGTCATCCCGCTGGGACAGGTGGCCACGGTCGGGCTCGAGGGCTCGGTCGCCTTCGACAAGAGGCTCGACCTGGTGGCCCGATTCACGCTCAACCCACCTCGCGCCGACATGCCGGTCCTCTCGTCCGTGTTGAGGACGGCCCAGTTCGAGCTGCCGATCCGAGGGACGCTGAAGCAGCCCAAGATCGACCAGCTCGCCTTGAAGGAGCGGCTCAAGTCCCTGGGGTCGGACTTGCTCGAGAACTCGGTGGCCAGCGGCGCCGCGGGCCTCCTGCGCCTGCTGGAGGGTCTCCCTGCCCGCCGGCAGGCGCGAACGCCGCCGCCCGGTCCTCCCCAGGCCGACCAGCCCGGGAGTCCCAGCCCCGAGGACCGCCGGCACCGCCGCGAAGCCCGGCGGCTCGAACGGATCGAGAAGAAAGCCGAGCGCCGGGCCAGGCGCGGCCTTCCACCGGACGACGACTGAGCCGCAGCTCGACGGGAGCGCGTCATGAACCGAGGGAAACGCTGGCGGTTGGCGGTCATGATGGCCCTGGTCTACGGCGTGCAGGGTGCGTTCTGGCCGTTGCTGGCGGTCCACCTGGCGGACCTGGGGATCGGCGGCCGCGCCCGGGGCTGGATCTTCGCCACGCAGGCGATCGGATCGGCCGCGGTGCCCCTGGGCGCCGGCCAGTTGGTGGACCGCTTGATGGCGACGCAGCGCTTTCTGGCCCTGGTCTCGGCGCTGGGCGCCGGGTTGCTGGCGGTGGTGGCCGCGGGGTGGGTCAACTCGGCGGCCGGCTTGCTGGGAGTGTTCCTGGCCTACTGGGCGTTGACGGCGTCCACGTATGCGCTGTGCAACTCCCTGGCGCTGCGGAACCTCGACGATCCGGGGCGGGAATTCGGTGGGGTGCGGCTCTGGGGCACGGCCGGGTGGATGGTGGCCGGCTGGGTGGTCTCGCTGGTCATGGCGGCCACCGGGACGGCGCGGGCCGGTCACGGGGCGTTCGTAGCGCTGGGAATCGCGGCGGTGCTCTCGGCGGCCTTCGCGCTGTTCTGCCTGACGCTGCCGCACACCCCGCCCCTGGCGGTCGGCGCGCGCGGGGAGGGCGCCTTGCGGCAGTCCCTGGTCCTGGCGCGACAGCCGGATGTCGCGGTCTTCCTGCTGACGTCGCTGGGCCTGTATCTGACCACGCCGATGCAGTTCCAGGTCCTGCCGGGCTACCTCGAAGCGCGCGGCCTGCCCCGGGCCTGGATCAGCACGGCGATGACCCTGGGTCAGACCAGCGAGATCGCCATGCTGGCCGCCTTGCCCTGGCTGCTGCGCCGGCTGGGGCCGAAAGGGACGATGGTGCTGGGGATCTCGGCCTGGTTCGCGCGGTTCCTGAGCCTGGCGCTGGATCCTCCCTTGTGGTTGGCCGTCAGCGGCACGCTGCTGCATGGCGTCGGGATCGCCGGCTTCACCGTCGGCGGGCAGGTCTACCTGGATGGGCGGACCCCTGCCCACCTCCGGGCCAGCGCCCAGTCCCTGTTCCTGGTGAGCACCTCCGGACTGGGCGCCCTGCTGGGGAGCGTCCTCGCCGGAGAGCTCGCCGGCCGGCTGGGTCCCGGTGATGTTCTGGTGTTCCTCTTCCCTTGCATGATCGATGGGGCATTGCTACTCTATTTCTTGCGAGGCTTTCGGGAACCAGCCTCCGTCGTGGCGTGGGCCGGCGCACCCAACGACGACCGCCCCTCGTCGTCCCCAACCGAGCGAGGTTCGGCCGCCTGCGTTGGTCATCTGGTGACGGAGTCGGCTGATGGGTGACTACCTTCGCCTGTTGACTGTCAATGACCGGGACATCCCCCTGGCCACGCTGCAACGGGCTGTTCCCGATGTGGCGATCTGGTCGGTGGATCATCCCGGAACCCTCGGCAATTACCTGGCCATCGGCCCGGAATTGCACGCGCTCCAGGACGTCTGGGCGACGATCGAGCGTAACCCGGTAGGCCCCAATACCTTGGGTGCCGAGGAAGTCGCCGAGTTCATCGACAGCCTCGAGTCCGGCGGCCCCCCCTCGGCTGTGCGCTGGCTCAGCGACTACCTGGAAACGATCCGGGCGATCTACGCCATCCGCATCTACCCCGAGGCGATCCTTCAGCATCCCCAGGCCGAGGACGCCGTGTATGCGGTCCGCTCGGCGCTGCGCGAGGCCGTCGGTGGGATCGGGCAATGGGATGGACAGGGGTTTACGAATGAGGATGATCGTCTGATCTGGTGCGACCCGCGGATGAATCTCCAGGGGAAGAAAGAGGCCGCGATCCTCGACGAGTCGACGGGTGATTGGATCCCGTTGGAGCTGGATCTGGACAACCCCGAGGAATTGAGCCAGTTCCTCCGCGGCGAGTTCCCCAAGAAGCCGCGGGGCCGCTGACCGGAACCCCCGTTAGCCGAGAGCCCAGTGCGCCTGCAGCCAGGCGGCCAGGCGCGCGTCGAGCCATCGGCGGTCGCCGTGCCAGGGCCGGCGGCTGAGGTAGCCCAGGTGGCCGCCGTGGCCGAGGAGCTCCAGGGCGAGGTTCGCCGGCCGGGGGACGCGTTCGAACGGCTCGTGGGCGATGAACGGATCATCCCGGGCGTGCACGATCAAGCCGGGGACTGCGATCCGCGCCAGGGCGGTCAGGAGACTGCACCGCTCATAATAATCGTCGGCCGAGGCGAAGCCATTGCGGCGGGCCGTGTACCGGTCATCGAAGTCGTAGAGGGTCTTGACTCCATCCAGGTCGACGGGCCCCAGCTCGGGGAAGCGACGATGGAGCCGGCGGACCATGCCGCGGAGCCATCGGACGAAGTTCCAGTCGTAGAGTCGATTCTCGGGTTGGGCCATCCGCCGCGCGCAGGCCGCCAGGTCGATCGGCGGGTTGGCCGCCAGGACGCAGTCGAGTCCGGGAGCCGGCACCGCGGCGGCCTCGGCGGCGAGCTTCAAGACGAGGTTCGCCCCCAGGGAGAAGCCGATCAGGGCCATCGGCGCGCCGCCGCCGCGCCGATGCAGCCAGTCGAGCACCGCGCGCACATCGTCGCTCCGGCCCGCATGGTAGATCCCCCGGGCCAGCCCGAAGCCCGCTCCGGCCCCGCGCAGGTTGACGCGGACCACGCGGATCCCCAGCCGGACCAACCGCACGCCCAGCCGGACCATGTACGGGGCCTCCGCACAGCCGGCCAGGCCGTGGACCAGCACGGCCGCTGGGTGCGCGCTGGACCAGTCGGGCGGGACCGACTCCAGGACCACCAGGCGGTCTCCATCGGGCAGGACGACTTGATGGGCGGTTGCCTCCAGTCGCGCGCGCGGCACCGCCCAGTAGCGTCCGACGATCGTCTGGGCATGCCCGCTCCGCAGCCAGGGGTGCGGCTCGAAGGCCGGCGGAGCGGCGCCGTCGAGGTCGGGATCAGGGATGTCGCGCGCGGGGGGCTGGATCAGCATCACTTCGTTGGTCCGTGGCCCGTGGTCTGGAGTCCGTTGCCGGCCTCGGAAGCGCAGCGGTCGCGGAGTCAAGACCGCCGCCTCCCTGGCCACTCGCGACTCCACAAATGGCCACCGACCCGAATCGCACTCCGATAACTTAACCTCTTGTGACCGAGCTAGTCGAGGCCGGCGGGCTGCGACAGCGGCCGCGAGGATGGCCGGCTCGGATCGGAGGCGACGGCCGAAGCGGATGCGGCGCCGGCCTTCTCCTCGACGATCCTCGAGCCCAGTCGCTCGGAGATCCGCCGCTTCACCGTCGCCCGGCGATCGTTTGTCCGGTACACCGACCGTGCCAGCTCGATGAGCCGCTCCCTGAGGTCGCTCGCCGAGTGCCGCGGGCCGACGACCGACGACCTGATCGCGGCGCTGGACGGCGTGCCGCCGGAGAAGCTCCATTCCCCGGCGCTGGCCATCGCGGCCCTGCACGATGCGATTGGGAAGACCACCAACGGCGAGT